>CAYPXS010000001.1:0-38574 GCA_964414725.1 uncultured Dehalococcoidia bacterium
TACGAATTCTCGGACATTTTTTCTCCTCTTTTCCACCGCCCTTCGGTGTTTGAATGGAGAAAATTATAACAGGATTGTGACAAATTTAACAACCGGGAAATGCTTACTGAATATTAATTTTATAACTAAAATATTGGTAAGCTGGAGCCTATTAAATTTTTAAAATTAGTTTCCATAATAGACTTCATTTGGCTTTGGGTTAACGAGTTTTTCTCCAAGTCTTTAAGAACTCTATTTTGAGTGATTACAGGGTAATCACTTCCGAATAATATTTTTTCAACACCAACAAGGTTTACTACATCCGAAAAAACATTTGAGCCGTATAAAAATGGAGAGGCTGCGGAGTCATAATATACTTTTTTGAAAGCCGCTTTAACTTCAGGCATTAATTCGAAAAAAGGTAATCCGGCACCCCAGTGTGCCAACACTATTTTGTTATTCGGAAAATTGGTAACGAAGGTCTCAATCATCTTGAATCCTGAAACACCTTTTCCTGGGTATTGATGTCCCACAGGCTCAGAACAATGTATCAATATAGGTAGGTCTTTGCATTCAAGTAGGTTCATGTATTCTGACATTAGTTCATTGTCTCCCAAATCGAAATTTTGGAATGACGGATGCACCTCGCCAAACCCATAGGCTCCTAGCTCCACGCACCTTCGAGCTTCTTGTAATCCTAGGGTTTTTGAAGACGGATTTATACCGGTGAATGGATAGATCCGTTTGGGATATTTGAGTGAGCTTTCTATGATGTAATCATTCACATAGGAATTAAGGCCATCGTCTTTCCATCCCATTCCTAAAACTGCTGAGCTTGATATTCCACATTGATCCATTGTACTGATCAATGCTTCTATAGTAGCTATTGTTGAATTTTTTGAAACGAACAGGGTTTTGAACGTTAGATCCTTACGGATATAGTGTTCTTTTCTTTTGAGGATATCGGGAGGAAGAATATGAGTGTGGCTGTCAATTATCATGAAATACCCCATTAGCACTTAAAATAAAAGTCTTCTGTTATCTCGTAGCAACTGGTTATTGCTAAGGATACAATGTGCCGCAGAATAGCGAATTTTCCGGTATCGGAAACGATGTTCTTTTTTAAATATGAGAAATTTTTTATAAGGGGATATAGATGAAGGCCGTTTATTTTACTGAACATGGTGGTCCTGAGGTATTGCAGTATGGGGATCTACCAGAACCGGTTCCTAACGAAAATGAGGTGAAGATCAAGGTCCGAGCTTGTGCACTTAATCGATTGGATGTTTATACCAGGGCTGGAGTTCGTGGAACTAAGATGGATCTTCAAGAACCTCATGTACTGGGTGCGGATGTTTCTGGTGAAATCGTAGATGTCGGATCTAATGTTACGAAAGTCTCGGTAGGGGACCGAGTTGTTGTGAACCCAAGAATTACTTGCATGCAGTGTAGTCATTGCCAATCTAATCAAAGCGAATATTGCGATAAAGCAGGGATGGTTGGCTCGGCGACTAGAGGAGGATATGCAGAATTTGCTGTAGTGCCTGCCTCCAGTGCCTTTCCGATTCCAACTTCCTTAAGCTATGTGCAAGCTGCTTCCCTGCCAACCGTATTCATGCCAAGTTGGAATATTCTTGTCCGAAGGTCAAACTTGAAGCCATGGGAAACAGCATTGGTTCCGTCGGCCTCTAGTGGGGTTGGCACCGCTGCTATACAAGTTGCGAAGAATGTTGCCAAATCAACGGTTATTACAACTACTAGCACCCCTGAAAAGGCAAATAAGGCAGCTGCATTGGGAGCAGATCATGTGATTAATTACAAATCAGAAGATGTTTCTCAGCGATTGAAGGATATAACCGGGGGAAGGGGGGTTGATGTTGTAATAGATCACGTTGGAACGGATATATGGAACGCCGCTAACAGGCGGCTTGCTAAAGGAGCAAGATATGGGATATGCGGAGTAACTTCTGGTTATAAAGCAGAGTTGCAGATGGGACTAATGTTTATTAACCACCTAACGATGTTTGGGGTATTTATGGGGCGGAGTGAAGATTTGGAACAGATTATTTACCACGCGGGCCAAGGGACCATAAAAGGGGTAGTGGACTCAGAGTATTCTTTGCAGGATGCAAGAAGGGCCCACGAAGATATGGAAGGTTTAGATTTCTTCGGTAAACTTGTTTTAACCGTCGATTAGATTTGTGGTTTGGCTGCCACTATTGACGGAAGTGGAGTTCGCCATTTTCTAAAAACAATGGCAGCCAAAATATGTGACTTTTAGTCTCTCGTGGCTAGGGAGCGAATTTCAATACCAGATCGGACTTCAGGATTAACTAGCGACATAGGCCAAGATCCCTTCAACAGTCGGGCAGCCTCCTGGCCAACCTGTACTTGGGCGGCCACTATCGCTCTGTTTGATGTCCCCGCTGAGTGGGGTGTTACCATGACATTGTCCATATGGAATAGTGGGTTATCTGTGGTAGGTTCAATGTCAAAAACATCTAGACCAGCTCCAGCAAATTCGTTATTTTTTAGTGCCTTTATTAAGGCTTCTTCGTCAACAGTGCTTCCTCTACAAGTATTAATGAAATAAGCAGTTGGTTTCATCGCAGAGAAGAAATCAGCACCTACTAAATTCCTAGTTTGATTGTTCAGTGGGGTGTGCATGGAAACAAAATCAGATCTTGATGCAAGTTCCTTAAGAGAGCCGACTAATTCGACACGGTATTCTCTCGCTATCCAAGGTTGGACGTAGGGGTCGTACGCAATAACGTCCATGCCTAAGGCCTGTGCTTTTCTAGCGACGGCTCTTCCTATGTTGCCTAGTGATACAAGGCCAAGAGTTTGGTCTGTGACGGGCACCATATTAGAAATAACGGGAGCAGTTTCAACACCCCATTTACCTTCTTTTGTTAGATCATTGAGTATGGTTAGTTTTTTTGCACAAGATAGTATGAACATTATCGCGTGGTTTGAAACCTCTTCTGTGCAAAAACCTGCCGTATTTACTACCATAACGGAATTTTCAGTAGCTGACTCATGATCTATGTGATTGAACCCATGTCCAAAACTGACTATCGCCTGTGCTGAATCTATTTCATCTATCACCGTGTTAGGCATTGGCACGCCTTGGTTAATGATTACATCGGCCCCTTTTACAGCTTCTATTGTTTCACCTTCACTTTGACACACGTACGTGTCAAAATCACAATCGATTCCTTCTAGCTGTTGTTCTACCAGACCAGTCTCAGGTGTGCTCCTGGATATCATAGCGACCTTTAGTTTACTCATAGGATCCTCCTAGTTTTTAGTAATTCGTCTCATCCGATTTTGTTTGACTGTTATAAAGGACCTAATAGGTACTTGCGGATCTAGGCAAAGTGGATGATCCCATCAAATATTGGTCTACTCCACGTGCAGCCTCTCTTCCCTCTGCCAGAGCCCAGACCACTAGTGATTGGCCTCTGGACATATCTCCTGCGGCAAAAACACCGGGAACGCTCGTCATTTTGTTTTCGTCGGTTTCTACATTCCCGCGGCCGTCTAATTCGATTCCAGCGTCAGTTAGCATTCCTTCATGTTCCGGATGTAGAAATCCCATAGCTAAAAGCACGAGATCAGCTTCCAGCTCAAATTCACTTCCTTCAATTTCGATCATTTTTGGGCGACCGCTTTCATCTGGTTCTCCCCATTCCAATCTGACTCCGTGTAATTTTTCCAATTTCCCATTTTTACCGGAAAATTTCTTCGTGAGAATGTTGTAGTCTCTGACCCCTCCTTCTTCGTGAGATGAAGAAGTTCTTAAAGTCATAGGCCAATCGGGCCACATGTCACCGTCTTGTCTGTCCGTGGGAGGTTGTGGTAACAATTCGAGTTGGTGGATTATTTCGGCTCCTTGGCGATGGGCGGTTCCAAGGCAATCTGAACCTGTATCTCCTCCACCAAGAACCACCACTCTTTTCCCTTCGGCGGATATCCTTTCTGACGGGTCGACAGTGTCACCACTGTTGATTTTATTTTGCTGAGTTAGAAAATCCATCGCGAAATGAACACCACTTAGCTCTCTTCCATCCACCGGTAGATTCCTCGGAATAGTGGACCCTCCAGTGAGTAGGACCGCATCATTCTCGTCAATCAAACTTTTTATTGAGATATCTTTTCCAATGTAGGAATTAGTGATGAATGTGATTCCTTCACGTACCATTTGGTCTACCCGTCTTTGTACAATTTTCTTTTCTAATTTGAAGTCTGGGATTCCTAATCGTAAAAGACCGCCGATCCTATCATTTTTTTCATATACCGTAACTTTGTGGCCGGCTCTGTTTAGTTGTTGCGCCGAAGCTAATCCAGCTGGGCCGGATCCGACCACCACTACTTTCTTGCCTGTACGGGTTTCAGGTGGAGAGGAACTTATCCAGCCTTCTCGCCATCCTCTATCTACGATTTCTTTTTCTATATATTCGATGGTCACGGGGTCTTCGTTTATGTTAAGTACACATGATGCTTCGCAAGGGGCAGGGCATATTCTTCCAGTAAACTCGGGGAAGTTGTTGGTAGAATGCAGTTCTTTTAAGGCTTCTTCCCATTTGCCTTTATAAACGAGGTCGTTAAAATCCGGGATGATGTTTCCAAGAGGGCACCCGCCCATGCAAAACGGTACCGCACAGTTCATACATCTGCTTCCCTGATCTTGAGCATCTTTTTCGTCCCATTCTTTATAAAATTCCTCATAGTTGCCTAATCTAAGAGATATAGGGAACCTATCTGGAGTTGATCTTTTGAATTCTTTGAAACCTGTTGGTTTGCCCATTAACTAATATTGCCCTGTTTTCTGATTTATTTTTTTTCTGCGAGAACGCGTTTGTAGTCTCGTGGCATCACTTTCACGAATTTGTTCAAACTGTCATTCCAGTTTTCTAATATACGAGCAGCATTTTGGCTGCCGGTTTGGTTTTTATGTGTTTCTATAAGCCTTTTTAAATTGGCTATGTCGTCAACCGTTGTTACCGGGTCTAAATCTACTAATCCTTTATTGCAAAGAGATTCAAAATTTCCTGACTCATCGAGAACGTACGCTTCTCCTCCGCTCATACCAGCTGCAAAATTTCTTCCGGTTGGGCCCAATATCACTACCTTACCTCTTGTCATATACTCGCAGCCGTGGTCTCCGACTCCTTCTACAACCGTTTCCGCACCACTATTTCGGACAGCAAATCTTTCACCAGCTATACCTCTTATAAAAACCTGCCCTCCAGTTGCGCCATACAACGCTACATTGCCAATAATTATATTTTCTTCTGGAATGAATCTTGATTCACTTGGAGGTTCTATAGTTACGTGACCTCCAGAAAGCCCTTTGCAAAAATAGTCGTTTGCGTCTCCTTTTAAATGTATGGATATACCTTTGCTCAGAAAAGCAGCAAAACTCTGTCCTCCTGAGCCCTCAAAATCTAACTTTATCGTTTCATTTGGTAGGCCATCCTCACCATATGCTTTCGCGATTTTGTGACTCAAAGTGGTTCCTACAGTCCTATGGGAATTGTTTATGGTCTTGGTTATCGACACTTTGGACGCATTTTTTAAAGCTTCATCGGCTTCTTTAATTAGAGTGTTGTCCAATGCCTTTTCAAGTCCATGGTCTTGAGTCGTGACACAGTGCCTAGCTACGCCTTCTGGAACTACAGGCATGTGAAGGAGGTGAGACAACTCTAACCCTTCAGTTTTCCAATGATCAATCGCGGCTCTGGAATCCAATAGATCGACCCGTCCAATCATTTCGTTGACAGTTTTTAGGCCTAAATCCGCCATTATTTTTCTTAAGTGTTCAGCAATGAAGAAAAAATAGTTGATGACATGTTCAGGTTGACCTGCAAATTTCTTGCGAAGATCTGGATCCTGAGTGGCAATCCCAACTGAACAGGTATTCAGATGGCATTTTCTTAGCATTATGCATCCCATAGATATCAAAGGTCCTGTGGCAAGACCAAATTCTTCGGCACCTAATAGACAAGCTATCGCCACATCTCGTCCTGTCTTTATTTGACCGTCTGTTTGGACAACTATTCTGCCTCTCAGATCGTTCATTACCAAGACCTGTTGAGTTTCTGCTACTCCCAACTCCCACGGTAATCCAGCATGTTTAATTGAGGATTCTGGAGATGCCCCTGTACCCCCACTGTGTCCACTTATCAGAACCACATCACCATGGCCTTTTGAGACTCCTGCCGCAATCGTTCCAACTCCGGATTCAGCAACAAGTTTGACGTGGATACGAGCTTCAGGGTTGGAACTTTTAAGATCATGAATTAGTTGGGCAAGGTCTTCTATTGAGTAGATATCATGGTGTGGGGGAGGTGATATGAGCTCCACGCCTGGAGTGGAATTTCTTACTCCGCCGATATAATCGTCAACTTTGTGTCCAGGTAACTGGCCACCTTCGCCTGGCTTTGCGCCTTGGGCCATCTTAATTTGTAGATCTTTTGCGTTTGACAGATAATTTATCGTTACGCCGAATCGGCCTGATGCCACTTGTTTTACGGCACTATTTCGAGAGTCTCCATTAGCGTCAGGTATGTAACGGGTGGAGTCTTCTCCACCTTCACCTGTATTGCTTCTTGCTTGAATTCGGTTCATTGCGATAGCCATAGTTTCATGGGCCTCTCGACTTATAGAACCTAATGAAATTGCGCCGGTAGCAAACCGCTTCACTATTTCTGAAGCGGGTTCTACTTCATCAATAGAAATAGAGTTTTGTGTGAATTTGAAATCTAACAGACCTCTGATGGTACTTAACTTTTTGCTCTCATCATCTACATTTTTAGCAAATTCTTCATACGAATTCCAGCTATTGGTTTTGACGGCGTGTTGTAGGGAGGATATTGTGGTTGGATTCCACATGTGAAATTCACCATCTCGTCTCCATTGGTACTGTCCGCCTGGATCTATCTCCAAAGCGGCTTCAAGGTTCCTTTCTGATTTGGCGTTTCCAAAACCAGCAGTGTGTCGGGTTACAGCTTCGGTTTGAAGTTCTTTGAGTCCTATTCCGCCAACTCGTGACGGAGTCCCTGTGAAGTATTCTTCAACCGTCTTTTGGTTTAAACCAACTGCCTCAAATATTTGTGCTCCTCTATAACTTTGAATGGTGGAAATACCCATTTTGGACATTATTTTCAAAACACCTTTTTGGGATGCCACAAGGAAATTCTCGATTGCTTCTTTAGGGTTTATATCAATCAGATATTCTTCGTTATTTATCTGGTCAGCTATAGTTTCGAATGCAAGATACGGGTTAATTGCTCCTGCCCCAAACCCAATAAGTAATCCGAAATGTGTTACTTCCCGTGCTTCTCCCGTTTCCACCACAATACCAACCTTGCTGCGTACCCCTTCTTTTATTAAATGATGGTGAACACCTGATGTTGCCAATAGACTTGGTATTGGGGCTTTTTCTTCGTTAATTCCTCTGTCAGATAAAATGATGATATTTGCACCGTTTTGAATTGCTTCTGAGGATTTCGTTTGGATTTCATTCAGCGCTGTTTTAAGGCCATTTGCATCACGTGGGTCAAAAACGATGTCTATGGTCACAGAACGTAGTCCGTCCAAGGTGCAAGCTCGTATTTTTGAAAGTTCTTCGTTGTCAATGACGGGTCTTTTTAGGGTTATTTGATGGCAATGTTCGGGAGTTTCCGCAAATAGATTCCTTTCTTCACCTATGGTTGCTCTAAGGGAAGTTACCAATTCTTCTCTGATCGCATCTAATGGAGGGTTACTAACTTGGGCAAAAAGTTGTTTGAAATAATTAAATAAAATGGGGCTTTTGTCCGAAAGAAATGCCAGTGGCACATCATTGCCCATGGAGCCCGTAGGCTCATAGGCATTAGTAGCCATTGGTTCCATAATGATGCGAAAATCTTCCAAGGTGTATCCGAAAGTGTTTTGTCTTTTTTTAAGATCTTCCTGGCCATATGACGTCAAATCAGGACCAGTCGGCAAATCTTCCAAAAACACTCGATTTTTTTCTAACCATTCTCCATAAGGCTTTTGTCCGGATAGGTTCTTTTTTAGCTCTGAATCATTAATTATTTCCCCTTTTTCTGTGTCCAGCAGGAACATGCGTCCAGGGTATATTCTTTCTTTGAACAGCACTTTTTCCGCAGGTATGTCGATTATGCCTGTCTCGGATCCCATCACTAACAGATCATCACTTGTGACCAGATATCTGCAAGGTCTTAACCCATTTCTGTCTAGAACGGCGCATACCTTTTTCCCGTCCGTACCAATTACAAGTGCAGGGCCGTCCCAGGGTTCCATCATACTGGCGTGATATTCATAGAAATCCTTTTTGGTTTGATCCATGGGAATGTGATCGCCCCACGCTTCCGGTATTAGCATCATCATCGCGTGCTCTATTGATCTGCCAGTTGACAGCAATAGTTCCAGAGCGTTATCGAGGGATGCTGTATCACTCTGATCTGGCCGTATGACAGGTGTGATTTTTTCTATGCTATCCCCTATGGCATCGGATTCGAAAACCTTTTCCCTGGAGGACATCCAGTTGACGTTTCCTCTGTGGGTATTAATTTCACCATTGTGTATGACAAACCTGTATGGGTGTGCGAGTTTCCAAGTTCCCAGGGTATTAGTACTAAATCTTGAGTGCACCAATGAAAAGGAAGTCTTGAAGTTGGGATCAACTAAATCTGGATAAAAACCTTCCAGCTGATGGGTCATCACGAGACCTTTGTAAACTATTTTATTACAGGACAATGAGCAGATATAAAAATCTTCCTCATGGTCCGGAGAGATCGCTTCAGCTACTGCTTTTTCAATAGAACGTCTTAGGACAAATAATTTTGTTTCGAAGGCCTGTTCGTCGATTTCATTTTCCGACTTCACAAAGAACTGTTCAATTGTAGGTCTGGATTGATTAGCTAAAACTCCGATTTTGGTGGGGTCTACCGGAACTGTTCGCCAATGCAACAAATCCATATTTTCCTGGGAGATGCACTTTTCTATTATTTGCTTACATTTATTTGAAACTTCGATATCCATGGGTAGGAAGGTCATTCCTACTCCATATTTTCCTAACTTTGGTAAATTGGCATTCCATGTGTTTGGTAGTGATCTAAAGAAGTCATCTGGCATTTGGATCAGTATTCCAGCCCCGTCTCCTGTTTCAGGGTCGGCTCCTGCAGCTCCCCTGTGCTCTAAATTGGTTAATGCTTCGAGACCTTGCTTTACGATTTGGTGTGATTTCATGCCTTTTATATTGGCCACCATCGCCACACCACAGGCATCATGTTCGAAAGCAGGATCATAAAGACCTTGTTTAGTAGGTCGCGGCAAATCAGGGTGTTGGTACGGTCTTTTCATTTGGATTATATTTCAAACTCCGTTATAGGGTGGGTAAATACCTGTCTAATTCATACTGGGAGATTTGGCCACTGTATCTATCCCATTCAATTTTTTTATTTTCTATGAAACTGTTAAAAACGTCCTGGCCAAGAGCTTTTTTAACCAAGTCACTTTGTTCTGTGACCTGAATTGCTTCCCAAAGGTTTCCTGGTAATGATTCTATTCCTAACTTTTCAAGCTCAAAACTTGTCATATCGTGAGCGCTTTTTTCTAAAGATTGAGGTAATTCGTATTGCTTTTCTATTCCTTCCAGTCCTGCAGACAACATCACGCTGAATGCGAGATATGGATTGCAAGCAGGATCCGGTGCCCGGTATTCTATCCTCCGAGAGGACTCTCTCCCTGGTTTATATGATGGGATTCTGATTAAGTCTGATCTGTTGACTTCGGCCCAGGTCACATAAGTGGGGGCTTCATAACTGGGAACAAGACGTTTATACGAATTCACCCATTGGTTGGTTACTAATGTTATTTCTCTTGCATGCCTTAAGAGACCAGCGCAGAATTGACGGCCGGTATCGGAGAGGCGATGTAGGTCATGTTCTCCATAAAAAATGTTTTCGTCCCCTTTGGACAAAGACATTTGCGTGTGCATCCCATTTCCGTTAATGCCTGAGGCAGGTTTCGGCATGAAAGAGGCGAAGTATCCATGACTTGAGGCGATCTCTTTAACAACTAATTTGTAAGTCATGACAGTATCGGCCATCGTTAAGGCATCGGTATGCCTTAAGTCTATTTCGTGTTGACTTGGTGCTGCTTCATGGTGGCTTGATTCAACAGGTATACCTAATTCTTCAAGAGTGAGAACGGTTTCTCTTCTAAGGTCGGTTCCTGGATTGGGAGTTATTTGGTCAAAATATTCACTTGAGTCTAGGAAATCCGTACTTTTTTCGTCTTTGAAATAAAAATATTCAATTTCAGGGGCTACGTAGTAGGTGTAACCTTTGTCTGAAGCCCTTTTCAGATTTCTTCTTAGAACATTTCGTGGGTCCCCTTCGAATGGTTTTTCATCAGGTGTCACAATGTCACAGAACATTCTCGCAACGGCGTTAGTTTTTGGCCGCCAGGGCAATATGTTGAAAGTTGTAGGGTCGGGGAGAGCATACAGATCTCTTTCATCTTCTCTTGCATAGCCCTCAATCGCGGATCCGTCAAACCCCATGCCCCTTGTCAGGGCATTTTCTAGTTCTTCAACGGTAATAGCGAAGCCTTTGATTTTGCCTAAAATATCGGTGAACCATAGACGGATAAATTTTACGTCATTTTCCCGTGCTTCTCTGAGAGCGTATTCAACTGCTTCACTGTTTCTTTCCAGCATACAGAAATCCTTTTGAGAGGGTTCTGGTGTGTTGTTTTTGCTTCGGTTATAGACAAAATATAGGCATTAAAGAGTAATCATTTGTGAAAAAAGTGTCAAACAAATTGCACCGTTAAAATCTCTATAAATCAAAATTGCTGCCCTTCAGGGGAAACACCGCATATTAAGACTTGATCATATCCATATTTATATTTTACGGTAAACTAGCTCCACTGTACTTACAAAGACGGGAGATTCACATGGATAAAATGGAATTCGACGTATTTTTCGATTTTGCTTGACCTTTTGTTTACAATGCGGCCGTGTGGCTGGATAAAGTCAAAGAACATTACGGTGAAGGCCTTCAACTTAATTGGAGAAACTTTTCGCTTCAGCAAATAAACGCAAAAGATCCAGGAGATTGGCGTGTTTGGGAGGAAGAGGATTTTACCTCTACCAGATCTTTAATGGCTTCGATTGCAGGAGAGGCAGCGAAAAGACAAGGCCCAGAATTATTCAATAAATTTTTCCTTGCGCTTCTTACAGCCAGACACGGCGGGGATAGGGCTCCATTGAATGACGAATCTTTGTTTATTCAAATAGCAGAAGAATGTGGGTTGGATGTAGAGAAATTTCAATCTGATATGAAAGATTCTGAGCTCGTAGACATAATCGCAAAGGATCATACCGAGGCCACTGAGGTTCACGGAGCCTTTGGAACTCCAACTTTTATTTTCGACAATGGACAATCTGCCTATCTGAAAACATTTATTCCTCCTGAAGAAGAATCAGTAGATGCCTTCAAGTACTTTTTGGGGTTGTTTGAAAGTAGGCCCTATATAGGGGAAGTAAAGCGACCTCAGCCACCTTGGCCTAAAGGCGCAGTATAAACATTAGGTTGTTTCACTGAATGTTTCCCAATATCGAAAATAGGTTTGATGATCAAAGTCTATTTAGACTTAGCATGACACATTCCTCGTGGGTTAACGAATCTAAAGGTCTGGATATTCAATCTAATGAACGCCTTGAGTTTTTAGGAGATGCGGTTCTGGATGCTGTAGTAGGGCAATATTTATACGCCAAATACCCCAACCACCCTGAGGGAGCCTTAACACAATTTAGGTCAAACATTGTAAGTGGAGCCGCTCTAGCTGAACTAAGCAGACTGTTAGGAATAGGACCATATCTAGTGTTGGGAAAAGGGGAAGATGCTTCTGGTGGACGAGATAAAGATTCTAACTTGGCGAATGCATTCGAGGCCTTGGTAGGGGCTTTATTTATAGATGGTGGGTTTGAGGTTGCAAAGAATTTTATCTTGGAAAGTATAGATATAAAAGCTAGAAATGCCGAATTAATCGACAGTCAACATGATTCAAAAACAAAGTTGCAAATGGCTGTCCAGGCCAAATGTTCCGTGCCCCCTCATTATCGGGTTATTTCTAAAGAAGGGCCCGATCATGAACCTACGTTCGTAGTAGAGGTTTTGATAGGCGAAAAGGTTATTACTACCGGAAAGGGAACTAGTAGAAATCGAGCCGAAATGCAAGCAGCATCAAGAGCTTTGAAGATGGTGTGAATTCTTACTGAGCTATTGGCTTTGTAGCTTTTTTTGGGTCTATGGTAACCTTGCCCCTGTTAATTCATTTAATTATGACTTTCAGGAGATTTTGAATGGCAAAAGTAAGCGGTAATTATCTCATTGCTAGGACCTTAAAGGAAGAAGGAGTTGATACCCTTTTCTATCTGATGGGAGGACCCAATTTTGACACCATAATGGAATGTCAAGATGTAGGTATCAGGACTATAGACTTTAGACATGAACAGGCGGCTGCTATGGCGGCACACGCCTACTCTCGAGTTACTGGAAAACCCAGTGTGGTCATGGCTGCCTCTGGACCGGGTACTTTAAATCTATTGACCGGCGTTTATACCGCCTCTATTGATTGTGCTCCCATGGTGGTTCTAGGGGGAGCAAGCGCTGTTCATGAAATAGGTAGGGATACATTTCAAGAGGTGGACCAGGTAGGTATAATGCAGCCTTTATGCAAGTATTGGCATAGGCCAACAATGGCTTCGCGTTTTCCGGAAATCGTCAGCACCGCTTATCGTCAATCTCAGAGCGGTAGACCAGGACCTGTGTATATTGATTGTGGTGGCGATGTGCTATACGAAGAGGTAGAGGAAGAATCGGTGCCCGCGCCTTCTCGAGCTGTAGAGCGAACTAGGCCTGTGGCTACCTCTGGAGATATTGAAAGGGCTATTTCTCTCATCGCTGATGCGGAAAAGCCGATGATATTTGCTGGTGGGGGAGCATTTTTCTCGGGAGCTGCTCCTGAGTTGGAGAGTTTTGTGGACATCACAAGCATCCCATTTTATACAGCTCCGATGTCTAGGGGACTGATTCCAGAAGACCATGCCGTTTCCTTCCAAGGAGCCAGGTCTACCGCTATGAGAGAGTCAGACGTAATTTTGGTCGTTGGTACTAGAATGAACTGGATGATGAATTACGGGCAACGCTTTTCTCCCAATGCAAAGATTATTCAGATCGATATTAATGAAAGTGAACTTGGGCATAACCGAGACATAGAAATGGGTATTTTTGGCGATGCAAAGGCTGTTATGGGCCAGTTGCTGGAGGCAGCTCAGCAAAGAAGTCCGGACTTTGCAGGGGCTTTAGAATCTCCTTGGATTGTGGGGTTGCGTGAAGCAGACGAAAAAAGGATGGCTCAGAGCGCTCCACTGTTGAATTCTGACCAAACACCCATTCACCCTTTGAGACTTTGTAAAGAAATAGACGAATTTTTGGATAGAGACGCGATTATATCGGTTGACGGAAATGAGATTTTGCATTTTGGTAGACAATCAATATCTACATATGTGCCGGGTCATCGCTTGAACTCCGGAGTGACTGGTACGATGGGGGTTGGATTACCGTATGGGATAGGTGCCCAAGTCGCCAAACCAGATAAGCAAGTTCTTGTCTTACACGGTGATGGATCGATGGGAATGAATGCGATGGAAATTGACACTGCGGTGCGCCACAACCTGCCAGTGGTGACTGTTATAAGTAATAACGAGGGATGGACTGCTCGAACGCCGGGGAAGAGGAAACCAGGTAGAGAATTAGGTTTTACAGAGTTTGATCGCATGGCTGAGGCCCTACACGGTTATGGAGAAAAAGTTGAGGACCCTGCTGAAATAAAACCTGCTCTTGACAGGGCTTTTTCTAGTGGGAAGGCAGCAGTTGTGAATGTGAAGGTAGAACCAACGTCAGCCGGTGTATCTAGGTCATGGGGTGGTTCAAGGATGGAATAATGGCAAAGGTCCTAGGTTGTCCAAGCAGTGTTAGGCTACCTATCCATTTGTGTTTAGACCATTAAGAAAAAATAGGCCTGTGGGTAATCTGAGAAAACTATTTCTTCATTGAGCGTGCCACAGACCGAGAAACTTTACTAAAAAAGAGGTGTTTAGATGATTGATTTACTGTCTGTTGCTCGAACAGAGGCAAGTGGGGGTGATTTGCTTGGCTTGCTTTCGGGTCTGTTCGAATCTTCGGATGTAAGACCGGAAGGCTATTCCGACGCAGTAGTTTGGCAAGGTGGAAACCATAACAGCAATCTAAATCCAGTGGCACATTCTTTGACTGACGCCTACGCGTTGTTGGGAACTATAGCCGCGGCGGATATATTGGGACTTCCATTTTATGCAGTTCCAATGTGGTCACAATATAGACACGATACCAAACTAGAGTCTCTTGCTTGGTTTGGTAACATGCCATGCACGTCTATCAAATGGTCTACCGCGGGAGATGCCTATGTAAATGATGGTAGTGGGGGTAGGGTTGTTGTAATGGGAAAATCTGGTAATGCACCTTTAAGAACTCAGGCTGGGGTTTACTGCAACGTAAGACCATACGGGCCTATTACAGTAGTGAGATGTATGCCCTGTCTTCCTTACTCTCAAGACAAAGAGAAATTTGGAGTTAATGAATCGGGCATTGTACATTCAGAAATGAATACGCCTGGGGTTCAAATGGCCTATGCTAATAGGCTATTCCTTAAAATGGTAAATGATAGCGGACACTTGGGTCGTGTTGCTATGAAGCCTACGCAGGCTATGGAAGATGGAATCAATGCCGGATTACATTCATGGTTGTTGAAAGGCACTAAATTTGAGGTTGGTAGGCGGTATGCTGTGGACCCATATGAAGAACATAAAGATCGTATAGATAAGATCGTTTCACTTCTACCTTCTGATTTTAAGGATGGAATGGAAAATTGGGGAGGCAGGATTGAGCAACATATTTCAGATACCAACTATGGTCTACTGATATGGGATCTTATAGAGCAGAGAGATACCATAGTCCTCGCGACGGATCTGGACGGTGATAGGTTAACAGACCTATTAGCTGATATTTCCGACCCATTGCGTGCCTTTGGTGACAAAGTGGTTCAGCATGTAGGTAACGATGTAAGCATGCGGGATGCGTGGTCTGAAATGGGGTATACCACCGGTAATGGAAGGGATATGACCTCAGTTATGCATAGGATGGATGGGCCACCAATACATGAGCAGACCCTTGGTTCCGCAGATGCCATGTTGCTACGCTTACTTGACGGGGATGAATCTATGGGGGGAACCAAGAGACCTTACGATCCTAGAATACATTTTGTGTTGATACGTGATGCATATCTAGATGCCAATCCCGGTAATTCTGAACTAAAGGATTGGTTAGACAATGCCCTCGATGTTTTTGACGGGATTTATGGAGAGAACAGACCGGGATTCCTTGAAGGTTATAAAGCTTTAAAGGAAGGCATTACTGCCTGGGGGGCCTAGGTCGAAAGTTTTCAGATTGCCAGTTAGCCCATGCAAGGCTAACTGGCAATTCCAGGAACGGGAAAACGACTCGTTAAATCTAGAACTTCTTCTTTCACTTCTTTTTCGATTTTAGAGTCTCCGATATTTTGGAGGACTTTCAATATTAGGGTACCTATGCTGTTTGCTTCTTCGATTTTCATTCCCCTAGTTGTGATAGCAGGGGTACCAAGCCGAATACCACTCGCTTGCCTAGGTGGTTTTGTATCGAATGGTATGGCGTTTCTGTTTATCACAATGTTTGCTCTTCCTAGAGATTCTTCTGCCTCTTTGCCTGATAATCCCATGGGTGTAACGTCTACAAGGGTCATATGATTATCTGTGCCCCCTGAAACCAAACGCAGCCCACCTTTGCGCAATGTTTCTGCTAAGGCTTTGGCGTTATCAACAACTTGAATTTGATATTGGATAAAACTATCGGATTCGGCCTCTTTAAATGCAACGGCTTTAGCCGCGATAGTGTGTTCCAGCGGTCCACCTTGCATATTAGGAAATACTGCGCTGTTTAATTTCTTGCCGAGTTCAAATTTGCCTAATATGATTCCACCCCTTGGGCCTCTTAACGTTTTGTGAGTCGTGGATGTGACGATGTCAGCATTTTCTACAGGTGACGGATGAACTCCAGCTGCCACCAGCCCTGAAATATGCGCCATATCAACCATAAGTTTTGCGTTTACTAAATCGCATATTTCTTCGAACGCTTGGAAATCTATTGTTCTTGTGTACGCCGATGCTCCAGCAACTATCAATTTAGGTTTGTTCTCTTCAGCTATTTTTTTTACTTCAGCGAAGTCGATGGTTTCGAGCTCACGATCCACTCCATATGTCACAAAATTGTAAAGTTTGGCTGAAAAATTCACTTGGCTTCCGTGGGTTAAATGGCCTCCGTGGTCCAATCCCATACCCATTACCGTGTCTCCTGGTTGTAGCGATGCAAAATATGCAGCCATATTGGCTTGTGCTCCACTGTGTGGCTGTACGTTCGCGAATTCTGCATTAAAAAGGCATTTTGCCCTATCTATCGCGAGCTGCTCTACTATGTCAACGAATTCGCACCCTCCATAATATCTTCGACCCGGGTAACCTTCAGCATATTTGTTAGTGAACACTGATCCTTGAGCTTCTAGTACTGCTGAACTAGCGTAATTTTCAGAAGCTATTAGGTTGATATTATTTTTTTGGCGACTTTTCTCATTTTTTATTGCATCAGATATTTCAGAATCGATATGCTGCAAATTCATTTGATATTCCTTTATCAGTCTCTAAAAAAGCTATCTATTTAATATTAATCCATCGGGACGTAGCGGTGGGTGAAAATAAAAATCTAGAATTCGGTACTTGATTAAAAACTCTTGGAACAAGTTGTCTTGCCTAGCTACTATAGCTACTGTAGAGTAATTGTAGGTATTTATCATGTATTTGACATGTAAAAACAAGTCGAAATAAAAGGAAATGGCGGCCTTTCACAATGGGCAAAGGTATTCTCCAAACTTATAAACAATTCCTTCCCATTACCTCTGAAACTCCAATTTTTACCCTGGGTGAAGGCAACACCCCTTTAGTTGAATCACGGAATATTGCGAAGGAAGTAGGATGTAATTCCTTATTCTTTAAGTTGGAGGGATGTAATCCAACAGGTTCATTTAAAGATCGAGGAATGGTTGTGGCTGTCGCCAAGGCTGTTGAAAAAGGGATTCGTTCTATAGCCTGCGCCTCCACAGGTAACACAAGTGCCTCTGCAGCGGCATACGGAGCTCATCTTGGTTTGCGAACGACCTTGATCGTCCCTAAGGGAAATGTAGCAAGAGGTAAGCTAGCTCAGGCCGTAGCATATGGAGCCCATATAGCTCTAATTGACAGTAATTTCGACAGAGCTTTAGAAATTACTCGTGAATTGTGTGAGAGGCATCCTATTGAATTGGTAAATTCACTAAACCCTAATCGTATCGAGGGTCAAAAGACGGCTTCTTTTGAAATCATTGAGGAACTGAAAAAAGCCCCTGATCATCTTTTCATTCCGGTCGGCAATGCCGGTAACATTACGGCATATTGGAAAGGTTTCGTTGAAGCTCGACAAGAGGGCCTTTCCGATAATTTGCCTGTGATGAATGGATATCAAGCATCCGGAGCATCGCCAATAGTTGACGGACACATTGTGGAACAGCCTCGCACGGTAGCTTCTGCCATACGCATTGGGAATCCTGCTAGTTGGGAATTGGCTTTAAAGGCTCGAAATGAATCGAACGGTGTGATTGATAAAGTTGACGACGATGAGATCTTAACGGCCTATCGTAGATTGGCGGCTGAAGAAGGTGTTTTCTGTGAACCTGCCTCTGCAGCGTCGTTGGCAGGTTTGCTTAAAAGAGTTAGAAGCGGCGAATCTTTTAAAAATAAGAACATTGTATGTGTAATTACAGGCAATGGACTTAAAGATCCTGATATTGCTAATGAAATAGAACCTGTGTCCTTAGAGGAATATGAGGCTAACATCGAATCAGTGGAAGATGCGCTTTCATTGTCATGAATAAAGATCAGGCAAATGAAAGTTCAAACGATGAGTGTTTTGACTCCGCTAAAATTGCTATTGCTGTTCGTGATATTTTGGAGTCGATAGGAGATGATCCTGATAGGGAAGGACTACGTAACACCCCTGACCGAGTAGCGGAGTTGTATAAAGATTTGTTCTCCGGCATGAGGTGTGATCCTGCCGAGATATTAAGTGTATTTTTTGAAGAAAACCATACAGATCCAGTGGCTTTCACCGATATTTCATTCAATTCAACATGTGAACATCACCTTCTTCCTTTCTACGGTCATGCACATGTTGGTTATATTCCAAAAGGTAGAGTAGTGGGGGCGAGTAAAGTAGCTCGACTGGTAGATGTTCTATCTAAAAGACCGCAGATTCAGGAAAGGTTGACGACTCAAATTACCGATGCCATCTATCGTTGCCTCGATGCGAGTTCTGTTTACGTGTTTGTGTCTGCTGAACATATGTGTATGACCTTGCGGGGAGTAAAGAAAGCCGAAAGTAAAATAATCACTTCTGCTCAGAGGGGAGAAGTGCATGAAGTACAACAACTTATTAAAATAATAGATTTATCGAAATCATAAGAGGCGAAATGGGCTATTTTGAAAATATTGACCAAGTTGAAGCGACCTGGTCAAAAATAATGACTGAATGCTACGTGAATACAATATTTATTACTCCTCAGTGGCAAGGTACTTGGTGGCAGAGGTTCAAGAATGACACGACACCTGTAATAGAGGTCTTAGCTTCGGAAGGTAACACTTTAGGCATACTGCCATTGTTGCTGGAGGGGAAAGAAGCAACGTTTATTGGAGATTCTGATGTCTACGATTACATGGACTTCCCAATTGTGCAAGGTTGCGGCGAGGAATTTTTTTCAATAGCGTGGGAGCGCCTGTGTGAGATGAACTGGGATACGCTTCGCCTAGAATCCATACCTGAAAATTCTCCTACCCTCGAACACCTACCTGAGTTAGCAAGAAAGAATGGATGTACCGTTGACCTACATAATTCTGATACAACCCCTCGTATGGGCTTGCCTGATTCTTGGGAAGATTATTTAGGTGGGTTGAGGAAGAAAGATAGGCATGAGTTGAGACGGAAACTACGACGATTGGAAGCCAATACTGATTTTAGACAATACGTTGTTGAAATTACGCACGAGTCAGTGAAAGAAGACATGGATGAGTTTTTTCGTCTCATGGCTTTAAGTAGTGATGATAAAAGTGATTTTCTCACGCAGGAAAACAAGGAATTTTTTGTTGATCTGGCGTTAATTTTTTCAAAATCAGGAAATTATAAATTGTTTTTTATGGAGGTAGACGGACTTAGAGTCGCTAGCTGTATTTGTTTTGACTATGATGGAACATACCTTCTGTATAACAGTGGCTATGATCCGGAAAAATCTTCCTTGAGCGTAGGATTGCTTAATAAGGCTTTAACTATTCAAGAAGCCATATCGCGAGACATTAAGGAATATAATTTCCTCAGAGGTACTGAACGATATAAATATCATTTGGGAGCAAATGACCGCGCGGTTTTTGACCTGATAATAACGCGTTAACGTGATGGAATAATGATAATAGGATTAGTGAGTTTTCATACCTGCCCAAAGGCTAATCTTGGTGAAAAAGATGCCGGCGGAATGAATGTATATCTTGATAATCTTGCAAGAAGTTTGGATTCGATTGGTCATACGGTTTACGTTTTTACTCGTAAACATGACTTTCAAGAAGATGTCGTGCTTAGCATTGGAGCTAGATCAAAACTTGTACATATAAATGCCGGCAATCAGGAAGTTTCAAAAGAAGATCTGATCAAGCTAGTTTTTGAGTTTTCTAGAAACGTTCAAGCATATATGCTCGATGAAGGTGTCAGGTTGGAAATATTGCATAGCCATTATTGGCTATCGGGCTTGATCGGTGAGTCGCTATCGGAAACATGGAAGATTCCTCATGTGATTACATTCCACACCTTGGCAAAAACTAAGTTGAGAGCTCTCACGGTTGGGGAAGAACATTTCTCCAGAAGTGACTCTGAATACAAATTGATGGGTAGTGCCGATGGAATTCTGGTTTTAACGCAAAAAGAAATTCAAGACATAGAACAATTGTATGGGGAATTCACAAATAAGATTGCCGTTGTACCTCCTGGAATAGATCTAAAAATGTTTTATCCATATTGTATTGCTGCCGCGAGAGATGAATTAAATATACCTAGAGAAAGCAAGATGATTCTTTTTGTAGGCCGAATAGATCCTATAAAAGGTCTCGAGGTTTTGGTGCGGGCAGTATCATTGATAGCTTCTGAGAAAGATATATTTCTCTATATTGTCGGAGGGGCCGATGAAGGGGACAAATATTTAAGTTCCATAAAAACCTTAGTGAAGGAAACTGGATTAGCTGAAAAGGTGATTTTCACAGGATCGATTGCCCATGACGAACTAAGGGCTTATTACAATGCTGCAGATGTTTTTGTACTACCTTCACATTACGAAAGTTTGGGTTTTGTAGCCATAGAAGCAATGGCATGTGGCACCCCAGTAGTCGCATCAAGGGTAGGCGGAATCCCATCAATTGTTGATCATGGATCCACCGGGTATCTCATCCCTTGGCGCTGCCCGGAAGCTTTCGCTGGTCGGATAGAAGTCTTATTAAAAAACGAAGATTTAAATCGTTTTATGTCTGAACAAGCTCTAAAAAGGTCATATTCCGTAAGTTGGGATTCTACGGCTAAAATAGTATCTCATTATTATACTGAAATTATCTCAGATTCTGTAGACATTCAGGCCGTTTAACCTTACAGGTCCTTCTGGTACCAATAGGTTTGGTCTACTTTTTTAAATCCGATACTTTCATACAAATTGGTTGCTGGGATATTTTCAGAATCTACTTCTAGCTCTATATGGGGGACATTTTGAGATATCAAATAGTGCATTCCCGCAAGGACAACAGCTCTTCCTAATCGTAACCCGCGGTATTTGGGGTGAACCCCAGTCATGGCAACCCAGCCTACAGCCGAGTCAGCGTTGCGGGATTCCATTGTCCAATTATACCCGGCTATTTCACTGTCTTTTTCTATAAATATAATTCCCTGATTGGTAGTCCGTTCCATTCGGGTTCGATACACGATTTGCTCCATATCATTTGGTGAAAAGCCCCAATGGGTTTCAAAAGATAGATTTTGGAGCTCCATTAATGCTTTTGCATCCTTCGCACTATCGAAGTGTCTCAAAGAATAACCTTCAGGTAATAGCAAATCTTCAAGTTCTGGGTTTTCAAATTTTAGATTCCAGTATGTTTTTATTTTTTTCCAGGCGTTGGTTTTAAAAATTTGTGGTGATTCTTTATCGTACTGTGAGATTTGGAAATTGATTACTTGCGCGTTTATTTCGGAGCCTCTTTTTACGGCAAGATCAATAAATTTTTGTAGTACATTTTCAAAGTATGGGCCAGGTTTAATGGTTTGAAGGCCAACCAGCCTTCCTATAGGAGCTTCATCAATGAGTTGAAGGAATCCAATAATGTCATTTTCCGACAGTACTATATAACAGTCATTTTCTGGTTTTGAAGGAGGGACATTAATGCTCTGGTCAAAGAAAATTTGAGATAATTCTTTGGGTGAATCAAAAGACTCGTTAACTGAATTGATGAATTCTACGAGTTTTGTTTGATAAGCGGTTGAAAAATTGGTGATTTTAATCATTTGATATTAAAAAATTATTTAAGCTGTGATTCTATCAGAGTAGCCGGAATTATTTCAGAGGTGTAATTTAGAATTATGATCGATATATACGACACCCACAACCACCTTTTGCCGGGCGTGGATGACGGCCCTCAGGAATTCTCAGAAGCGATCAAGATATGCAAAATTGCAGAGAGTCAAAATACGAAGTCCGTCATTGTAACCCCTCATCGTAAAGATGTTAATGAGAATCTTTCGGTGCAGATAATAAAAAACCTTGTTTTGGAAATAAATCAGACCCTTAAGGAATATCAGGTAGATATTGAGATCAAATTAGGAATGGAAAATCATATCGATTTAGGGCTATTAAAAGACATAAGGGAAGGTAAGGCTCTGACATTAAATGATAGTAAATACATACTAGTCGAAATGCCATGGGAAGGACGGCCTTCATATATTGAAGAAGTTATCACCGATTTGTTGAGTTATGGTCTGATCCCAGTGTTAGCACATCCCGAAAGAATGAAACTGTTCGAAGTAGAACCTAATTTGTTATTTGATTTCGTTCAAATGGGCTGTTTATCTCAACTGACTGCAAGTAGTTTATACGGCAAATTTGGTAATACTGCTTTGAATAATTCAATTGAGATTATGAAACAAGGATTAGTACACATAATTGCCTCTGACACCCACATGGCTGTGGGGCAGAGATGCTATGACATGGAACTGGGGTTTACTCACGCAAAACGTATGATCGGCATAGAGGATGCTACTATGCTGTTTTCCACGAACCCCTTAAATATTTTGGAAAATCAGAAAATTTAATTTATTCAAGAATTCCCAAAACTTTTTGCCAAATTATTTCTCTGATCGCTTCGGTTGATTTTTGACCGTCTATGATATTCCATACTTTTTGATTCGACTTGGCAAGGCTTAGATAGCCCTTTCTAACTTCACTGTGGAATTCCATCGATTCTTTTTCAAATCTATCCTTGGGGTCTGATTGTTTTCTTTTAAAGGATAATTCTGGATCTATGTCTAGCAAAAATACTAAGTCTGGAACTAATTGTGACGTCGCGATGGAATTAATCTCGGCGATAACATTGAGGTCCAGTCCTTTAGCATACCCTTGGTAGGCGATTGAGGAATATATATACCTGTCGCATACGACCACTGAGTTTGAATCGAGAGCAGGTAAAATTTCATTTTGGATTAACTCAGATCTTGCTGCGGAAAATAGAAATAGCTCAGATAATGGGCTTAGTTCTGTACCTTGTAAAATGAGGTTTCGTATCTTTTCACCCGTATTTGTACTTCCAGGTTCTCTAACTAACAAATTTGCGAATCCTGTTGAGGTGAGTCTCTCGGAAAGAAGGAGAGACTGGGTACTTTTTCCACTCCCCTCCACCCCTTCCAGTACTATGAAGACCTTTTTACTAGTCATTGGCTTTATTTATCAAGACTGATCTATGAGGCTCTTTACCTTCGCTGCTGGATTCAAGCCCGTATTCACCAGCTATTTGGTGTTGAAGCCTTCTCACATAGGAATTTTGAGCCCTAAGGGTAATTGAAGGTTCTCCGTTAACTATTTTTTGGGCAGCCTGTTCGGCTTCTAATAAAGCCAGTGACCTTTCTGATTCTGAAACCATTGGGGATTGCTCATTCTTCGTTACTGCTCTTACAAATTGCTCAATTTGGTGAACCGTATTTTTCCGCAGTACAAACACTGGTTTGCCCATTTTCTCGGCACTTTTTAATGCTTGGGTTCCTCTGCGGTGGTAATTTTTTGTCGTCACTAGCATTTCTGCTTTATTAATGTCTCCGACTAGAGTTATGGGCGCATTTAGGGATCTGATTACTTGGTCAAATCTACCCTTATTAACACCGTAGGGCATAATGGGAGTCAGTTTTATTGCCTCATTTGGCGAATGCTCACTACCATTTAGGTTCTCAAAATTTGCCTCTTGAGAGTCAGGGTTTCGATTTATTTCATTGGATTTAGAGGAACTTACGTGCTTTCTAATCGTACCGTCGTCTTCTACCGATCTCACCTCGGAATTAACCGTCTGCTTCCTTAGCATTCTATCCACAGTTGAGGCAACATCCGAATGAACTGTTACTAGATTCCATTCCTGTATTTCGACTAATTTTTCAAAAGTTGGAGGGGCATTTCGCTCTAGGACGGTCTTTTGGGTCCTCCTTCTCCTGGCTTCAATATCTCCCAGAGTCACTGTTTGTATGCCTCCGACCAAATCGGATAAGGTAGGATTCATAATCAGGTTTTCAAGTGTGTTGCCATGAGCTGTGGCTACCAATTGGACACCTCTTTCGGCGATCGTTCTAGCCGCATTTGCTTCAAGTTCGGTGCCAATTTCATCTATAATAATTACTTCCGGCATATGGTTTTCCACTGCCTCTATCATTACGTCGTGTTGTTTTGTAGGAGATGGAACCTGCATTCTTCGAGATCTACCTATGGCTTTATGAGGTATGTCTCCATCGCCAGCTATTTCATTTGATGTATCTACTACTATCACTCGCTTCCCTGCATCGTCTGCAAGTACCCTCGCTACCTCTCTCAGCATCGTTGTCTTTCCGACCCCTGGTTTTCCTAGCAGTAGCACACTTTCCCCTGACAGAATTAAGTCTTCAATGATTTTTATAGTGCCATAGACTGCTCTACCTACTCTAAAGGTAATGCCGACTATTTTCCCAGAGCGGTTTCTTATTGCAGAGATGCGATGAAGAGTACGTTCAATACCAGCCCTATTGTCGGCACCAAAAAGACCAATTCTACTTATGGCATACTCAAGGTCATCTTTGGTAACCTCATCAGTTTCCAGAAGCTTGTTTTGTCCTAGGAATCGGGCTTCAGGTTGCCTTCCTAAATCCAGGACTACCTCAAGTAATTGTTCTACATTTTTCTCAGACAGCAGAAGTGCCCGTAATCTTTCAGGGATCACATCCAATAGGACATTAAGATCTATATCTGTTTCTTGGATCACTTCTGTGGTGGTCCTCCCAAGCTTTATGGTCTTGAATGGGCTATATCTACGAACATTGAATGCATTCGTGAATCTTCTGTTAGTTCAGGATGAAACGAAGTGGCGATAACTCGGTTTTGTTTAACGGCCACCGGTTTCCCATCATCTACTTCAGCTAATATTTCTACATCGGTTCCGATTTGAGTTACAAGAGGGGCTCTTATAAAAATGGCGTGCATAGGAGGGCCATCCATTCCTTGGATATCCAAATCAGTTTCGAAACTGTCTATTTGTCTTCCGAAAGCGTTGCGGCTGACCTCAATATCCATCAATCCAAGCGGGTCTGGTCTTTTGTCCTTAAGATTCTTCGCTATGACTATCATTCCTGCACAGGTGCCCCATATAGCAAGACCTTGATTTACTTTGTCTACCAAAGGTGCCCTTAGTCCATATATGTCTATCAATTGGACTATAGTTGTGCTTTCTCCGCCCGGTATTATCAAACCTTCCAAATTTTCTAATTCGTCCGGCAACCGCACTTCTTTCGATTCAATTCCAATCGAATCTAGCATCTTCCTGTGTTCTAAAAAGTCGCCTTGTATAGCCAAGACGCCTATGGATGCCAACCTTACCAGCCCCTGGTGGCGAATTGCTCTGATTCAGGCATACTTCTGACATCAAGTCCTGGCATGGAGGCTCCTAGCCCTTTGGAAACGGAAGCCAACATTTCTGGATCCTTGTAGTGGGTGGTGGCCTTAACAATGGCATCAGCCATAATTTGAGGGTTTTCGGACTTGAATATTCCAGAACCTACGAATACTCCGTCGACACCAATTTGCATCATAAGTGCGGCGTCGGATGGAGTCGAAATTCCTCCAGCAGCGAAGTTCACGACGGGTAAAGAACCGGTCTCATGTATTACTTTGACCAGTTCATAGGGTGCTTTTAAATCGCGGGCAGTCGCCATTAATTCGTCTATTTCCATCCCTTTGATATGGTTGATTTGACCAAGAACCTTTCTAGCATGTCGAACAGCTTCTACGATGTTTCCTGAACCTGCTTCTCCTTTGGTTCGGATCATTGCGGCCCCTTCTCCAATTCTTCGGAGCGCTTCCCCTAAATCTCTAGCACCACACACAAAAGGTACTGAAAAGTCGTGTTTGTTAATGTGGTTGTTTTCATCTGCTGGGGTAAGTACCTCAGATTCGTCTATATAATCGGTTCCAAGGGCTTCCAAAACTTGGGCTTCCACAAAATGACCAATTCTTGCTTTAGCCATTACGGGAATAGTAACGGCCTCAATTATCTCTGAAATCATCTGCGGGTCCGACATCCTTGCCACGCCACCCGCTGCCCTGATATCAGAAGGAACTCTCTCAAGTGCCATTACGGCAACCGCACCAGCGTTTTCTGCGATTTTCGCTTGGTCTGGTGTGACCACATCCATAATCACGCCACCTTTCAACATTTGGGCCAATCCTGATTTTACTGCCCAAGTTCCTGTACTAGGTTTTATTTCTGTTGCCATTTATAGCCTCCGTAGTCAATTTTGCAAAATGAAAGCAATCACGCAAATTATAACGCCACATGCTGTCAGGCTTCAATTAAGAGCTTTAAAGTTAATTTTATATGCCAGCTTCTGCGACAAGTTTTGCAAGGTCCACCGTTCTACAGCTGTATCCCCATTCATTGTCGTACCATCCGACCACTTTTGCCATATTATCTTCCAAAGTTATTGTGGACAAACCATCAATAGTGCAGCTAAATCGACTTTCACGATAATCGGAACTAACGAGTGGTTCGTCAGAATAATCTAGTATGCCGCTGAGTTTATTTTGGGAAACTTCCATATATGCTTGATTAATATCTTCTGCGGTCGCTTTGTTCTTAAGTGTAGCAACAAAGTCAGTTACGGATACAGTGGCAGTTGGCACCCTGAATGCCATACCGTGCACTTTACCGTATAGATTTGGCAGGACTTGTCCTACTGCTTTGGCGGCACCTGTAGTAGTTGGAATGATATTCATAGCTGCTGCACGTGCCCGTCGCATGTCTTTGTGTCTTTTATCCAGAACTTGCTGATCATTGGTGTAAGCATGGATCGTTGTCATCATTCCCTGCTGTACACCGAAGTAATCGTCTAATACTTTCACTAAGGGTGCAACGCAATTAGTGGTACAGGAAGCGTTGGATAATATGTGATGTTTGTTTTTATCGTATTGATGTTCGTTCACTCCGATCACTACCGTAAGGTCTTCATTTTTTGCAGGGGCCGAAATAATTACTTTTTTGGCACCTCCTTTCAAATGGCCAGATGCCTTAGCCGAGTCAGTAAATTTTCCTGTGCATTCGATTACGATATCTACACCGTGGTCCCCCCATGGTAATTGGGATGGGTTCTCAGAGTTTAAACAAGCTACAGGATTGCCATCTATTACGATTGAATCTTCGGTCCACGAAACATCACCTTTATAGGTTCCGTAGGTTGTATCGTATTTGAACATATGAGCATTATTTTCAGGGTCTGCGAAACTGTTTATCGCTCCCACTTCCACATCTTCGTATCCTTCTTGCACAACAGCTCTTAGTACTAACCTACCTATTCTGCCAAATCCGTTAATGCCGATCCGTGTCTTCATTTAATTTAAACCCTTCTAATCTACTAACTATCCCTATGTATATTTAACTAGTTTATGTAGCGAGAGTAAACATCTTTGCCAGCAAAGGTACAGCTTTCTCCCAACCTCTCTTCAATACGTATGAGACGGTTATATTTTGCAGTCCTTTCACCTCTCGCTGGTGCACCAGATTTTATTTGCCCAGTGTTCGTGGCCACAGCTAAGTCAGAGATCAAAGTGTCCTCCGTTTCTCCTGACCGATGACTCATGACAGTTCCCCATCCTACGGACTGGGCTAATTTGATAGCCTCCATGGTTTCGGTTAGGGTACCAATTTGATTTGGTTTGATCAGAACCGCATTCGCTGATTGAGATTTGATCCCTTTTGCTATTCTAGAAGGATTTGTGGTGAGTAAGTCATCACCCACGAGCTGTATTTCACCGCCCAGTCTTTGGGTCATTTCTTCCCACTCATCCCATTCGTCATCTGCCAGGCCGTCTTCAATGCTAACGATTGGATACTTAGCAGACCATCTTTGATAGGTTCTGGTTAGGTCGGTTCCTGAAACGGATATACCGTCACATTCTAGGTTATATAATTTGGTTTTTGAGTCAAAAAGCTCCGCTGCAGCAGTGTCGAGAGCGATGAAAAAGTGAACGCCACATTCGTACCCTGAATCAGATATTGCATCTACCAGAAGCTCCAGGGCTGCCTCGTTTGATGGGAGACTAGGGGCAAATCCTCCTTCATCTCCTACCGTTGTACTGAGATTCTTTGCACTCAGATTCTTTTGGAGAGATTGATAAACTTCTGAGCCAGCCCTTATGGCTTGTGCGAAAGTTTCAAATCCTGCAGGCACGATCATGAATTCTTGAATATCGCTGGAATGTTCAGCATGTTTACCGCCATTAATCACATTTAACATTGGAACGGGAATAATGTGATTTTCTGATTTTGAAATTTGGGAAAATAGTTCCTTATTAGAAAACTTTGCAGCTGCTTTTGCTGCCGCCAGCGATACAGCTAAAATGGAGTTAGCCCCTAAATTACTTTTATTTTCCGTCCCATCTAATTCAATTAATTTTGAATCTAATTCTTCTTGATCGCAGACATTCATACCTTTTATGTGTGGAAATATGATTTCGGTAATGTTATTGAGCGCTGTAAGTACGCCTTTTCCGTGGTATCGACTGCTATCTCCATCTCTTAATTCAACTGCTTCATATTGACCTGTACTTGCACCTGAAGGGACTGCAGATGTTCCTATCGATCCGTCTTTCAGTACAATATCAACCTCCACTGTTGGATTTCCCCTGGAGTCGAGAATTTCTCGTGCTTTTATATTGTCAATTGTTGTCATTGTAGGGTCGACCTTCATTTTCACTGGCTTGAGAAATGGCAATTTCGATGGCTTTTTCAGGGCTATCTGCCACTATTATTCCACAATCTATTTTTTCTTCTCTTAGCAAGCTCCATGTGTTTAAGCCGATTACTGGCTTAGATTCTGAAAGGGCTAGCCCAATTTCAGACAACGTCCCGTATGCCCCACCAATAGCAATAATGGCCGCTCCTGCTCTAACTACTAACAAATTCCGCCCATTGCCAAGTCCCGTGCATATGGGAATGTCTATATATTCGTTGGAATCAAGAGGATCCAAGCCTGGTAGTATACCAATGGTGGTTCCGCCGCTTTCTTTTGCGCCTTTACATACGGATCTCATGACGCCGCCTTGTCCGCCGCAAACTATAGTTACGTTAGCTTTTGCCAGCAACCGGCCTACCTCTTCAGCAAGTATGGCATTTTCGGAAGATGCTGTGCTTTCACCTATAACAGCTATGATCAAATGTCACCTTATTAGAAATGCCACAACTGAAACTTATTGTGCTCCCGCCATAACATCTATTAATTCTTGAACAGCTTCGGCTGATTTTCTAAGAGCAATCAGTTCGTCATCATTCAAGTTTAATTCCACAACTTCTTCTACGCCATTGGCGCCAAGTTTTACAGGGACCCCCACATAAAGATCATTAATACCATATTGACCTTGCAAATATGCTGTACAGGGAAGTATTTCCTTTTTGTCGAAGATAATAGCTTCAACCATTTGAACTATTGATGCGGAAGGGGCATAAAATGCACTCCCTGTTTTAAGGTAGTTAACTATTTCTGCTCCCCCATCCCGTGCTCTTTGTACAATTTCTTCTAACCTTTTGGGGTCAATTAATTTCGACACAGGTGTTCCTGCTACGTTGGTACTTTCAACCACAGGTACCATTGTGTCTCCATGCCCACCAAGAACGTATGCAGACACTGAATTCACTGATACGCCTAGTTCTTCCGCAAGGAAAGTCCTGTATCTTGCTGTATCTAATATTCCAGCCATACCTACAACTCTATTGGAAGGGAATCCAGTGACAGTTAGGGTCTGTTGAGCCATGGCATCTAGAGGGTTTGTGACTATCAAGTGAACACTGTCTGGGGAAAATTTTGCTGTTTGTTCAACTACACTAGATACTATTTTCATGTTGGTGAGTAATAAATCATCTCTGCTCATACCCGGTTTTCGGGCTATCCCAGATGTAACAACAACAACATCAGAATCCGCTGTTTCTTCGTATCCGTTGGTTCCAACTATCTTTGCATCTGTTCCTAAAATTGGTCCAGATTCCAGCATGTCTAATGCTTTTCCTTGTGGTAATCCGTCGACTATATCGACTAACACCACATCGGAATAGCCCCTGTCAAAAATTCGTTGTGCCGTGGTGGCGCCGACGTTACCTGCTCCAACAACAGTTACTTTGTTTCTCATTTAATCCCTCTATGTTTTTATTTCAAATAATCTGATTCCGTTCGTATCCACAATCATGTATTACTACATGATTATAGCCAATAGGTCTCCCTTCGAAACAGTTTGCCCTGGTTCCACGTGCAAGGATTGGATGCTGCCATTTTTAGGTGCAGGCAGAGTGTTTTCCATTTTCATGGCCTCTAAAACTGCCACAGGATCACCTTGTTTGACTTCTTGTCCCACTTCCACTAGGTATCTCAAAATTACACCAGGCATAGGGGATTGTAGCTGCCCATCAGAATTTTTTGCAGGACCATTAACTGACGGTTTTGTGTCGTTATTTTTTTGAGTTTTTATGCCATCAGATATTGCTATTGAGTTTTGGTCAGTAGGGTCAACTTCTACTTTGAATAAAGTGTCATCTATATATACGTTGAATGAACGGATATTTGAGCTTTTTGTGGGGGGATGCCCCTCTACTTTGGAGTTAGCGTTTGCACTCTCTGGTCGTGTTATTTCAGTGTCTCTATCCGGATCTTCTTCTGGTGAGTCTATTCCATACTTTATACGGAGGAATTTCATTCCTGTGGTGGGATATAAGGCATAAATTAATACGTCATCAATATCTGTAGTGATGTCCTTCAATCCATCTTCTGCTTTTTCGAGTTCAGGCTCTAAAAGATTTCCGGGTCGTTCCGTGATGGTGGTCATTTCCGTTGCATTTTCTGATTCGAAAACGTTTGCTTTGACTGACATATCGACCTTTCCTGGTGGCCTTCCGTACATACCATTCAAATATTCTTTAACCTCATTGGAAACCATTTGATATCGGCCAAAAATGACATTACTAACCGCTTGTGATCCTACCATTTGGCTCATGGGAGTCACGAGAGGAGGGTAGCCGAGTTCTTTTCTCGTGATAGGTATATCTTCCAGGACGTCCTCTAGTTTATCCAGTGAACCTACTTCTCTAAGTTGTGAAATTAAGTTGCTTGCCATTCCGCCTGGGATCTGGTGACTCAAAACTTTAGCGTCTATCACAGCAGCCCTCGGCGTTTCCATATATTTCTTGTATTTGGGCAAAATTGATTCCATATAATCACCTAGACCTATAAGAGTATCCAAGTTCAATTTAGGATCATATTCTGTTCCTCGCAAAGTGACTATGAGGGGTTCTACAGCTGGCTGTGAGGTTCTTAATGCTAGAGGTGCCAGGCATGTATCTACTACGTCAACTCCTGCCTCAATGGCCTTGAGAACTGTCATCGAAGCCATGCCGCTCGTATAGTGAGTATGCAATTGAAGCGGGACATCTATCACATTTTTCAACTCAGAAACTAATTCAAATGCATCATATGGCGACAGTAGTCCGGCCATGTCTTTGATACAGATGCTGTCTGCCCCCATATTCTGGAATGATTTGGCTCTCTTTAGGTAGTAATCCAAATCGTAAATTGGACCTTCCATTTTCCCGCTTTCTGTGACGGAATAGCAGATTGTCATTTGCAGATGTTTTTGGTTGTTTTTAACTGCAGCAGCAGCTTTTTCGAGGTTCCATTCGTCATTTAACGCATCAAACACTCTAAAAATATCTATCCCATTGACGGCAGATCTTTCTACAAAGGCTTCCACGACATCATCGGAATACGCCTTGTAACCTACGAGTGACTGTCCTCTCAACAGCATTGACAGGGGCGTCTTAGTGATGAGTTTTTTAAAGCTTCTTAAACGTTCCCATGGGTCTTCAGATAAAAATCTGGTAGCAGCGTCGAATGTAGCCCCTCCCCAGACTTCCATTGAAGCGAAACCAACTTGATCCATTTCAGACGCGATCGGTTCCATATCTTCCATTTTTAATCTGGTGGCAAGAAGGCTTTGATGAGCGTCGCGGAACGTAGTGTCAGTTATTCCAAAAGATTTAAGTGTAATCATATAATCAGGCGAATCCTTGCATTATTTATAAGTACCGGTTCTTGCCAGTCCAACCTCCTATCTGGCTGTTATGAGAATATGGCATATCATCTAAGAGGGCATATCTCCAGGGGGATATTAGTTTTTTGTTATTTTCCTCAGAACGTCTTGTGGCATGATTCAGATACATGTGAATTGCTGCTGAAATTGCTGCTATATGCTTCTGGCTTGGTTTCATAATCCCTATAAAGGTATGCTTCCATGTTTTTTCGGGGGCATATTATCTCTTTTGTTTGCAAGCATCCTAAGTGCCTTAATAACTTTTGCCCGTGTTTCCCCAGGTTCTATAACATCATCTATCATACCCCTGCTGGCAGCTATATATGGGTTCATCAAGTTATCCTCATATTCCGACACAAGTTCGGCGGTCAACTTTTTCGGGTCATTCGAATCTCTTATTTTTGACCGGTGAATTATGTTTACGGCTCCTTCAGCCCCCATAACGGCAACTTGTCCGGTCGGCCAAGAGTAGTTGATGTCACCTTTAAGGTTTTTACTACTCATCACAATATATGCTCCGCCATAAGCCTTTCTTGTCAGAATGCTTATTTTGGGAACTGTGGCTTCGGCGTATGCGAATATCAGTTTTGCTCCGTGTCTAATGATCCCGCCGTATTCTTGAGAGCTACCGGGCAAAAATCCGGGGACATCTACAAAAGTGACTAACGGAATGTTGAAAGCGTCACAGAATCTTACGAATCGTGCAGCTTTGACAGATGCATCTATATCTAAAACTCCCGCGTGATGGTTAGGTTGCTGTGCAACGATTCCTACCGGTTTGCCCCCAAATCTAGATAGTCCAACTAAAATGTTAGGAGCAAAATTTTCGTGAATTTGAAGGAAGTCTTCGTTGTCTACGACGGCATGAATTACGTCCAGCATATCGTAAGGCTGATTAGGGTTATCCGGGATTATTTTATTCAAGGCGTCCGTATATCTATCTACAGGGTCGGTAGATTCAGAAACAGAGGAATTTTCCATGTTGTTTTGCGGTAGAAAACTGAGTAGATCTTGAACTTTAGAAATACAAGATTGCTCAGTCTCTTCTGCGAAATGAGCTACACCACTCTTTACAGTGTGAGCTTCACTACCCCCTAGATCTTCATGGGAGATTTCTTCTCCGGTCACGGCTTTTATTACATCAGGGCCGGTTATATACATCTGTCCAAGGCCCTCCACCATAAAAATGAAGTCCGTCAGGGCAGGGGAATAAGTTGCTCCTCCTGCCGCGGGTCCCATCATCACTGATATTTGTGGAATAACACCGGAGGCCATCACGTTTTTTTGGAAAATAGCTCCATATCCGGATAGACTGTCCACACCTTCTTGGATTCTAGCTCCACCGGAATCTATTAGGCCGACAATTGGAGCACCGTTATCCATGGCTCTGTCCATGACTTTACATATTTTGTTCGCCACTGCCTCTGATAACGAACCTCCCAGAACGGTAAAGTCCTGAGCATACACAAAAGTGAGCCTTCCGTTTACTTCTCCATATCCGGTTACAACCGCGTCACCGAGATACTGCTGGTTTTCTAAACCGAAGTCAGTAGATCTATGCAATACGAAAGGATCCAATTCTTCAAATGTTCCGTCATCTAAAAGCAGAGCAATCCTTTCTCGAGCGGTTAATTTGCCTCTCTTGTGTTGAGCTTCTACCCGCTTGTCCCCTCCACCCTTTAAGCTTAGGGCTTTCTTAGCAAGTAACTCTTCGTGCTTTTTAGATGTTGAGTTTTCTAGTGACATGTGGCTAGATTAAAATGTTAGATGGTTAAAGGTAATATTTAGGATACTAGTATGTTTCCCTGCTGGACAATTATAGCTCACCCAAAACAAGTATGTCAGGCATAGCATGGAGTTGGGCATTTTGATTGAGTCATCAAAACTTAGTTCGATTATATATTGGTAGTGTACATAAGGATTATTCTGGGTTGAACTTGTTTGATTGGGGATCAAAAACTTACTTGATGGGAATATTGAATACCACTCCGGATTCTTTTTCTAATGATGGTGTTTATTTGGACGTGGATTTGGCGGTTGAGAAAGGAATCCAAATGTTGGCCCATGGAGCAGATATATTAGATGTCGGCGGAGAGTCCAATAGGCCGAGTTCTATATATGGGGAAGTGGATAAAATATCGGTGGACGAAGAGTTAGATAGAGTTATTCCGACTATATATGCGTTGGCGAAGCAGGCAAATTGTCTACTCAGTATTGACACATATAAGTCAAAGGTTGCTGAAGCCGCCATTGCAGCTGGAGCCCATATGGTAAACGATATATGGGGGCTGTCTAAGGACCCAGAAATGGCTACTCTAATCGCCGATACGGGAGTTTATGTTGTGTTAATGCACAACGCTGAGGAATCAGAATACGGAGATGTGGTTTCAGACACTTTGGACTTCCTAAAAGCTCAGGTGGGATTTGCAGTAGATAATGGAATACACCAAGATAAAATCATCATAGATCCAGGGATTGGTTTTTCTAAAGGAACTACCGAGAATCTCGAAATTTTAAATCGATTGGGTGAATATAAAAAAATAGGACTGCCTTTACTTGTGGGCACGTCTAGAAAAGCCACAATTGGCCAGGTTTTAGATTTGTCAGTTGATGATCGGATTGAAGGTACTGCTGCCACCGTAGCAGTAGCTATCACACGGGGAGCAGATATGGTTCGGGTTCATGATGTAAAAGAGATGAACCGAGTATCTAAGATGACCGATGCAATCGTGAGGGGGGATAGACATTAAAAATTTAAGTGATGTATATGTGGGTTTAGGAAGTAATCTGGGGGATAAAGAAGCCAGTATTTTCCAGGCTACCAGCATGCTAACCTCCATTTGTACGGAATTGGAGTCATCAAAGGTATATGAGACCACCCCAAAAGGATTTTCTAATCAGCCAAACTTTTTGAATTCTGTATGCAAATTATCAACTACCTTGAGTCCTTGGCTTTTCCTCCACCACCTGAAGGAGATAGAGGTACATTTGCATAGACATAGAGTATTTCCTAACTCACCGAGGACTATCGATTTGGACATTTTGATATGGGGGAATTTTATTGTTCGGAGTAAAATTTTGACTCTTCCGCACCCGAGAATTCAAGAGAGGTTATTTGTTCTGGAACCCTTGTCTGAAATAGCACCTGACTTAATTCATCCGGTGCTGAATATGACAGTTGGCCAGTTGATTTGTGAATTAAAAAAGGCTCAACCATCGGACATATGTATACCCGTAGGGAATCCAGGTGGGTAGTTTGGGTTTACTTGCTGCGTAATTCTGGAGGGAGCAGGTTTGGGATCGAATTCTCGATTGGGAATATTTCTCCGCATCCGGTACAGACCAACTTTCCCCGAATTATGTCATCTTGCTTTTCTATATCGGTATGGACATCAAAGTTAGATTTGCATAAAGGGCATCTAATGACATCCAGAAACGATTTTTTCACGAACTAACCTTTATGAATATTTTTATATTAATTTGATACAGCTGCCATGTAAATCATGTTCAACAAATCTGATAAGAGGTATACCACTAACCCTAGTAGCAACACCAAGTTATAACCGGTTGCAATTTTTGTAAATTGTCTTAGGCGGCTTTTCCGAGTATTGTCGCAATTTGTTTTAACATAAGCTGCTTTCGGGTGGCGCTTGGCTCTTATCAGATAGAACATCATTGCCACAAAAATGATTTTGAGACCTAGTATTAATGCATATTGGTAACCGATATTTCCAGGGGTAAGTCGGTTAAATGCCATAATCGCACCGGTCGTTAAAAGGACGAATATACAGGTGTCAACCAATCCTCTGAATTCAGAGGAAATTTGGCTTTGTAAGCGTCCGGTAAAATCCGAGTCAAATTGTCTTGTAGAAGGGTTTAAGACAAGAATCCAGAAAATACTGCCTCCAACCCATGCTCCAGCAGATACAAGATGGGTCCACCTGACGAAAAGATGGAACAAGTCAGTTATATCCAAATTTTAATCCTCAGATTTTTGTATATCCGTAAGTTTTTGTTTAAGTTCTTCGGCATTTATCTCTCCCTGCCAATAATCCGCTATGTTTCCCTTCGAATCTACAAAAATAGTGGTTGGATAAACGCTGATTTGGTAATCTACCGATACTTTTCCGGTTGTGTCAGGGCCTACCGCAAAATCTATACTTTTCTCATTTACAAAATTTTGCCCATCTTCCATCGAGTCGAGTCCAATAAGTTGAACAGCTACAACATCTACCTCATTTTTATGTTCCAAATAGAACTTGTTAAGTTGCGGCATTTCCGCAACACATGGAGGGCAAGAAGGGAACCAAAAGTTTATAAATGTAGGTGATCCTTTCCGTTGGTCTAAGTTGAAGGCGTCGCGTTCAGTATGGTCGGTTGTACTGTATAGATCTATTGTGAATGGTGGTGCTACCTGGGGAGGGTCGATAAGCGAACAGCCCGTGATTATCAGGAATGTAATTGCCAACGATAATAGAGGGTTCATAGGATGAATTTTAGAATTATGTTTTTGTTTAAGAAGCACCATCATTGGGGCGGGTTTTCCGAGATAAGATTTTGACCTTTCTCTAGTAATATACGTATTTTTTGGTCGCTTATGTTCCGTTCTTTCAAATAGGTTTCCAGAGCTTCAATCGCAGGGATGGATTCGTGTAACTCCTTTCCCAATCTATTTTTACTTTCGGTAATGACATTTTTCCTTACTGCCGCCACAAAATTTGCTTCGGACAAACTCTCTCTGATTTTCCTGTCAGATATTTCACTGTATCTAGATGCACTAACTTCAATTATTACTTGCACAATCGTCTCGTTTATATCGTGCTTTTCTATTTCGGCTACAATTTTCTCGTTAGGGGATTCGTCATTTTCGTTTACCTTTATATGGATAGTTTTGAATCTTCTTGCATTTACTTCGACAAATTCATATGAATTCAACTTATTTTTTTTGTCCAAGCTTGTCGAAATGTCTATCACACAAAAACCCTTAGAATCTTTCTCTTCTCCAAAATCTATTCTTTCCAAACTACCTGAGTAAACTACTGGTGGATCATCGTTTAGTGTTTGGTGTTTGTGGATATGCCCAAGTGCTATGTAATCTAATTTTGGATTAGCCAAAAACTTAGTTGGCAAAAGGTAATCTTTCCCAAGTGTCATAGATTTTTCCGAGCTAGTTTTAGCTAGGTCTACTGATACATGAGAGGCCAATATGCTGGGCATTGAGGAATCTAGGTTTGCTATCTCTTTATCTAGGTCTTCAATTAATTTTTCTTCAATGGCACTGTTTAATTTCTCATTTGACAATTGGTTATATTTCTCAAGGGACATAAAGTCGCCTTTCCTTATCCACGGCAAAGATATTATTTGAATAGATCCGTTACGGGTTTGAACTATTTGGGTGTTTAATTCGTTTGCGATCTGCACATTTTCTATGTCTAGTGTAGGGAATATATCCAGTGTAGTTGCTGGACCTGGGACGTTTGGGGAATCATGGTTGCCCGCCAGTAGAAAAACCTTGATTCCTTGATTGGCAAGCTTGGAAACTCTTTTTACAAATTCTCGTTGATGGGTTTGTGTCGGGTTTCTACTTTTATAGATATCTCCGCAAATCAGTACTAAATCTGCTTCATTATCAATTGAATAGTCAACAAGTTCGTCTAAGGATCTTAAAAAATCTTGAAGTCGTGATGATGTTCTAGTTTTTGGATCAGGCCTGCTGTAATTTTCGACCCCTATATGTATGTCAGCGGTATGAATTATTAGCATTTAAACCACTTCTTCGTCATTTACAATTATCGGCTAATCCGAGGAAACTATAGGATCAAACCTAACCTTTTAATTTCAGGACTAGCTCTGATTCTAAAGCATCCAAACTAACTCTAGTCTGCTCCATAGAATCTCTTTCTCGGATGGTAACAGCATTATCATCAAGAGAATCAAAATCTACAGTTACGCATAGAGGAGTTCCTATTTCATCTTGCCTGCGATATCTCCTTCCTATACTTTGAGCATCATCGTATTGCACATGCCCTCCAATCAAATTGGATTTACGAAGAGTGTCGAAGACTGATTTGGCTAGAGGGGTCAACTTTTCATTTCGGCTCAAAGGTAGTACGGCAACTTTGACCGGTGAGATAGAAGGATCTAATTTGAGTAGTACTCGTGTCTCAGTCTTTCCCGATGCAGAAGTGATTTCTTCCTCATTGTAAGCATCAACTAATAGGGCCATTACGGCTCTGTCTACACCGGATGAGGGTTCTATCACATATGGAATGATATGTTGACCTGAAGAATCATCAAAGTAAGTGAGCTTTTCCCCACTCATTCCCATGTGTGATTTCAAATCGTAGTCTGTGCGGTTGGCTATCCCTTGGATTTCACCCCAGCCCCACGGAAATCTATATTCAATATCATAGGTGGCTTTTGCAT
>CAYPXS010000002.1:0-37602 GCA_964414725.1 uncultured Dehalococcoidia bacterium
CATCTCCTTGCCAAGGAGAAGGTCGCGGGTTCGAATCCCGTCTTCCGCTCCATATACTTTAGTCATTAAGACTTTTGGAATTGAACCAGCGTCGCATTTTCTGCCATGTCTTCGAAAACAACGGAGACAGGCATATCTATATATACTTCCTTGGGTTCACATCCTACTATTCCTGATGGCATCCTTGGTCCTTCTGCCAGCTCTATTATCGCGTAAATGTGACCGTCTGCTGATTGAAACGATGGATGGACTGACTGTCTAACGTGTGTGTACGTATACACATGACCCTTACCAGACATTTCTTTCCAAGTTAGCTCTTTGGAAAAGCAATTTGGGCATACTTCTCTCGGGTAAAAAAATAGATTAGAGCAGGAATTGCAATAGGGAATTATCAATTCTCTTCGCTTAGCTGCTTCCCAAAAAGGTTTAGTTAAATCTTCGTTTGCAGGAATAGGAACTGGTTTGTCATATGCTGAAGTCATCTCAAACCCTCAATAATTGTATTTTGTGATTTAAAGTGTGTTCTCAGACCCGAGAACTAGCGAGCACATTTCGCTCGCCGTGCCCCCTCAACCGTTCACCAAGCATAAGTCGCTTTTTTCCACTTGCCGGGACCCCGCCTTACCCATTATTTGACGCGCACCTTCTATAACGTGTCTAAATCCTCCCGCCAACCCAGGTTGCCCACCTGAAAGTTGACCTCCATCGGTATTTATCGGGAAATCACCTTTGTATGTGGTGTCTGTCTCCTCATAGAAAGGGCCAATTTCCCCTTTTTCCACCAATCCTGCGTCTTCTATACACATGGCGGCTAATATGGTGTAGCAGTCGTAGAATTCTGCAAATTCTATATCGCTAGGAGTATAGCCAGACATTTCTAGGGCTCTTCTTACAGAATCAACCGCTGGTGTCTCTGTGAATTTATCTCTTTGCCATATATTCGCCTCACCCTGTTTCAGACCTACCCCAAGTACATAGGCGGGTTTGTTTCTCATATTTTTTGCCCGCTCTGGGGTAGTAATAATTAGAGCTGCAGCACCATCACAAGGCATGACAGATTCCAGCAATTTCAATGGCTCATTTATATATCTTGAATTTAAAACGTCTTCTTTACTTATAGGCTGTCCGTTGAAAACCGCGTTTTCATTTTCTAATGCGTTGAATCTTTGATCGGCCGCCATTTTGGCCAATTGTTCTTCTGTAGTGCCATATTCGTGTATATGCCGCTGGTACATCAGGCCGTACCCTGTATTAGCTCCAGGAGCCATGCCATGAGGCTCTTCCCACTCCGAGCGTATACTGGGACCTGCAGCCCCACGACCTGCTGGACGACCCGCTCTTTCCGCATCTTGTCGGGAATTTCCCATCACTACCAGTACGGTGTTGCATATTCCACTGCTGACAGCAGATGTTGCTACCATGGTAGCAGTGGCGCCACTGGCCCCTTGCATGGAAACTCCTGTTGCAAAATTGGGTTTGATATCAAGATATTCAGCCACGGCAGGAGGGAGTGCAACCCCATCTGTTACTAACCCGTCAATATCATCTTTTGTGATGCCTGCATCCGCAATCGCCAAGCCAGCAGCTTCTGCACACAGGCCGTACATGCTTCTCCCTTCATAGATACGGCGAGTTGGCACTTCACCGATTCCAACAATAGCTCCTCTTCCTCTAAGGCTCATGCATTGACCTCCTACGATTCACAACACCAATTATTTTAAGAACAACAGTATAACCTTAGGTTATTGTAAATTTCTCCTCCAACACCCAAATGACGAGCATGCCTTTGCATTTTTATAGATCTATATGCTTATCATAAGGATCGATGGGTTTAAATTAAACGAGATAAAAAATATACTCCAGCACACAGCATCGAAATACCACCTACCCTAGCAGTCCACTCTCCTCTTGGGAAGGCTTTTTCTATAAGGACAAGTACTGCCAGCGAGGCTACCCAAAAAAGGTTCATGACACCAACAGCAAATAGCAATAGCATCATCATCCAACAGCAGCCTACACAAAGCAAACCATGTTCCAAACCCATTAACAAGCCACCTTTTCTTCCCCCCTTCCAATTGTTTAGTATGAAGTTCAATGGTGACCGGCATCCATTCAGGCATGCTCGCTTTAAAGGGGTTATTTGGTAGAGTCCAGCCATTATGAACAGGGTGCCAGCTAGTGCATCACTATTCGATTCAAGCATTGTAGATATTAGATTGAAATCCTGGAGGCCTGCCTGCAAAAGTGTTGCGGCCACACTGAAAAATACCCATATGAGTAGGTATCCTGTGATGAATATACTGGATAGTATTTTTGCATCTGTTGAACTGCTTTTTTTATGGACAGCACGGGTGTAAATTAATATCATCGGGGTAGCGCTCGGTAGCATCATGCCGACCATCATAATTACCCACATTAAGAGCATAGAATAGAGTTCACTTGATGCCCATGGGTTTGTTGAGGCCATACTCATCATATTCCCTGAAGGCATATCGAGAGCCATATTTGCAAGCCATACCCAAGCTAGGATTGCGATTACTGCTATTCCACCAATTATGATGAATCTATCCCTCTTGGCCGCAGCGAGAGTAGGACTACTTTTAGAAAAAGAATCTTGGCCCATTATTTTTAAGGTTTAGGCAGTGCCATTCCAGTTAAATGGTGCCATATGTCCGTTGTTACCGCCGTTACTGCTGTCCCAAGTGATACCAAAAACATCGAAAGCGGTATTTGTGGCTGTGCCCATGGCGAGCCTTGTATTTGCGGGATGCCCAGCATTATCTATATACAATGGTTGTTCGGCATCAAACATAGAGGGAGTCATTTCAGCACCTATTGAAGCCAATTCTCCAGCTGTAACGGTGAATGACATACTGGCATGCTCCACATTTATTTTTGCCCTTTCTATACCTGCGAAATTCCCAACCAGCGCTGACGCCATTTCCATTGGCCCTCCAGCATCACCGGAGCAAATTGCTCCTATAGCTTCCACTTGCTGGTCACTAGCCGATTCATCAATTATCAAACCAACAGTCCAATTACCATCACCCATTGGGCCTTCGGTCAGAACCATTACGATGAATTTGACACCATTTAGTGAGACATCGCCGAAGTGACCATCGGTGATGGACATTGCTAATGCTGCCTTGCAATTACCATGTGTGGGATCTGCAGCCATATTGGTCAGTATGCAAGGGCAAACATAATCGCAATTACAATTTTCAAAATAGTCGCCGCTTATTTTCCACTCTGCTGCTGTTGTCATAAATTGCTCCTATTCTATCCTTATGCATATTCCTTTATGTCGAAAGTAGTCCAATCGTACAATATTTTATGTCTGGGTAGATAGATCTAGTCTGAAATTTCTTGGCCAATCTCTCAGGATTCTGCTGTGACGGCTGCAATAGCGACCAGGTTTGGACCCGCATGGGTCCCAATAACTGGGCCAACTCTGGTTAAGAAAGGGGATTTATTATGAGGGAGTAGTTCTTTGACTGTGGCTGCTAATTTTTCTGCATCACTTCCATCTGTACTATAAACGATAGCAATATCATCTAATTCCCCGAGCTCTCTCACGGCTTGTTCTAATTTCATCATACCCATATTTCTTGACCTAGCTTTGCTGAATTGACCAATTTCACCATCCTCTACTCTTAAAATCGGGCGTATTTTTAGAAGGCCACCAATTAAGGATCTGGCTTTTCCTATTCTCCCACCTTTTTCTAAGTATTCGAGAGTGTCAAATAGAGCAAAAAAATTACTTCTTCTGGCTACTGATTCTGCTACGGCTATGCATTCTTCTACGGATTTTCCTTCTAAAGCCGCTTGGGCGGCACCAACAGCTGAGAGCCCAACAGTCATTGATACCTGTTGGGTGTCAACAATTCTCACATCCACTGTACCGGATAATGTGTTAGCTGCCTGTTGCGCGGAATTTATAGTTCCGCTAAGTTTTGACGATACGTGGACGGAAATGATCACGTCGCCGGGTTGACTGATTTCCTTGTACACGTCTACAAATTCACCCAATGAGGGCTGCGATGTAGATGGAAAAACATTTCCATTAATCAATTTATCGAAAAATTGATCGGTGTTTAAATCGATTCCATCTTTGAACACCGTTTCTCCGAAATGAACGTTTAAGGGCACTATTGTTATCCCAAGATCCTCTGCAATAGCGGCGTCTAAATCTGAAGTGCTATCTGTGACTACTTTTATCGCCATTATTAATCTCCGTTCCCAAATAAACGACATTCTACGCTAATTAGCATGTAAAAATTGAAAATCGCGGTTTTGTCTTACTAATATCGGCAACTGTATGTATAATCGGGCAAAATATTTTATGGCTGTGAGCCAAATTGGAGATAGATCGATGGATTTTGAAGAATTTCTCCAACACTTTAGGTCTGACGACCTTTCATATGCTCTCAAATCTCTAGAATTGCCAACTACCGGTAATAAACCAGATCGTGTTTCTCGGTTAGTGGACTTGGAAAAAAATGGTACTAAAGTCAATCAGATACTGAGAGCTTTCAGGGTGGACGATGTGAAAAGAGCAGCTAAATCAGTTGGATTGATATAGGTCTTCCTAAATATCTAAAAAAATCATTTATTGAAATTCATCTTTCCTGGTCATACTAATTTCCCCGAATTTTCCCGATACCTTGCATGTAATTTCAACACGATGGGGCTTTCGTTATATTTTTTTGGTAATAAAAATATGAAATTAGGCAATAAAAATTACTATATTTATTATAAAGGCAGTAATATTATATAAAAAGGAAGTAATTATGGGCAGGCCTTTTTCTAATATTACGCAAATTTCTTTGGGTTTCGAAATGTATGCAAGGGGATATCGGCGTACCTCAATTCTGAAGCATTTTCCCGATCAACCTAAACCAAGTGTAAGGACGTTAGGCAACTGGATTGCTAAATATAGGGAAGTCACTGAGGACAACTTCCGATTAGAGCAGCAGTTTGAATGGCGAGATATGGATACATTTTCAATATCTTGGGAGTATGCAGATCTGATCGGTAGGTTAATTTCCCTGGAGGCCTACACACCCTCTGTTAGGCGTGTGAGGTGGTGGTTAAGGGTCAAACAGATCTATCCACATTATTCGGATAATGTCATTGCAACGTTATCTAATAAATTTATCGTGAATGATCATATGGATTTACTTGGTATATCCGGTTCAGATTGGTCCACTTTCTCAGACTTATCTTTCAGTGAAGGCGATACTAAACTTAAATTGATGGTAGGAACGTTCGCGATTTGTTTCTTTGAACTGGATACTAACCTCCCGAGCTGGGTTCAAAATGGAGTATTTCTATCTATCATTAGGACTGAAAGCAGGATTTTGGTTGTATGTTCAGATGAAGTGACTCCGGAGACGGCAGAAGTTAGTCGTGGCTGGTATTGTTTAAAGCATGAAGGAGAGGCGACATCTTGGAAATTAGTGATGGCAAAGACCGTTCCATCTGATCAAATCCAAATATTCTCTGTTTTAGATACCAATTATCTTCTTACTAAAAATCTAGAAACAATCAAAAGTCGTGGTATCAATATCATTAAAGAAAGTGGCTTCAATAATTAATTTGCATCTTCTTCAGAAGGAGCGCCAGGCAAGTCTGTTTTTGAATTAATATGGTCCATAAAAGATTGATAGGCCGATATATATGAAAGCCGGGCCACTCTTTTGTCATCGAAAATAATGTTGACTTCTCCATACCCAAGAGTTCTACCAAAAAAACCATGTCTGACGGCCATTTCCACCATAGTATCGAATTTCACTTGGTATATTTTACTTTTTTGGATCACGGGAAGACCCGCCATGGTGAGATATAGAGAATCGTCAGAAAGATGATATACAGTTTGCCTCCATCTCAGATATCTAGGAGCTGCTATCAGTGGTGCTAAAAGGATCCCTAGTCCTCCTAATAGGCCGATTTGGAGGTCAACTATAACCAAGCCAATTATCCATATAGCCGATGGCATCAACCAAGAGAGATGAGATTGTCTAAAAGAAACGGCCTGCTCTGGAATACTGTCTACTTGCAGGTTGTCCTTAGTTTGTTTTGAGCTCTCGGTACTTTCCTCATTTGGGTCACCAATGCTGCCTTGCTCAGAAGTCAAATCGTCTCTATCAGCATCATCAGAACTGCGGTTATTTTGCTCATCGGTCACTTTTACACCAGCTTTATGAACGTATTTGGAATGTTACAGAAATTACGAGGTTTTGGCTCCGCAGGCTGGATTCGAACCAGCGACCGATCGGTTAACAGCCGATTGCTCTACCACTGAGCTACTGCGGAACGTTTGTAGTTTGTTAAGAATGTAGGTTATCGGTTTACCAAACCACTTTCTAGTAAAATCAGCGCTCGTAATTGTCTTTTAAGGAGACTATCTAGTCAAGAAAGGATGGTTACATAAAACTGAAACTTGGCCCTATATTAACTTTGGTGTATTTGAACTTTTATTGAGCCTGATGATTTGTCATATGCCGTTCTGAATCCGGTGTCTATTTCGGCTAATGAATATCTATGAGTAACTATTTGACTTAATTTGCAGTTATCATCGGATAATATTTCTACTGCACTTTCGAAATCATGTTGTCCATTTATTATTCCGTAACAGATTGACCCTTGAATAGTTTGTTCCTTCAAAACTGGGCCCGTCCAATCTATCTCATGCTGCCCATAAAATACCCCCAATATCACTATGCGGCCCTGCCTCCTGGTTACCTGAATGGCCTGTTTTAAAGTGTTCCCTTTACTGCCGCCCACAGTTTCTATCGTTAAATCCGCTCCTCTTCCGTTGGTGGCATTGAGCACCATTTCTTCAAATGCATTTTCTGTGGTGATACCTACTGCATCAGCACCCAAAGCTAAGGCCGCGTTCTTTTGTTGTGGATGTCTAGCAGTAGCAAAGATTTTTCCAGCTCCAAGAGCTTTTGCAGCTGCTACTGCTGTGAGTCCTATAGTTCCGGAACCGAGGATGGCGACGGTTTCTCCTCCCAGCATTTTTCCTATTCTGACTCCATGTATCGATACAGCTAAAGGTTCTACTAGTGCTCCTTCATCCCAGGTCATATGATCTGATAATGCATAGCAGCCTTCAATTTTACGAGTAATATATTCAGCAAAACCGCCACTCATACCAGAAGCTCTGTTAGGACAGTGAATATATTGCCCCTGTCTGCAATACCAACAATTTTGACAAGCTCTTCCGCTACCTAGTACCTCTACAGCTACTCTTGAGCCAATGTGCTTTTGGTCGACACCGTCTCCTACGGATACTATTTCACCCGCGACTTCGTGGCCAGCAGGGTCTGAGTCAGGCCCTGATTTATCTAAATTCATATTCAAATCGGAGCCGCAAATCCCCGTTGATCTGACTTTTATAAGTGCTTCTCCTGGTCCAGGGGTTAAATCAGGATAATCTTTAACAATCATGGTTCCATTGCCATCATAAAAAGCCGCTTTCATGTTAAAACTCCTTTTATTTCAAATCTTATTTATACCAAATATTTCTTAACCTAGGACGAAAGAAGCTCGTACCAGGAAGAAAAACAACAGAAAAATTATTATTGCCGGGATTAGGCATCCAAGGCACCCGGTTCTCCATGTGAAATGGAATCCTTTAGAATTCTTTTTTTCTGAGAGATCAGTGTTTATCTGTTGATGAGAATTTTCAGGTAGACTCATTATTTATATAAAGTCCTATGATCTGGATACGCTAGAAAGTTTTGACACCTTCGTAAAGATGTCATTTATTCACCTTATCTAAAGTGGTATTTTTTTCAAAACTATTCGGTGGAAATGATTCCGGTTAACCGCAAGTTTTTTATTTCTTGTTGAGAGTAATCTAGGTCTTGTTTCAAAATATAGGCCGTATGTTCGCCAACCAGTGGTGGCCTGAAAGCATTCCAAGGAGTGCCTTTAAATCTGTATGGTCGACCTGCATACTTATAGGTTACCTCATTTCCAAATTCAGTATGGGGAATGTCTTCAAACATGCCCCTGTCGTCCAAGAAATGAGGATCATCTAGATTTTCTTCAGGAGATCTGACTATTCCCCATGGGTATTTCAGTTCTTGTGCCCCTCGATATATCTCATCTGCAGTGTGATTCAATATAAAATTTCTGACTACTTCAAATGCATGATCAGAGTCATCTGTATTTGAAGTAATATGCCGTGCCATGTTTTTGTATTTTTCATCTTCCAAATCTTCGGCCATTCCCTTCTCGGACATCCATTTCACTAGTGAAAGCCAGGAATTGAGATTATTAAAAAGTTGGAAAACTATTATGTATTTACCGTCCACGGTTTTACAAAGGGTTTTCGGGGTTGGTGTAGCTCCTTGGTGTCTTCCTGTCTGACGGAAAACTTCTTTATTGAGGAATAAATATGTTGGAATTGACGCTTCTGTAGTTGAAGAACAAGCCTCGTGGGCTGAAACATCCAAATATTGTCCAACACCCGTGAAATCTCTGTAAAAAAGTGCTGACATTGTTCCAATAAGGCCATAGTGGGCGGATATAAAATCTCCATGTCCACCACTTGGTCTGATAGGAGGGCTGTCTGGCACATCATCGTAGCCACACGAATGCATTATTCCTCCCATAGCTAAGGCCACCAAATCGTTAGATTTATAATCTCTATAGGGGCCATCTTGACCAAAGGCCGTCAACGAGGTCATCACTAATTTTTTGTTGGCTTTTTTTAATACTTCATAGTTCAAACCCAGGGATTCCAGAAAACCTGGGTTTCTGTCTTCCAGAAACACATCCGCCTTTTCAAGTAGTTTTTTTACTATAGCTATGCCTTTTGGAGACTCTAAATTAACGGTAAGGCTTTCCTTTGAAGTGTTTCTAGCCCAAAAATAAAGGCTGGAATTGGGATCAGGTTTATCATCTTTGAAGGGTCCTATATTTCTTTCTGGGGAACCTTGCAGAGGCTCTATCTTTACTACTCTGGCTCCCATATCGCCCATAAGTTTTCCCATGTATTGCCCTCGTTCTCCGCATAATTCAACGACAAGCAATCCATCAAGAGCAGTCATGCTATTCCTTCTTCTATATAGGAAGCAAAATCTTCTCCCGAAGTTCCTAGCAAATTCATATAGATCTCCGCAGAATGTTCACTGAGTAAAGGAGAAGCCGATTTGAGTTTCCAAGGCGTTTCTGACATTTTCATTGGCATGGCTTCGACTTTGGTTTCTCCTAGTTCTCCATGTTTAATAGCAGGTAGAAAATCTCTTTCTTTAAGTTGAGGGTCTTCTTCCACTCTTTCTCTAGGAGTTTGAATCGCACCAGCAGGAACACCAAAACTTTGCAGATGATGCATCACTTCGTGTGGAGTTTTGTTAATTGTCCAAGTTTCTATGTGCTGATCTAGTTCATCTTGGTTTTGGTACCTTAATTCCATCGTAGAAAATTTTTTGTCATTCATCCACAAAGGGTTGTTGATTGCTTTTGATAAGGCATCCCATTCCTTCTCATTGGTCACTGTAATTACGCACCAACGGTCTTCCCCTTTACATCTGTATGAATTATGAGGGGCAATCTTTTTGTCCGGGGCTGTGTTTCCTGGTGGCATGCCTTCTCTTCTGAAGGGCCTGCCGTTTACGGTGTAATCAAGGATGGAAGTGCCGGTTATTCCAATACCAGCCTCAACTTGAGATAAATCTAAATGTTGCCCCTTGCCAGTTGAATTTCTATGTTTCAGAGCCATCAATATTGCTAATGCTCCATAGAATCCTCCCGTGTGATCCATATAAGAAAAACCCCAACCAGCTGATTCCTCCCCAGGTAGACCGGACATAAATGTAAGGCCTGAAAGAGCCTGTGCAGTTGGACCCCAAGTTACATAATCCCTATCCCTCCCACTGTGTCCGAATCCCGACATGCTGCAATAAATGATATCTGGGCGTATCTTTTTTTGATCCTCGTAACTGAGTCCCCATTTTTCCAGAACTCTAGAACTGAAGTTTTCTACAATTACATCAGAAATAGAAATTAGTTCTTTCAGTTTTTCCATACCAGTCGGATGCATCACATTTAGTGTCATACTCTTTTTGTTGCGGTTAAGAGTGTTAAATAAACCGCTTTTGTTTGGTGAACCTCCAGCATCGATTGACATGATATTTCTGCAGTAATCAAGAGCAGCTTCATTTTCTACCTTAATGACTTCTGCTCCGAAATCTGCGAGTAACCTTGTGCATTGAGGCCCAGCAACAATCCAAGATAAATCTATGACCCTTAACCCTTCTAATGCATTTTTACTGAGTGGTTTTTCTTGCACGTTAATCTGTTCTTCCTCTTTTATTGGTATAAGATTTTTGGGCATTATACAGGGATAATTTTCTGTTTTGAGTCTGATATGAATAATAAGGCTGGTGTATAATTCCGAGCCTATAGCGTGATTTTATTTAAGTAAAATTTTCATTTTGGTGGTTGAACAGGTTTATGAGAGTTGGTGAATTTGAACTAGTTGATCCTGTGCCCGAGATGAATAATACCGTGGCCATAGGTATGTTGCGTCCTTGGGTAGATGTGGGAAGAGTCGGTACCTTATCGTTGAGGAAATTAGAACAGTACCTTGGCGCTAAGGAACTCGGCCGGTTGGCAAAACCTGGAAAATTTTTTGATTTTACCCGGTATAGACCAAGAATGCGTATCACAAACGGCAAACGAGTTTTCACCAAACCGAATACCATTGTTCATCACGCTAAAGATCAATATTCAGGTCGAGATTACATTTTCATTCACATAAGGGAACCTCATAATTTTGGGGAGGAATATACTGATTCAATAGTTGAATTGTTTAATTATTGTAATGTGACTGAATACTGCCGAATTGGTGGCATGTATGACTCTGTCCCACATACTAGGCCAATTCTAGTTACGGGCTCCATGACAGACGAGCAAGAGGGGAAGGCCGGATCTCTATTGAATCCCCGCCGTAGTACCTATCAAGGTCCCACATCCATAATCAATCAGGTTAATGAAGACTTGACCGAACAGGGCGTCCAAAATACTACTCTGATGGCACATTTGCCACAATATGTTCAGTTGGATGAAGATCATTTAGGTGCTTCGAGGTTGTTGGAGGTTTTGTGTGCTGTGTATGGTTTTCCCGCGGACCTAGCGGAGAAAAGTAAGGGAGATCAACAGTACAAAGATATTGAAAGGGCGATAGATTATGGGGGAGAGGTGGGTACTTTGATAAAACAATTGGAAACCTACTTTGATAGAGTCCTTAGTCGATCTGAGGGCGAAGAAGATTCGGAAAATTTAAGTGAAGAGGATGTCGAAATTAACCTATCGTCGGATGTTCAAGATTTCTTAAATGAGATGGGTGAGCGGTTTGAGGATGATGGAAGCGATAGTAGCCAGAGGAACTAAATACACCTTTCAGTTTCACGTTTGACAAAATCTCGCAATTCTTTTGGCATTTGTATTGCACCTAAGGAATTCTCTTTTATCCTTTCTGGGTTAGATGTTGCTGGTATTGCTGATGTTATAGCCTCGTTTGATATAACCCAAGATAACAATGCTTGGGCCCAGGTTTTGATGCCTAAATCAGATAAAGGGCCTAAATCAGGACTCAGCCGAAGATCTTTCACGTATTTTCCTTTTTGTAATGGTTCCATTACCAGAACCCCTATTCCCATGGATTTCGCTAACGGGAGTACATCAGATTCCACTCGTGTGTTAATAACATTGTAAGGAATTTGGATAGAATCAATTTTGCCAGTTTTCATAATGGCCATCATTTCTGGATAGTCACCAGGAGTCATACAGGTTAGACCCACTAAACCTACCTTTCCTTCATCTTTCAGACCAGTAAGAGTTGGTAGGTGAGTTTTCCAATCTACTAAATTATGTATCTGGAAAATATGAATGTACTCAGTTTTCAGCAACGAAAATGAGTTATCAATCTGGTCTACACCAGATTGATAACCTGTCGTCCACACTTTTGTGGCTATTTGAAATTTTGAGGGATCATTCTCTTGAATTGCTAATCCTAGGACTTTTTCTGCGTTGCCATACATTGGTGAGGAATCCACAAGGGTTACCCCATTATTTTGACATTCCTTGACTATTTTATTTCGAACGGAGAACACTTCTGAAATCGAATCGTCTACATCAAAAGTCCTAGAGGTTCCCATACCAACGGCAGGGAATTCCATTCCTCTTATTTTTCTGAACAACATTTGCTACACCTAATTTTTATTTTTTAGTAATACGTGCCTTCTGTTGAAGGTGTGTTGTCTAACTTCAGTAGCCCATCTACCTTTATCTACTGCAGAAGCCCATTCTGGGGATGTCAGGACCTTTGGGTCCTCTATTTCATATATTGCTGTGTGTTTTGGTTGGTTTTCTATAATTATTTCTTGTTCTACTCCTCCGATTACCATTTTTAATGGCTCCGTGGTAAACCTAGCTATGGCCAATACTCCAGGTACCTCGGACAGGTATGGTATGTGTTCCTTGTCGTATACCTCATCAAATAGAGCCTCCTTGTCTTGAGGCACATCCATTGCAGCTGAGAAATAGTATTTTCCGTTCATTTGCTAACTCCTTTGGTTAGATAAAATTAATAAAGGTTAATAAATGTCTAAATTCCGAATCTGTCGCCTACTTTCAATCCATGGGATTCTACAAAATCTGAGGCCATAATTTTTGCTTCTCGGTCTACTTTGACCCTACCTATATTGATCACGCCGTCTGAGACTGACAGACTGAAAGACTCATCTGATATTTTCGTTACGGTTCCTCCCGGTTGATCATGTTCGGACGATTCAAAAGATGTGTTGAATAAGTAAATTGACTTTTTGTTCCACACCGTATTGGCTCCAGGGCTAGGATCAGACCCTCTAATCAGATTGTAGATTTCTATACCAGGTTTATTCCAATCTATGATTACGTCACCTGACCTGCACCACCCTTCGTATGTGGCTTTGCTGTGGTCTTGTTCAACTTTGGGGGCGGTACCATTTTTAACCATTTCTATTGCTTCAACCATTGCCTCTACTCCAGCAGGGTAGAGTTTGCCAAAATAAATTGATCCCAAAGTGTCGGTTTCAGTAATATCAAACTCTTTTTGTAAAAGTATTGGACCTGTGTCCAAGCCTTTGTCTGGCCAGAAAATAGTGAGTCCAGTTTTTGATTTTCCTTGTATGATGGGCCAATTAATTGAACTAGGTCCTCGATGTTCTGGAAGTAGAGATGGATGATACTGGATAGTTCCCAAACGAGGTGCTTCAAGGATTTCATCTGGGACGATATCGGTAACAAAGGCCATCACACATAGATCTATGTGCAATGATAAAAATTCTCTAATTGCCTCCTTATCTCGCATTCTTTTGTATTGGAATACTGGTATTTGATTTTCTAACGCTGCCGACTTTATGGGATCTTCAGGTCTACCTGGATTGTCCGGTGGACATAGCACAGCTGCTACGTGTTCTTTTTTATCTACCAGTGCATTTAAGACATCCTTGCCAAAGGCAGCTTGTCCAATTATGGCGATTTTCATATCAATATCTCCTATTTGGTCATTTTGGAGGTATGGCCTACGCTGGAATATAACACATCAATTGACCGTACCTTCAGGCGAACATAACATGAGGGCATGTAATTGCAGATTAATTTACTTATACAAATATTTTAGAGAAGAGGTTAATTTTGGCCGAAGTTAAAAAATCGATGTCTCCCTTGTCTGGCCTCCGGGTACTTGGCGTGACTGTCTATCTTGCAGGGCCGTTTGCGATGATGAATTTAGCTAGACTGGGGGCCGATTGTGTAAAAGTAGAAATGCCTGGTGTGGGAGATCCATCTAGAGGAAATGGACCCTTTGCCTCTCCTGATGGATATGTGGAAACGCAGGAGTCTGAAAAGCATCTTTCCACTCGGTTTCTCAAAAGGGCCCAAGGTCTTAAAAGCGTTACTTTGAATTTAAAAGATCCAAAAGGCTTGGAAATGTTCATGGAGTTGGCGAAAAAGTCTGATGTACTAGTCGAAAATTTGTCGCCAGGCGCTATGAAAAGATTAGGTTTGGGATACGAGGAAGTAGTAAAAGTTAACCCCGGAATTATTTACACTTCCATTTCAGGATACGGTCAATCCGGTCCGCATTCGCATCGAAAGGCTCATGATCCACAAATTCAAGGCATGAGTGGTCTTATGGATATAAACGGATCAGAGAGTGAACCGCCCACTAGAGTTGGGTTCTATATTGGGGATTTGGTAACACCTCTTTTTGCCTGCTATTCGGTCCTTGCGGCGCTCAGAGAAAAAGATAGGACCGGACATGGTCAATATTTGGATGTGTCCATGATGGATTCATTAACCTCTCTAATGTTTATGGAAAACTTAGAGGAGGCCATTATGTATGGTGAACCACTTAGGCAGGGAAATAATAGTCGTGGAGGTCCGATGGGACTCTATCACACTAAGGATGGAGATATCACTTTAACCGTTGCTAGTGATGATCAGTGGAATAGATTGGCCAAAGCGTTAGAGGCTCCGGATTTGATGGTAAATCCTAAATTTTCGACCTTTATTGAACGAAATCGAAATGTTGTCGAGGCTAGAGCGGAAGTGCAGAGACTACTTGATCGCTACACTAGAAGTGAGGCGATAGAATTATTAGAGGAAAATAAAGTTCCTTGTGGGTTGGTAAGAACTGTGCCGGAAGTAATAGAAGATTCACATTTTTGGGATCGAGGAACCCTTCAGCCAATGAAAAGTTCAGCTTTTTCTGATGCCGTTCCGGGAATTGCGTCAGGATTTCCCGTTCATTTTTCTGATGGTGAATTACCTCAGTCAAAAGGTGCTCCTATGTTAGGGGAGCACAACCATGAGATATATCATGATGTTCTTGGAATTAGCTCGGAAGATCTTGAAGAATATGAACGAAATGGAATTATTTGAAATTAATTAAAAAGTGAGGAATTGATGAGAGATCAAGCTAAACCTTTGCGGACCATGCTCTATGTGCCTGCTAACAAGGAAGATTGGGTTAGGAAAGCACCAAAATACGGTGCGGATGCTCTCATATTAGATATTGAAGATTCTGTGCCTTTGGATGAGAAGCAAAACGCACGGGAAATTGTATCTAGAATGGTTCCTGAATTGGCTGCGCAGGGTATAACAGTATTGGTGAGAGTTAATGACATTGATACAGGACTTACTGGCGAAGATGTGGCTTACGCAGTTCAAGAAGGCCTTTATGCCATTACCCTCCCAATGGTAAAAGGACCCTCAGATGTAAAAACACTTGATGCCCTTATTTCTAGTGAAGAAAAGAATAAAGGTATAGATTCGGGGAAAATACTGATTGACCCTGGCTTGGAAACAGCTACAGGGCTTCGATTTGCTTACGAAGTAGGAACCTCATCTGACCGAATCGCGCATATGGGGGCAGGCGGTGGTAGGGGAGGAGACATAGCTAGAGCTGTAGGATACCAATGGACTCCTGAAGGCACAGAAACTCTATTTATTCGCTCCAAAGTACTGCTTGATGCTCGGGCAGCGGGGGTGCCTTACCCATTGACTGGGCTGTGGCAGGATATACATGATCATGAAGGATTAAGGGCCTTTGCCCAACATTCAAGAGAGTTAGGTTATAACGGAATGACAGTTATACATCCATCTCATGTTCCAATAGTGAATGAAATATTCTCCCCCAGCGAAGAGGAGATAAGTGAGTGGCAGGGCTTAGTTGCATCAATGAAGGAAATTAGAGAGCGCGGTGGAGCTGCTGTTTCCTTCCAAGGGGGAATGGTTGATATTGCCCATGAGAAGACGGCTTTGGAGATGCTTGATATGGCTCGTGCCTTAGGTTTGTTGGATGATTAAGCAGACTTACTGATGATTTCATTCACTGATTGATCAATCAGTTCTTTTAAAGTTTCGCTAGGAGTTCCATCTTCATTCCAATGGTCTCCCCAAGAGTAAATTGACTTGGTGGCGACATCGGCTCCTAAGGTTCTGATCATTGGAGCTAACCCATGCTCAACTGATAAAGTGTGTGCTGCAGATCCTCCAGTTTGGATAGGTAATACCAGCTTACCGGACAGGGAATTTTCCGGAAATTGATCAAAAAACGTTTTTATTAAACCTGTATAGGTGGCTCTGTAGGTTGGTGTGGCAGCTATGATCACATTGGAATTAAGGACGTGTTCGATGGAAGCATTTAATGTTTCATCTTTACTTCTTAACAACAGTGCACTTGACGAAATCTTGGATAAATCCACCATTGTTGTGTCCCAATGTTGTTTGGGGAGCCTATCGATAAAAAGATGTGCTATTTTTTCAGATGATGAACCTGGAAAAGGGCTTCCCAATACCGTGGATAATATTTTCATAACAGGTGTTTTCCAGTCACTACATTTCTTTTATGATAATTATCGACCGATTCTTTCAAATGAGGAATTAGTTCTTTACCCCAATAAACGGCGTCGTTATATGCATCAAAACCTCGTACTAATAACGTAGAACATCCTAATTTGTAGTACTTCAAAAGTGAATCAGATACTTGTTCTGCGGTGCCTACGAGTGCTGTGGTATTTCCTGCACCTCCAGTAGCTGCCGCGATGGGAGTGTAAAGCCGATCATCCAAGATTTCTCCATCTTTTGCGAAGTCTACAAGGCGCTGAGATCCTACAGATTCCAATCTTTCCTTTCCCATACCATGCATTGAATTCTGGTTGGTTTTCAAAACATTTTCTAGAGTGGAATGAGCAATATCCCAAGCTTCGGATTCAGTATCAGCCACTATTGGTCTCGTCGAAACGGAAAATTTTACAGATTTTGGATTTCTTCCAACTCTTCTTACTCTGTCGGTGAATAATTTAATTTTTTTTTCGACTTCTTTGAGAGGTTCTCCCCACATAGCATATACGTTGCATTCCTTCGCGCCCACTTCTAATGCAGCCTCAGAGGCTCCACCAAAATACAAAGGAATATGTGGTTCCTGGAAGCAGTCAAAATCACTTTTCGCTTGTTCAAAATTATAGAATTCACCTTTGTGGTCGACGGGTACCTTTGATGTCCATAAGGTTCTAAGAATATTCATAAATTCTCCTGACCTTCTATATCTGGCATCATGATCCAGAAAATCACCATCACGTCTTTGTTCCAAGTCTCCGCCCCCGCTTATGATGTGTAGAGCAATTCTTCCCTGTGTTAATTGATCAACAGTAGCTGCTTTTCTGCTCAAAACTGTTGGACTTACAAATCCAGGGCGATGAGCGACTAGGAATCCAAGGTTTTCAGTATTGGCTGCTGCATGCATCGCGACAATAAATCCGTCCGCAGATGAAGATGTGTATCCCACCAAAACTTTATCGAAGCCACTATTTTCATGAGCTTTGGCAAAATCAGAGATATAATCTCCATCCACGCCGCCGCCGATAACATGAACCTCTGCACCTTTACTTCCAGTACCTTCTCTTACTGCGCCAATCATTCCGATTATTTCAAGTTCCACAAATTTATCCTAAATTATCTAAATGTATTGCGGCAGTATATGTTCTGAAAATAGATTAATCGAGTTCATAGCAGTTTTGTGGTCGATATCTCCCCATTGAAATGAACATACAAAATAATTGGCACCAGTTTCAATGTACTCTTGCAAATAACGCTCCACTGATTTTGGGGATCCGGCCAAAGCTACGCCCCCTAATCTAGTAGGGTCTATCCTATTTGACTGCTGGTCGAATCTCTCTATTTCCGCCTCGATATCCTTTCTGGTTTCCCTGTTTGGAAGATTGGCTGGTCTATCGCCCACGAACCCGAATGAACCATCCTTTGAAGATTGGAACTGTTCCAACCCCCTTTTTTCGGCTTCTATACGCCTAGGAGCTGCTAAATTCCACTTATATTTTTCCCAGGCGGGGGTGGCTAAACTTATCGCTTCTTCATCCGTATCAGCAACAACCATGTGTACAACAAGGCCAATTTTAGGATTTTGTCCCTGTTGAGTTAGGGAACCTTCGCCATGAGTTTTGTTCCAGACATCCTTATATCGTTTTGTTTCAGTTTTAAGGCTTTCCAGAGTCCCTACAATCACGGTGTTCATCCCTTCCAAGGCGGCTGTTTCAGCGTTCCTCATGTACCACATGGGAGGAAATGGTTTTTGAACAGGCTCCAGTCTCATTGGTAAATTGTCATATTGGTGAAATTGACCTTGGTATGTCAGATTTTCCGAACTCAACCCTTCTTTTACTACTTCGAGAGTTTCAACGTATCTCTGGTAGTTTTTATCGGAATCGTCATCCTGTCCCCAGAAAAAAGCCTCCATCACTCCTCCTCTACCGACCCCGATTTCTACTCGGCCGTTGCTTAAGTGATCCAGCATGCTAATTTCTTCGATCAACCTGAGCGGGTGGTGTAGCGGTAATACATAGACACAAGGAGCGAGCTTTATTTGCGATGTTCGCTGTGATGCAGCTGCCAAAAAGACGTTTTGGGAAGGGGCTAGGCTGTGTACAGCTGGGGTGTGATGCTCGGCTAAGTGGTATGCATAAAATCCCTTTTGATCCAAAAGCTCTATTTGCTGCATCCTAAGTCGGTAGACTTCCTTTAGTGCCATGTTTGAAACCGGTTCTATATGATCAAAAACGCCAAATTCGAGTGTCAATTAAATCTCCTAACTTTGTTTCCAGTTATTTAGATCAACTGAAAGATTTGTAGATCGATATAATACTAGCTATATAATCATCTGTGTTATGCGGAACTACTGAATTACTGGGAGAAGGATAGATGGCTGATTTAAGAGACGATGAACAATATCGGGACAAGCTCACGCCAATGCAATATGAAGTTACTCGTAATAAGGCAACAGAAAGAGCCTTTACAGGAGAATATTGGAACACTACGGATGATGGCACCTATCTGTGTGTATGCTGTGGCGAGGAATTATTCTCATCTGATACCAAATATGATTCGATGTGTGGATGGCCAAGTTTCTATCAGCCACTAGTTGAAGAACAGATAGAGGAAGATGTAGATACAACTTTGGGTATGGTCCGTACTGAGGTTACTTGTAAATCATGCGGAGCCCATCTTGGACATGTTTTTCCAGATGGTCCTGATCCTACTGGACTGCGATATTGTATAAATTCAGCCTCTTTGGACCTTAGAAAGGAAGAATAGCCTTAGGATCAATTGATCATTTGGGAGAATATTGGTTTTAGTTTGTTCCTTGCGTCACCTTGGGATTTAGAGTCTTCAGATTCATAAATGGGAACATTTTCATCGGGGTCTGACTCTAGATCGTGCAGTTCACCAGTTTCGTATAATTTCCATCTGTGATCCCGAAGAAACCTTATTTTTCTTACATCATTTAGCCCGTGCCTTCTGTTCATGGGTTCATAATGGAAGAACATCCAGTCTCGGGGGGTTCCTTTATCTCCCTGTAATTGAGGAAAAAATGATCTTCCATCAATTAGGTATCCTTCTGGGAAATTTAACCCGGCAGCTTCAAAAATAGTGGGTAGGAAATCGGTGGCTTCAATCAAATCAGTTTGAACAGTTTCAGCAGGAATTGTGCCTGGCATTAAGCAAATAAGAGGTACATGGGTACCCCTGTCATTGGTTTTTCCTTTACCTCCACATATCTCATTGTGTTCATGCATCATGGAGCAAACGTCGTCTGGGCTTCCATTGTCTCCAAGATATATAACCAAGGTGTCTTGCTGGAGCCCTTGGCTTTCTAGATATTCCATTAACCTGCCGATAACTTTATCGTGGTATTCCACCATGTCTCTGTAAAATTTGGGGTCATCTTGCCAAGATCCATCTTCTAGTTCTGCCCAGGTTTTTGCACCTAGCGAACGGTTAGAAGGAGGATTAAAAGAGTCCCATTCAGGACTATCTGGTGTTGGTTCATGTGGTTTGTGTGTAGCCGCCATAGGCCAGTACACGAAAAATGGTTTATCGTCGTCTTTTTTCCTTTCTATGAAATCTATGATGTAATCGCAAAATATGTCTTCCCCATATTTGCCTTTGGTATCGGTTCTAAATGCACCGTTTTCATATATTACCGGGTCTTTATATCTGGAACCTTTGTCCTCTGTATGGTGAGGGTGCCATACACAAAATTCATCAAAGCCTGCGTCTTCTATTTGCTGTCCGGAAGATCGTTCTTCTGGGAATTGATCTGGTGGGTTGTAGGAGTAGAGTTGCCATTTTCCTGAGATGCATGTGTTGTAACCGGCATCAGTAAGAAGATGACCAAAAGTTACTTCATCTGGTTTTATTAAGCCGAAGCCGATGTAATTCCTGAAATTATATTTACCGGTCATTAATGACAGTCTCGTAGGAGTACAGAGTGGCATAACGTGAGCGTTTTCAAACCGCATACCTTTTTCCGCCATAGAATCAATGAAAGGGGTTTTATATGAGGTGCCACCGTTTGCCCCGATTACTTCATATCCCAAATCATCTGACATTATTAAAACTATATTTGGTTGCTTTGACATAGGTTTCCCACTTTGCTCGTTTTCAAATTTAAGTATTGGTCTAATGATTATCTCAATGGCTTTGGCAATCCTAGATTTTCTCTCATTGTGGTAGTTGTGTATTCACTTTGAACAATTCCCATGTTTTGAAGTTGTGGGACTACCATTTGGACGAAATCTTCGTATGCACCAGGTATATGAGTGGCTGCTATCATAAATCCATCGCAAGCACCTTCTGTAAACCATTCTGACATATCTTCTGCAATATTATCAGGAGTGCCACAAAAAACAGGTAGTTCTTGAATGGTTCCTCTGTTGCTAGCTTCTATGAATTCAGAAACTGTGGGTTCCTTGTCGCCCCGCATGAAGTGCTCCGCGAGTCCTCTTGAACCAGATATGCCGTCAAGTTCTTCAGGGGTAAGCTTATGATCCATTTCATAGGTTCCAAAATCAAAGTTAAGAAGTTCTGACAAAAGGGTTAATTTATCGGTGGTGGTTGCTAGGCTTTCAATCAATTCCATTTTCTTTGTCGCTGATTCTGGGGTAGTACCAGGAATTGCATAGGCTGCTGTAACTATTTTTATGTCTTTAGGGTCTCTACCAAATTTTTCAGCTCTTCTCCGTATATCTTTCCCAATACTTTTGCCTTCTTCTGGGGTTTTGAAAATCGCGAAAATAACCTCTCCCCATTTGGCAGCAAAGTCTCTGCCCCTAGAACTTTGACCAGCCTGCATAACAACAGGGTGACCTTGGGGCGGCCGAGGCACAGTCAGAGGGCCTCTAGATTTTACGTATGATCCCTCATACTCGAGCCTCCGAACTTTATTTGGATCTGCAAATATTCCCTTGTCCTTGTCCAGTATTATTGCGTCATCTGCCCACGTGTCCCATAGGCCTTCTATCGCTTCCATTACCTCATCAGCCTGATCGTAACGTTGATCGTGGTCCAGGTGGTTTTCCAAACCAAAATTTTGGGCCTCTTCGTCATTGAGGGAAGTTACGACGTTCCATCCAACTCTTCCATTCGTCATGTGGTCCAAAGTAGCGAATAACCGGGCTATATGAAAAGGCTCATGATAGGTGGTTGAATAGGTCGCCCCAATTCCGAGGTTTCTAGTTGACATAGCCATAGCCATAACAATGGGGATAAGATCAAATTTTACAACCCTTACTCCGTGCAACAATGAATCTTTTACAGAATCTTTATAGATCCCAGGCATCGCCAGACGATCATCAATGAAGGCAAAATGAAATTTCCCATCTTCTAGAATTCTGGCTATTCGCTGAAAATATTCAGCGTTCAGGAAATCTGACATTGTTTCAGGATGCCTCCAAGAAGCGGCATAATTGGAACAATTTGCAGCTTGCATGAAAGCACCAAGAATCATCTTTTGGTTTTTGTCACCAGGCATATTTGTTCTAACTTTAGAAGTCATTAATTAGTTGATTGGAAATAAGGCACAGAACATTTATGGTAACCGGTTTTGACTTACATATCGAATTTGTATTAAAGGCTATGCTTTCTTCTGGTTCTCTATAACCCTCATGCTTTCCCACTTTCCCGATTTAAATCGAAGGGAATAAATAAATCCGAGGCATATGATGTAGGCGAGACCTGAAGTCCAAGCTGCGTTCAGACCTAAATCGAACACCTCAATTATTAAAAAAGTAGGCGCTATCAATACCAGCAAGGCCGTCACACAGATGGTGATCATGATAAAAGCCGTATCTCCGGCACCTTTAAGAGCAGAGGAAAAGATTATTGCAAAGGAATCAAATATTGACCAAAGAGCTAGAAATCTCATAGCAACTAAAGCAAGGTTTTTTATAGATTCGAACTCGTTAGGGTCAACTTTTGCAGAAAATGGGTAGATAAACACTGTGGGTATTAGCAGATAAAGCAAGGAAAGAATTGTCATGTATGTAAATGACATTTGAATGGCAGAAAAAGTGGCCATTTTTGCTTTGGCGGGATTATTAGCACCTAACGATTGCCCTACCAAAATAGAAACTGTTATTCCTAAACCGATCATAGGCATAAATGCCAGCATACTTATATTAAATGCTATGTTTGATGCAGCCAATTCAGTATCACCAAGTCTACCAATAAGTAATATGAAGGCTGAAAAGGCTGCTATATCGAGGAAAAATTGGACTCCATTGGGGAATCCATATCTGATTAGTCTCTTAAAGAGATTCAGTTCGAATTTCCAGCCAGATATAGTTTTGTATTTTGAGTTGTTTTCCTTGGAAAAAGCTAAATAAGCCAGTATGAGAAAATTGATCATTCCAGATATAAATGTTGACAGCCCTGCTCCTCTTATTCCCATTTCAGGCATTCCTAGATTCCCAAAAATAAGTAGATAATTGAGCACAATATTCACTGCAGTTGCCGCAAAACTTGCCCACATAACTGGGTATGTTTTGCCAAGACCACTGAAAAAACCCGCCACTGTTGCTTGGGCTATGGGAAATATTCCTCCCAAAGTAAGAAATATCCAGTACTCTGACTCTAAAATTTGTACTTCTGGACTGTGTCCTATAAAAGAAAATATTGGTTTTGCAAACAATGCGGTGCATGCGAGTAAGAGTCCACCAATCAGGGTAAAATACATCCCTTGCCACATTGCTGGTCCCACTCTTTCGGGCCGTGAGGCTCCTATATATTGGGCTATGAAAGTACTTACGTAACCTGATGTACCCATAAATAGGCTAATTAAGGTGAAACTAAGGATTCCGGTAGGAAGTGCTGCTGCTAGTGCTTCTGGTGAATACCAAGACAAAAACATTCGATCAATGAATTGTTGAACGGACCAGGAGCCAGTACTTAAAATTAAGGGGAATGCAATATTGAGGACATGTAAATACCCGTTTTCTCGGTGCCACCGTTGTGAAAAATTAGATTTAAGGTTACCTAGGGCCAGGTCGATCTCCTTGCGAAAGTAAAATATCAAAATCAGTAGCCAAATAATTTTAGCTTCTAGGGGTTCATAATGTGAACCACTAATATTTGTAAATTGGGATCTTTATTGAATTATGCAGCAATTTATAGGTGCTGATAAACTAATAATGCGGTTCTAACTTGATATTTATGGAGGCATCATTGCGGCAAATTCTGTACGTTTCTCTTGCTGGAGAAAACCGAATCAGTTGTTGGTCGATTGATAGCAATGACGGTAGGTTAGTTCATTTGACTGATACAAAAGTAAGTGATCGACCTGCCCCATTAGCTGCCGATATTCAAAATTCCATACTCTATGTCGGAAGAAGAGATTTTCCTTGTGTTTCATCGTTTAAATTCGATGCTTTGACTGGCGGGCTGGCTCATTTATCGGATGGCCCCAAACTTGAAGGAGATCCCTGCTACATTTCACTTGATAAAACCAACAATTATATTTTGTCTGCCTATTATGAAGCTGGAGCTGTTTCTGTACATTCAGTTAGAGAGGGTATTTTGGGGGATGAAAAAGTATGGGAGAAGACTGGTAATGGTGCTCATTGTGTTTTCACAGATGCAGATAATTCATATGTCCTCCTGCCCCATATCGCAGGGGAAAGAGGTATTAACAAAATTTTCAAGTATTCCTTTAACCAGAATTCGGGAAATCTAGACCTGATGGATATTCCATCCTTATCTCAGCCGGATAACAGAGGACCAAGGCATTACACATTTCATCCTAATGGAAAATATGTGTTTTTTTCGAACGAACAGGATAGCAGTGTAACGGCATATGGATACAGAAAAGGAAATTTGGACGAGTTACAGACTTTGTCAACCTTGCCGGCGCATTACTCGGGTGTAAACACATGTGCCCAGATAAAAATCACTCCTGATGGTAGATATTTATACGCTCCCAATAGAGGGCATAATTCTGTAGCCGGATTTTCCGTGGATTCAAATACCGGTGAGATTAAGATGAATGGCAGAACTACCACGGAAGCCATGCCCAGAGTGTTGGATATAGACAAAAATGGAGATTTTTTATATTCAGCAGGGCTTGATACTGGTCATATATCTGCGTTCAAAATCGGTGATGACGGATCGTTGGATTTCATAGATAGATTTGAGGTCGGAGAAGAGCCGATGTGGATTCTCATTGTTCCAGTGCTTGAGTGATTATGGACGATAAATACACAAAGACAAAGTTTCTTGTTAACGGACGCCAACACAGCCTAGAAATTGATAATAGACATACTCTGTTGGATATATTACGAGATTATCTTGGGTTAACTGGTGCAAAAAAGGGATGTGATTTGGGAGAGTGTGGTGCCTGTACGGTGCTACTTGATGGTAAGGCTGTAAATTCTTGTCAAATTTTTGCTGCAAGAATCAAAGGTAAAGATGTCAGAACTGTTGAAGGATTAGCTCAAAACAAAATATTACATCCTTTGCAAATTTCGTTTATCGAAAATGATGGAGGTCAATGTGGTTATTGTACCCCTGGTTTTATCATGGCCGCATATCCGATTTTTGAATCAGATGAAGAGATGTCAATAGACGAAATAAAATCATCTCTAGCTGGCAATCTTTGTAGATGTAATTCTTATGGTTCAATAATAGATTCGGTTGTCCATGCCTTGGAAATAAAAACTGATGAATGAACATAGTGATTACTCTCCAACGGTCGGCACTTCTTATGTTCGTACTGACTTAAAAGGTAAAGTTTTAGGTACCGCCAAATATACAGCGGATTTATCTTTGCCGAATATGTTGCATGCTCGTATTCTTCGGAGTCCCCATCCGCATGCAAATATTTTGAGTGTTGACATAGACGCTGCCTTGGAAATGGATGGTGTTTTCCATGTATTGACCCCTTTTAATGTGCTTAAAGGAAAAGTAGCTCCTGATGTTCCGATTTTGGATAGCAGGGTTAGGTTTGTAGGGGACGAGGTTGCTGTGGTAGCGGCAGTTAGTATTGAGCGAGCCCAAGCTGCTATTGATCTGATTGAAGTTTCCTACGAAGTCTTACCATTTTCTACAAATGTTCACGACTCGCTGGGTTCGACAAATTTTCCAATACATCCGCAGGGCAACTTGGTCAATGGTGCTCCTTTGGTCGAAGCCAGAGGAAATATCGAGGAAGGATTTAATCAGGCAGACTATGTTGTGGAAGATTCATTCACTACCCCTGACCATCATCCGGCTTCTTTGGAGCCACGCGCTGCTCTTGCTTCATGGGATGGTTCACGCTTAACAATGTGGAAACCTAGTAGAGGAATTCATGGAGATAAGAATATTTTGGCCTCCGCATTGGATCTTAATCCTCACAACATTACAGTTATAGGACCTGCCATGGGTGCAGGCTATGGCAGTAAGGATGAAACTCGTACCTCTGTATTGGCAGCCCTACTCTCCATTAAAACGGGTTATCCAGTGAAACTTGAATTGAGCAGAGAAGAAGAATTTTTAGCGGGAAGGAGGAGACACTCCACTTTCACAAAAATTCGGATGGGTATCAAAAAAGATGGCACAATAACCGCTGTGCACGCTAAAACGATTATGGATACAGGCGCATATCTTTCCTCGGGACCTGGTGTAGTAAGAAGAGCCGGTCAAGGTGTTCTCTACCTGTACAAATGCCCGAATGTAAAGTATGAAGGTCAAATCGTATATACGAACACTCCAACAGCTGGGTCTTATCGGGCCTTAGGGGCACCGCAGGGACACTTTGCTCTTGAATCTTTATCAGATAAAGCGTCCGAGAAGTTAGGCATCGATCCACTGGAATTTCGTCTTAAAAATCATGTTGGGCCTGAAGGACAACCTGGTGAGAGAACAACGCCCATGAATCAGATAATTGACACACAGCCGGTAGAGGGAGGAATTCCCTTTTCCAGTAATGAATTGCGCCAGTGTCTAAAACTTGGGGCAGATGCTATTGGTTGGGATAAAAGGGGTAATATTCAAAACTCATCTGGGCCTATTCGAAGGGGGATGGGTATGAGTATGTTTATTTACAGAGGGGGTCCTGGCGGGCAATCAAAAGCGGAAATGTCTTTAGATCAAGATGGATTTTTTACTTTAAATGTAGGATTTATGGATGTTGGAGAAGGGAGTTCAACAGTAGTCATACAAATGGCATCGGATACGTTAGGTGTACCCCCTGAAATGGTAAGAATTAATGGTGGCAATACCGATAAAACGCCTGAATCTCCTATGACCGCTGGCTCAACTCTTACTTTTTCAGCCGGCCACGCAGCCACTGAGGCGGCTAAACAGCTTAGGGACATTGTTATCAATGCTAGTGTGGAGGCATTCGGATTAGGTGCCCCTGAAGAGCTGTATCTAAGCCCAACTGGGGTGGAGTCAAAAGATGGAGAGAGTATTAGTTTTTTGGATATAGTCCGCGAGACAGGACCTCTTACAACTCTGGCTTCTGTAATTCCAGGTAGCAAAGACTACATTGTTAATTCATTTGGGGCACATTTTGCCGAAATTGAAGTAGATATAGAGACTGGGCATATAGAGATTATTAAATATGTGGCGGCTCATGATTCAGGGAGGATAATAAATCCAAGATTGGCGGAAGGACAGGTACGGGGGGGCGTTTCTCAAATGATGGGATTTACCTTTCTTGAGGATATGGAAATTGATCCTCTCAGCGGTATTACTTTGAATGCTAATTTTTTAGAACATAAAAGTCCCACAATCATGGAGTATCCAGATATTGAAGTGATTTTTGCCGACTCGGTCGACCCTATTGGGCCATTTGGTGCGAAGTCATTGGGAGAACCCCCTTGTATTGCCCCTGCACCGACTATTGCCAATGCCTTGTATCACGCTACTGGGGTGAGGATAAATGATTTACCGTTTACGCCAGATAATGTTTTGTTAGCGATGAAAAATATCCAATGAAAACCTTTACATTTAAGGAACCATCTGAATTGGAAAGAGCCTCCGATCTTTTGCGAAATGGGACCCGAGGTTATCTTTTGGCCGGCGGTACAGATCTTGTGACTGAGATGAAACAAGGGATAATTGAACCGCATCTTCTGGTTAGTACTTCCCAGATTCAAGAGATGTCCGACATAGAATGGGATCAATCTGGGGTGCGGATAGGCTCTATGGTTACACTTAGCGACATCGTTAGTCATGAGAGGATGAAAATCGAGGTAAAGAGTTTAGTTCAGGCCGCTGACTCTATCGCTACTCCACAGATACGAAACATTGCGACTTTGGGTGGCAATTTATGCCAGAGACCCCGGTGTTGGTATTATAGGAATTCAAGATTCAACTGTATAAAGAAGGGTGGTACGAAGTGTTTTGCGGTAGGTGGATCCGACAAATATCATGCGATATTAGGTGGTCATTCTTGTTACATTGTTCATCCTTCTGATTCTGCGACAGCTCTAGTTAGCCTGAAGGCTAAAGTTGAGATTTTTAGGAAATCCCAAAGACTCACTGTTCCAATTGTTGATTTTTTTACAGGGCCAGAAATTGATGTGACTCGTGAGAACATTTTGGAACCGGGAGATATTCTGATTTCTATTCATATACCAAATGAATCTATGGAAGGCAGCAGTGTTTTTTTGAAAGCAAAGGAGAGGAAGTCTATGGATTTCGCTATAGTGAGTGTTGCGGCCATGATCAAGATCGAAAATGACAGGATCCGTCGAGTTGGCTTAACTGTTGGTGGTGTTGCCCCGGTACCCTGGAATCTGGACATTCTGGAAAGAAAATTAGTAGGGTTGAAAGCAAAGGATGTCGATATCAAGTCGCTTTGTTCAGGAGTCTTTAAAGATGCAAAAGTTATGGGACAAAACGGATACAAATTGCAACTGGCTCAGACATATTTGGAAAGATCATTAGATATGGTTTTGGGAAATTCTAATTAACAACTTTAAAATCCAGGCACTGGAGCTTGGAATGACTCTACATACTTCACTCTAGGAATTAAGGGAGACTTTAATGAAGAGTTTCAAAAATCTATCATTTAGCGTAAATGACCACATTGGGTTATTAACTCTTGATAGGCCAGAGGTAATGAATGCTCTAAATCGGGAATTAACTCTGGAATTTCATGAACTTTTAGATGAATTGCCAGGAAAATTTCCGGAAATCAGGGTACTAGTTATTACCGGTAATGGAAAGGCATTTTGTTCCGGTGCAGATTTATCAAGGATGGGTGCTACAGGATCTGAGAATAGGAGGAGTAGAGATAGAACTTCTCAAGGTCGTAGGCGGATACAAGAGCTTGCACCAGCGATAAGAAATATACCTCAGCCAGTGATTGCGGCAATAAATGGCGCAGCAGTAGGTGCGGGTTTGTCTATTGCTCTCGCTACTGACATTAGGATCGCCACCCAAAAAGCTAGATTCTCCGCCATTTTTGTCAAAAGAGGTTTAGTGCCTGATACAGCGGCATCCGCGACAATAAAAGCGATAGCAGGTCATGGAGTTGCAGCGGAAATGTCATTAACTGGCAAAATATATGATGCTGAATGGGCTCTGTCCAAGGGTCTTGTGAATGATGTTGTGGAACCATCGAGTTTATTGGATAAATGTATGGAAATAGCTAGCGAAATTGCAGATAATCCACCGTTAGCGGTAAGACAAACAAAACAGTTGCTTCGGGTTAGAATGCAGGACTGGAATGAAATAGTTTCTGATGAAGATTCAGCCGGGGAAATGCTTTATGACACGGAGGATCAAAAAGAAGCGGTTAGGGCTTTTTTGGAAAAAAGAAAACCTAAATATGTGGGCAAATAATGTCGAAACCAAACATTTTAGTAATATTTACTGATGACCAACGGTTCGATACTGTGCACGCTCTTGGCAACGATAAAATATCGACCCCCAATATGGATTGGCTAGTTGAAAATGGTACAGCTTTTACCAATGCTTACATTATGGGAGGAACAAATACAGCTGTATGCATGCCTAGTAGAGCCATGTTGATGACAGGGCGAACACTTTTTCATCTTGTGGATTCGGGAGAGACCATACCCGAGGACCATATCATGTTGGGTGAAACGCTCCGTAAATCTGGTTATCACTGTTGGGGTACGGGGAAATGGCATAACGGAACCGAATCGTACATTCGAAATTTTCAAGATGGTGCTGATATTTATTTTGGTGGTGGCTACGATCACTGGATGGTACCAGTGCATTCTTATGATCCATCGGAACAATATACAGGTCGAATATCAAGAGAAATGGTACCTTTGCATGAATACGAGCCGATAGAAACCTATAAAAGTCGGGTTGAATCATATCGGATTCCTGTCTTATTGGAAGAGAAGATTGCTAACCATATCCATGCAGGACAACATTCTACTGACCTATTTGCTACCCAAGCGGCGGAATTTATTTATAACTATGAAAAAGACGATCCGTTTTTTGCGTATGTAGCCTTTATGGCTCCTCATGATCCAAGGACTACCCCACAAAAATTTTATGATATGTATTCTGTAGATGATTTAGATATTGAAGAAAATTTCATGACTGAGCATCCTTTTGACAATGGTGAACTTGATGCTAGAGACGAGTTTTTAGCTGCAGTTCCTAGGGAGGAATCAGAAGTAAAGAATCATATAGCGGAATATTACGCTATGGTCTCCCATCTTGATTCACAAGTAGGTCTGATTTTGGATGCTCTTAGAGAATCGGATCAAATTAGTAACACCATCATAGTACTTGCTGGTGATAATGGACTTGCTTTGGGAAGGCACGGTCTATTTGGTAAACAGAATTTGTATGATCACAGTGTTCACATTCCAATGATATTTTGTGGACCAGGAATTCCCAGTGAAACCTTGAGAGATTCATTAGTTTATACAGTAGACGTATACCCTACTTTATGTGAAATGGCTGGTATTGATATTCCGGAAAGTGTCTTGGGCAAAAGTATGATGAAGACGATAAAAGAAGAAGAAATTTCAACCCGTGACTACTTATACTATGCTTATAAGGATGTGCAAAGAGCAGTAACATATCAGGGTTGGAAACTGATTGAGTACAATGTTAATGGAGTCCGTTCCACCCAATTGTTTAACATTGCTGAAGACCCCGACGAGATACATGATTTATCCGGCAATGTTGTCCTTATCGAAAAAGTGGTTGAAATGAGAGGGAAAATGCTGGAGGCTCGCGGGGAGTATGGAGATAATGTGGCACCTTTTGACAAATTTTGGGAAGGATTCTAATAGCATCCGACCTAAGGATTCCTCCAAATTTGACCTCTCTCCCTAACTTTTTCTAGTAATTTGAAGTTTTTTCCTTGTTCCAAGTCATATCCTTTTGGTTGAGGTGACTGACCTGTCATTCCAATCGCTTTGACCACCATAGGATTTGTGTAGTATCCGTTATAGGTGTGGCGAATAAGTTCGGCAAAAAAAAGGTTGTTGGAGCATTCGTATCTTTCTAGGAAGTCAATTTGTTCTTTCTCTTTGAGTAATAAAAAATCTTTGTCGTCTATATCTCTAAGACCTTCGACAAATAATCTGATCAATTTAGGTGTATGAGAAATGGCATTGTCGATGTGTTCGATGATATTGATTTTGGAAGGAGAAGGTAGAGGATCTACTTCTGGGATTAAAAGGTCCACTATTACAGCTAAAGTGTCTGAATTGCTTTTAGATAATGTTCTCATGAGAATATTCCTAGTATGATTCTGATTCCCTAGTAGAGGTTATTTTGATTTTGAGATGACATGGTCTGCAATATGCAATGCTAGGGCTTGGATGGTGGAGGTTGGATTAACCGCTCCAGCTGTGACGAATATGCTTCCGTCTATAACGAATAGATTATCTATATCATGAGTTTGGCCATACTTATTTACGACGGAATTCTTTGGGTCGGTACCCATTTTTGTGGTACCCATCAGGTGCCATCCAGCTTCTCTTTTTAGGGGATCATGTGTAACTTCTGTTGCACCTGCTGCTTTCATAACTTGAGTTGCTGTTCCTACCCCATGATCCAACATTTTGCGACTATTATCACTTAGTTGGTATTGAATTTTTGGGGAGGGTATACCGAATGAGTCAGAAAGATTTGCATCTATAGTGACTTTATTATGTGTTTCTGGTAAGTCTTCTCCTATCACTGCGAAGGTAATAGTTCGGTTAAACCGTTTTTTGAAAGCCTCGTGGTGTTTTTTACCCCAGGGTACATGGCCACTGAGAGCTGTTGCTAAAGGAGCCGAAGAGCGTACCACTTGGTATGCATAGCCCCTCACAAAATCTCTGGCGTGGTCTGTCTCGTAAAACTCTGAGCATATTATATTTAATGGTGTCGGACCTTTGTGTCCTTCTAAGTCTTCGTCAAATATGCCAGTCACAATAGAATAAGGATGAAACATCAAATTTTTTCCTACAAGACCGCTTGAATTCGCTAAACCTTCAGGAAATTTGGTTGAGGTTGAATTCAGTAGAATTCGGGGGGTTCCGATACCGTTTGCTGCTAACACAATGGTTGAAGCATATTGTTCTTGGATGTTGCCATCGGAGTCATAGTATATTGCACTTTTTGCCTTACCATCCCTATCCACAGTGATTTCCCTTACACGCGCGTTGGTAACTAATCGTGCACCTAGTTTCATCGCTTTGGGCCAGTAGGTAACATCCGTACTCGATTTGGCTTTTATAGAGCATCCCAGATCACAGGGTCCGCAATTGTTACAGCCGGGCCGGCCATCGTATTCCACAGTATTTATTGCTGAATCGGAAGGCCACCAATGCCAACCTAATTTGTCGAATCCATGAGTGATTTTATCTCCCAACTTGCCTAAGCCTATAGGAGGGGTTTGTCTCGGTGATTTGGGAGGGTAGGCAGGGTCACCAATGATACCTGCTACTCCCATCATCTTGTCATTCAAATCAAAATACGGTTCAAGTTCAAAATATGAAATAGGCCAATCATCGGCGACGTGATCTAGAGTTTTAACTCTGAAATCAGATGGTTTTAATCGGGGGAAGTGAGCAGACCAATGAATGGTGCTACCCCCAACTGCGTTGTACATTAACGGTGCTATAGGGCTTTCGGTATCGTTAATCGGATAGTCTACATTCAAGGATCTAAAATTAGGATTTGGATTAAAGTTCGTTTGTCTATGTATTTCCCAATCTGAGTCTGATGTTGAATAGTCAGTTAATGGGTTTATCCAATCACCTTGTTCCAGACACATCACCTTAATTCCGGATTTTGCTAATTTCCAAGAGAATGCTGCGCCCGAGGCACCTGCCCCTATGACCAAAACGTCTACCTTATCATTTTCAATTCCCAATCGGGTCTCCTTCTGGTTTTTGCGAGGTGTCAGGAGTTGGATATTTAAGCGGACTCCAGAATTTCGGTGATATGTGTGTTGTCCAAAAGCGGATATATTTTTTCAAATATAGAAGTTATTTCCTCGGTGTGTCTGACAATATCTCTAGAATTATTGTAATCCTCAAGAGATTTCCATTCTTGAATAGTAACCACAGTTCCATGTGGTCCCAAGAATTTTCTATAGATTTTCACTTCGGGAAGGCCGATTGAAATGGTGTTTTTGTTCACCATTTTTAGAAGATCAGTTAGACCTCCTTTACCAGGTTTCGGAGTGTAGGTTCGTTGGACAATTAACACATTTACCCTCACTTTAAAATTAATTGGTATCTAAAAAATTATTTGCAGATTATTATAATTTTTCATTAAATTGAAATATTATTCCTAAATCAACATTTATTGAAGAAAAATGGTAAAGATAATTTGTGTCTACTCTCAATGAGAAACAGGTATTAGAGATTTTTGATGAAGGCGGGAGTCTTTCTGGTCAAGACCTCACGGGCTTAAATCTACACAGAGCAGTTTTAAGTGGTGTTGATTTGTCTGGTGCTGACCTTCGTGGGATCAATTTCAGGGGAGCTAATTTAAGTGGCTCTAATTTGTCCAATGTTAAATCATCTGAAGGTATTTTAGCGGAAGCAAATCTAAGGGATTCAGATCTTAGCGGCTCAGATCTTAGCGATACTTATTTGATGGAAGCTCGCTTATATGCTTCCGATCTATCTAACTGTGACCTAACGGGGTCCAATATGAGCGGGGCATTTATGACCGGAGGAGTAAACCTATCTAACTCTTCGTTAGTTAGCTCTAACCTACGCGGAGCTGATTTGTCTGGTGCAATAATTCAAAATACAGATTTGACTATGGCTACTCTGAGGAGCGCTAAATTGATAGGTGCGGATGCAAGTTCTTCTGATTTCACATCAGCTTCTTTAAATGGCTCAGATATGACCCGAATAAATCTCACGGGTTCCATATTGGCTAATGCGGTTTTAAATTCATCCAAATTGGAATTTGCCCGCTTGGACAATGCTGATTTAACTGAAGCTAGTTTGAGAAGGTGCATGCTCAGGGGAGCTAGTTTGCAAATGGCCAAACTTATAAAAGCCAATCTTGTTTTTACAGATTTTCAGGAAGCGGATTTGACCTTGGCAGACCTTACAGAATCTGATCTAAGAGGAGCGATACTACTTGGAGCTAATTTGAAATGGACAGATCTCAGTCTAACTGAGTTTGATAGAGCCAATTAAAATTGATTGCATGGAAAACTTGATTGAAGATCGACAATGATTTTTTTAGTATTACGGATAGGTAAATTAAAACAGGTTAGCTGGAGTTTATAAATGTAATTATTCAGACCAATTGGAATCAATTGATTCTGAAGGGTGTGTTGGTTTACCTCAAGGTCCAGGCTTGGGAGTGGAATATGATTTGGCAAGTAATAGAAAGGTACCAAATCGCAGAATTTGTAATAGATTAGCTCTTAATAGTTAAAGATTAGATGAGGGTATTGATATAAACGGCTTTGCCTATTCTTCAAGTATAGTTACAGATTTCATGGCGTCACCAGGGGTAGTTGCGCTTCCAGGGTCTCTTTCACTGATAGCGAGAACTGTTTCCATTCCGTCTGACACTTTCCCAAATACACTGTGATTGCCGTCAAGATGAGGGGTTGGAACGAATGTTATAAAAAATTGGCTCCCATTTGTACCCATTCCGTTGATAACTCCGCGGTTTGCCATGGATAGTATTCCGGCAGAATCATGCTTTGCATCGTTGTGGAATTCGTCGTCAAAGTTATAGCCAGGCCCACCGGAGCCTGTTCCGGTTGGGTCCCCTGACTGTGCCATAAATCCAGGTATCACCCTATGAAAGGTTATACCGTTGTAATAGCCGTCCCTTGCCAAGAAAACGAAATTATTTACCGTTTTTGGAGCTTCTTTAGATAACAAATCAATAGTGATTTTATTGCCGTTATCCATTTCTACGATCGCTTTATAACTCTTTTCTGGATCGAGGTTGAATTCAGGAGGCTGACTGTAGGTTTTATCGCTCATTATTTGACCTTTAATTTATTTATTTTCCTGTCCTATTGATTCGAACTTCTCGATTATATCCTTTATTTCGCTCGGGACCTTACGGGAGGTACCTAGGCCTGAATCAAAATTCACAGAAATGGATTGTCCGGTGCATAGCAATTCGTTTGTACCATTTCGGTAGATTTCTGATCTTTTGTCGAGGCTGGAATTTCCAATTTTATCTACTTTAAAGAACACATCTATGAGCTCATCTATTTTTGCAGGACTTTTGTATTCCAAAGTTACCTTTACTGCTGCTAAGTCAAAAATTTCCCTCTTGTCCGGCTGATGAGTAAGAATGCCTAAGTTGCGGAAATATTCTGCTTGTGCCACATCTATAAAATCCAAATAACTTCCATAGTATGCGATCCCTTGCACATCACATTCCTTCCAGCGAACACGCAATGTATGTTTGAATTTGAAGTTGTCTTTGCTCATTTGCTCGCCTGTTAGTAGTTGTTTTTGTTATTTGAGGTGCATTAGAGGGTTTTGGTCAGGTTATTCTAATATGCCAATCTAAGACAATTGGAATCAGGTGAAACCACTTGCCATAGTAACGTGGCAACACTCATGAATCTAGTCTGAATATATGGTTTAATTCCGTAACGTAGATTTTAATTTGGGTAATTGTCGGTATATTTCCGGATAGCCCGTTCAAGAAATCGTCGTAAAGTAGTAAAATACAACAGATCGTCTTCAAAAATGAGAGAAATTGCTGGGGGACTTTAAAAAATGTTCAAGAAAGCCCTGATGAAAATATCGGTTATCGGGATTGTTGGAGCAGCCTTTGCGGCTTGTGGGGTTGTTGATGTGGAACAGGCACAAGGAGTGGTTGATTTACGAGCGAGAATACTCGAGATACAGACCAATGAGGTCGATCCACTTGTGGAGCAGATTAACGCCATAGAAGAGCAAGTAGCTCCGATTGAAGCTGAAATAGAAGCTTTAGAAAGGCAGAAGGAAGGTCTTTATCAGCAGGCCGAAGAAATCGGTCAGGAATTTGACCAAGAGATGCGGGAACGTTTTGACACTGTCTACATGGAAGGGGATCAGGCGAGGGACGAATACAAAGAACAGATAGATGCTCGGTTTCAGGAGTTGGAACAGAGGCAAAGAGATCTCAAGGACGAGAAAGAAAGGCTTCATGATGAATTAGAAGAATCAATTCAGCAGAGAAGATCTGAGATGGAGGAGAACGGGCAGAACACCTGGCAGAATCTAGAATTTGCGATGAGAGCGAAGGAAGAGGAAGCTCAGAATATTTCCAAGGGGATGTGGAGAGAATGGGATGAAGAGCGAGATGAAGCCCACCGCCAAGTTGAAGATATGAGGAGAGAATACGAGGAAAATAATCCTTTTAACCAGGAAATGGAAGCCATACATCAGGCCTGGAAAGATATAGATGATTCTCATTTTGAAATCGATATAGAGCAAATGCAAATAGAAGAGTCCAGGATGGAATTACACGACATGGTAAGACCTCTGGAAGAAGAAGCTGAGGAATTAAGGAAAAGAGAAAGAGATATATGGGATACTGATCCAAATTTGTTGGCCGCCGCTGCCGGTACAAATGCTAAAAGCAGTGAGGACCTCATTCAGGAAGAGCACGAAAAGTTGGAGGATCTTTACCGCCAGCTACGCTCGGCTACTGACAGTGAGCAACAAGCCCAGGCAGTTACAACACAATTAGATTGGGATAATCATGCTGTACGCACTGACCAAATATGGGCAGACTACGATCAGGATTTGCAGAAAGCTGAAGAGAAAAGACATCAATCCTTTGATGCAAACGCTGCAGTAGGCGATGCCAACAATGCACAACTGGATATTGATCAGATAAATCTTAATTATCAAGACCAAATTGCTTACAACGAAGCTAAACTTGACCAAGCCAAGCAATCGTTACAAGACCTCGAAGCAGGAAGCACAAATGATTCTGCTGCCCAGAGAAGCCAAATTATTGCTGATATTGAAGGAAAGCGAAGTCAACTAGACCAGCTACACCAAAATCTGGCCACAATGAATAGTGTTCTTCAGTCACAAACGAGGAATAATGAATGGGATCAGAAAACAGCCGCGATTGCTGATGCGGAATCTGCCCTAGCAAATACTCCGCAATTCGAGGTGAACACTGATGGAACTGTTGCTTCAGATCAAGCTAGGCCAGAATATGCCAATGCGCTGTCAGTGGTTGAAGCTCTTAAAAACGAACGAGCGAGCATACCAGAGTACATAGTAACTGAAGCCCCAAACCCAGCCTATAACACAGGTATCCAACAGCAAGACGATCTTAATGTGTCGATATCGCAACTAGAATCAACATTGAATGGTCTGTCCGATCAATCTACTACTGCAAACCCTGCCTACACGGCAGCCTTGGCGGAAAAGAACGGACTAGAGCAACTAATAGGGGATCTACATCAACAAAGGGACAATGAAATTCAGGCGAAGCAGAATATTGTTGATGCCGCCTCCACAGGAGCACCAGATCAGAATCAACTAGACGCTGAAGTAGCTTCATTAATAAACGAAGCGGCAAGAATTAGAGATGAGCGTCTTACGGCATTGGATGCAGAGTACACAATAACTGTTACGGCCACCGGCGGTTCTACAACCGACAGTGAAGCGATTAGGCAAGAAATAAATGAAGTGGAGCAGTACATCAGTAGTCTCCATGAATCCCAAGATCAAGGTTGGCAGATTCAAGAACAGATGGCACAAGACGTGCGTCATGAACTCAGAGAACTAGAAGATGGCATGGAATCTATCTGGGATATGATGAGAG
>CAYPXS010000003.1:0-35265 GCA_964414725.1 uncultured Dehalococcoidia bacterium
GCTGAAGGAGCTGCTGCCGCTGCTGCTGCTGCTGCTGGTTGTGCAGGAGCTGAAGGAACATATCCTGAGCTCGATCCTGCTTGGGCAGGAGCTGCTGCTGCTGGGGCTGCCGCTGCTGCGGCATCAGAGGAGCTGCAAGCTACCAATCCGATTGAGAGCAATGCCATCATGCTGATGGCTATTACGCTACTAATTCTAATCTTCATTATTGAATCCTCCATATTTTGCTGCTTTAAGTATATACAAAAATTTTATAAAGGTGCTTTGTCGTTTGTTTTGTACTGCCATGCCCTTATTTTGGTGCTTAAAAGCCGGACTGTGTCCTGGTGTTCAGGGCTATCGATCAAATTATTCAGTTCATTGGGGTCTTCTCTCAAGTTGTAGAGCTCACATTTATCAGTGGCACACAGGTTCAATTTCCAGTCTCTATAGACTATCGTTCTCCAAGGCGCCTGATGCATAGCATTAATATCATGAGTTCCAAGTAACCTGTCTTCGATGGATCCTATTCCATTCCATTCAACGAATACCTCATTGTTTCGGAGATTTGATCCGTCTTCTAGGACTTCTGCAACTGATTTACCGTCTAGTCCATCAGGGACATCCACACCTAACAGATCCAAAAGCGTAGGGACTAGGTCAACATGACTAAAGTTCCCGCTCACTACTTTTTTGTCAGTGCCTATCTTTGGGGCTCTTATGATCATTGGAACCCTTGCAGATTCTTCATACATGGAACGTTTTTCCAGCATTCCATGATCTCCTGCCATTTCACCATGCTCGCTAGTAAACACGATAATGGTGTCATCTAGGACGCCCTGTTCTTCGAGGGATTTAACGATCATTCCAACCATGTCGTCCACTAAAGTGATGTTAGCTAAATACCTGGCTCTGAGTTCCCGCCAGCCGTATTCTGAGCTTATGTCGTTATGTATGCCCGCAATATTTTTTTCCACGTATCCTCGATACGACCCGGAGGATCCTTCAAGGAACTGCATATTGTTATCGGCTCTTAGCCTGCTTATCAGTGGGGCGTTTTCTGGCTTTTTTAAGAATGCCGGCCCTACGGGCAATGAGGCTGGATCGTATAAATCATTGTAAGGACCGTTATAAGGAGAATGGGGTTCGAATGTACTCACATAGAGGCAGAATGGGTTGTCTTTATGATTTTCGATAAAGTCCACTGCGTTTCTTCCCAAAAAGTGTGCCATTTGGTGTTCTGCCGGAAGTTCGGATCTTAACTCTGTACTGAAAACTTCCCAGTTATCAGGAGTCTGTTTTGTGACTGTTTCAGGCAGATGCGGTTGATCGTTAGATAGAGTCGAATCTGGGCTATATCCTTGATCTACCAAATAATTATGCCAGTCACTTTTACTAGGCTCAGAGCTTAGCCCTACAAATCGTGAGGCATGGTCTTCTGTCGAAATCCAGTGTTGGAAGCCGTGCTGAGCATTCCCATCATTACCAAGATGCCATTTTCCAAACCATGCTGTCTTATATTCGTTCGGCAAGTATTCGGCAATGGTTTTCTGTTCTGCTGGTAGTGGTATTACGTTTACTGTCGGTCCTGCATTGTGAGGATGCAGCCCTGTAGTTATTGTTCCCCTGGCTGGAGTACAAACGGGTTGTCCAACGTATGCTCGTTCCATGACAAACGATTCGTCGCTAAGTGAATTTAAGTTTGGAGTTTTTATCCAATCATTACCGTAACAAGCCATGGTGTCGTAACGCTGTTGATCACTGAATATAAAAACTAAGTTTTTGTGTTTTGCCATTTTTTATTCCTATCTCCACGTACGTATCCTAGTTGCAACTAATTGAAATCAGGTTATAGGCTGGTTAACGGCAGTGTCAATAAATTTGCTTAATTTATCAGGCCAATAATAATTCTTTTCTCAAATAGTAAAAATAGGTGGAATAAATAATATGTATTGGGGTGTTTCCTCAAGAGTGCATTCCCGTGCTCAAATAGCATAATATGTGGGTGTTAGTTAATCTTGGTTTTAGTAGTCATAAATATAGGAGATTACAGTGCTTGAGAGGTTTCATGTCCCTGAAGATATAGCTATCCGAGTTCGGCAAGAGAATATGAGGGCGGCGGTGGAGGATATTTTTGTAAAAATGAGAATGCCTGCAAAGGATGCTGCATTAGCAGCTGATGTGCTGATGTACGCTGATATTCGAGGTGTTGAATCTCACGGAGTCAGCAACATGATGAGAGCCTATGTTGCTGGGTTTCAAGAAGGTCGTATAAATCCGACACCAGACTGGAAGATAGTAAGGGAAGCATTAGCAGTCTGCACAATTGATAGCGACCAAGGGCATGGACTTGTGGTCGGACCGGCTGCTATGAATATAGCGATTGAAAGGGCTGAAAAATATGGAATAGGCTCAGTTTCGGTTACTAACGGAGCTCATTTTGGTGCAGCTGGGTATCACGCAGCCATGGCCCTTGAGCATAATATGATCGGTATAGCTATGACTACAGGAGGTGTCTCTGTATTGCCCACAAACGGAGCTGAAAGCGTGGTTGGGTTGAATCCGCTGGCTATCGCAGCTCCCACTAGAGATGAACCTCCTTTTATTTTTGATGCATCAATGAGTTCAGTTGCAGGAAATAAGATAACTTTGGCTAAAAGACTTGGAGTTGATGCACTGGCAGGTTGGGTTGCGGAATCCGATGGAACTCCAATAATGGACGAAAGACAGGTACCGGATGATTTTAAAATATTGCCTTTAGGTGGGACTCGTGAACTGGGTTCTCATAAGGGCTATAGCCTTGCTGTCATGATCGAAATATTGTCGGCGGTCCTGTCAGGAGGAGGAGCTGGTCCAAACAGAAAAGCGGGCCCTTCGCATCATTTTCTTGCATACAAAATAGATGCATTTGTTGATGTAGATATGTTCAAAGATGATTTGGATCAATATATGAAAACTCTCAGAGAGTCGGCGCCGGCTCCAGGACATGATAGTGTGACTTATGCTGGTCTTCCGGAACATGAAGAAGAAAAAGAGAGATTGGAGAATGGTATTCCCTATCATCCAGAGGTAATTGATTGGTTTACTGATATCGCAGCGGAATTGCAATTACCTAATCGGTTCAGCTAATCGGGTTTCTTATTAGGGTTTTGTAATCGTCTTTTTATAGTTATATATGCATAAAAACTGGCCGGTATACTGATCGCTACTGCGGCTATAAACGAGCCGGAGGTACCGAAGAAAAATGCTGTGAATATAAATACGATCATTAAGATTGACGCACCAACCGCCAAAATAGTTAGTGAGTGAAGGTTTTCAATATTGGCTGCCTGTTGTTCCAGAGTTTGGTAGTCACCGATCATGATCTGTGCAATTCTGTTCATAAGCTTTCCCTTATTCATTGTGCCAGCACCAGAAATGGCAAATTCCAAAGAAATTTCCCTTAGTCGGACTTCATCTAAATTTGACAACAAAAATTTGATTTTAGATTTGGTATTAGTGAGGTTTGCTAGTTGAGTAATTTTGTCGTCACTGTTTCCGACGTTTGGTAGGCCTTGAGTTTTCAGGGCGCGATGTAGTTCAGCAGAATTGAATCTGGAAATAAAATCTTCTAAAGTCATAATCGCATAAACCTAGATAGCTTAGTCTTAAAAAAAGGTCACATTATGTCAACTACTATGGGTAGATTAGATGGAAAAATAGCGATTGTCACCGGAGCAGGTTCCAGAGGAGATATTTTGGGGAATGGACAGGCGACGGCAATTCTGTTTGCACGAGAAGGCGCAAAAGTAATGTTGGTTGACTCAAATCAAGAAAATCTCGATAGAACACAAGATCATATTGAGCTTGAAGGTGGGGTCTGTATCAGTTTTGTTGGCGATGTAACAGACTCCTCGATGTGCAGAGAGATTGTGAAAAATACAATTGAGGAATACGGATCGTTGGATATACTTCATAACAACGTTGGTATTGGAGGGGCAGGTAATGTTGTCCAGGTGTCGGAGGAAGATTGGGATAGAGTCTTAAGGGTGAACATTAAGTCCATGATGTTAATGGGAAAATATTCGGTACCTGAGATGGGTGTAAGCGGTGGCGGTTCCATAATTAACATTTCCTCAATATCTGCAATTAGGCCCAGGGGTTTGACTCCCTACACTGTCTCCAAAAGTGGGGTAATCGCTTTGACAAAAGCTATGGCTGTCGATCATGCCGAAGATGGGATTCGCGTGAACTGCATTTTGCCGGGCCCTATTTATTCCTCTATGACTGCTCCTAATATGACCCCAGAAAAAAGACAAATCAGGCAAGAAGCCTCTCCCCTTAAAGTTGAAGGAACCCCTTGGGACGTGGCTTGGGCTGCAGTGTTTTTGGCCAGTGATGAGGCAAAATGGGTAACTGGGGTTGCATTAAATGTTGATGGTGGAGTTACTTTAAGTGGTCCTGATAGGTAGAGAACTTTTATGTCAGTCTGATAAAGTCACATGTATGGAAAGATCTTCGAGGCAAACGTACTAGTAAGAGGACAATTACGTGTGAGTTGATTTCCCGATGGTTAATCAAGAATTAATCAAATGATTTTTTCAGATTAAAACAGGTTCAGTAAAATAGTGATAAATATAAATAAGGAGTATTAGCATGGCAAAGTATTTAATAACAGGTTCGTACACTGGGGCAGCTTGGGCTGCTCAAATAGCGGACCCTAAAAATAGAATCGAAGTGGTCCGGCCTGCATTTGAAAAAATGGGAGGATCGATCGAATCTGCATACCTCTCATTTGGTGAAGGCGACTTGGTAATTATCGCTGATATGCCGGATAACGTTAGCGCGGCTGCATTATCTATGGCTGTTTCTGCAGGCGGCGCAGTTACAGACTTGAAAACTACCCCACTTATTTCTGTTGAAGATGCCGTTTCTGCTATGAAAAAGGCGGCTGAAATAACATATGCGCCTCCCGGCAATTAATTAACAAACAAGTATAGAATCTCAATACCCCCTATATTTGCAAAATATAAGGGGTATTTTTATTACAAATGTCCTTTTTAGGTGATGTCAATTTGGTGACGTCAAATAGTAATTATGGAGTCGATTTATGTACGGCAGTATATTTAATTTGGATGTAAAAGAAGGTTGCGAGCAAAATTTGATCGATACTTTTAATGAGGTCGAAAATCCCCCTGGGGCCGTCGCTTTTTTCCTAATGAAACCGGATGATGGTTCGGATTTGATAGGGGTAGCAATTTTTGAAAATAAGGAAGCTTATATTGCTAACGCAGATAGACCTGAACAGCATGAAAATTTTAGCAACATGATGGAGTATTTGAATTCGGAACCTAGCTGGACTGATGGTACATATCCTATAGGAAGGGTAGTCTAAAAGTTAGATCAAAATTCTTTTTTAAAAATTTATGGAATATCCAGAAAGTTCTTTCGATAGAGAAGATGAGTCTGATGATTCGCTGTTTTACTTACAGCCTCGCCTGCTCGTACACATTGATGATACTGCAATAGAGGAGTTGAAAAAGTACCTTTACGCGCAGTTGCCTGAAGGTTGTACGCTTCTAGATTTGATGAGTAGTTGGCGGTCTCATATTCCCGATAACCTAGTTTTGAACGAGGTATATGGCCTCGGGATGAATGGCGAGGAAATGTCCGATAATCCACAGCTGGACCAATGGGTTATAAAGGATATAAATAAAGATCCACATTTACCCTATGAAGACAATCAATTTGATGCCGTGATGGTTATCGTTTCTGTGCAATACATGACGGATCCCATTTCAGTATTTAAAGAGGTTAATAGGGTTTTGAAACAAAAGGGCAAATTTCATGTTATTTATTCCAACCGTATGTTTCCTACTAAAGCAACCAAAATTTGGAAAGTATTTGACGACATAGAAAGAGCAAGTCTTATTGGAAGCTATTTTGCTGATTCTGGTTCCTGGGGCGTACCCAGCGCCGTGAATCTTAGTCCGACTGGTGATTTCCCTTCTGATCCATTGTTTGCGGTTTCAGCACAAAAAGAATAGGAAATTTAAACCTTAGGTATAATTCCATTTGTTTATTGATATAAAAAGATTTACTAAAGGTGGCAAAATTGACCTCGCTGAAATCTGAAATAGATTCGAATGCAAAGAATGCGGCCATATATGACGTAATTGTAGTTGGTGCCGGGTTTGGTGGAATGTATATGCTCCATGAATTGAGAAAAATTGGCTTGAATGTGCTGGTTTTGGAGGAAGCTACGGGCGTAGGAGGTACATGGTATTGGAATCGTTATCCAGGTGCTAGGTGTGACGTGGAAAGTATGGAATATTCCTACTCATTTTCAAATGAGTTACAGCAAGAATGGAACTGGAGCCATAGATTTTCAACCCAGCCAGAGATACTTGAATATGCAAACCACGTTGCGGATAGGTTCGATTTGCGAGGCCACATTAAGTTTCAGACCAGGGTCAATGCAGTTGAATATGATGCCGACGGGAAAAAATGGTTACTAAAATCCACTTCTGGTGAAGAATTTCAGGGTCGATATTGCGTAATGGCCACCGGTACTCTTTCATCAGTTAACAAACCCAAATTTGCCGGCTTGGATCAATTCAAAGGTGATTGGTATGTCACTGGTAGGTGGCCACACGATGGGGTTGATTTTTCGGGTAAGACAGTTGGCATTATTGGGACTGGTTCTACCGCGGTTCAAGCGATTCCCGTGATAGCTAAAGAGGCGAAGCATCTAACCGTTTTCCAAAGGACTGCCAACTATTCTATTCCTGCTAAAAACCGTGCCTTAATGAGTGGTGAGGTTGAGGAAATAAAAAGTCGGTACCCTGACATTAGAACAGAAGCCAGGTCAAATCGTGCAGGCATAGCTTCTATGAAACCCGGTATGAATTCAGCTATGTCAGTTTCTGAATCAGAAAGAATTGAGGAATACCAAAGGAGATGGGACGAAGGAGGTACAGGTTTTACAGCAGCATATTCAGATATTGGCATAAATGACGCGTCTAATTTTACGGCTGCAGAATTCGTCAGAGAAAAGATTAGAGAGACTGTACTCAATTCTAAGACTGCTGAGCTACTGGCTCCTACCAATACTATTGGCTGTAAAAGGTTGTGTGCGGATACTGACTATTACGAGACTTACAACCGGGATAATGTGACCCTTTTGGATGTGAATGTTGACCCCATAAAAGGTTTGGTTGAAGAGGGAATTCAGACTGAAAATAATGTTTATGGATTTGATATTGTCATTTTTGCCATTGGATTTGATGCAATGACTGGGGCTTTGTTGTCAATGAACATTACAGGTAAAGATGGGATTCAGTTGGGAGATATTTGGTCTGACGGCCCTAAAAGTTATCTAGGATTGAGCATGGCAGGTTTTCCTAATCTCTTTACAATCACAGGACCGGGTAGTCCATCTGTATTGTCCAATATGATGACCTCGATTGAACAGCATGTCGAGTGGATAAGAGACTGCCTGGACTATATGGAGACAGGTGGACACAGAGAAATTGAAGCAAAAACATCGGCCGAAGAGAATTGGACGAGCCACGTTGAGGAAATTGCTGGAGATACTCTCCGGTACACTTGTAATTCCTGGTATGTTGGAGCCAATATACCGGGTAAAAAAAGAGTCTTTATGCCTTATGCAGGAGGCATACCTACCTATCGCGAGAAGTGTGACGAAGTAGCGGCGAGCGGCTACGGGGGATTTGAAATCTCATAGAGCAGAGGGTAAATTTGACCTTTTCATTAGCAATAAATTTGGCTTTCAGGAGATGGTCCGACTTTGAGGGCCGTTCGACCAGGGGAGAGTTCTGGTTTTTCATTCTATTCCAAACAATTTTCCTACTCCCTTTGATTGTGTTAGATGCCATCTTGTTTAGTTCCCTACCCTTCTATCCTCTCAGCACAATATTTTGGCTTGTGATGTTAGTTCCAACACTATCGATAAGTGTTAGACGTTTGCATGATCAAAATAAAAAATGGTGGTGGCTGTTGATTTGGCTGGTACCAGTGATTGGTTGGATCGCCATGATAAAAATTAATGCCAGCCCTACAACCGCTTATTGATTCGGTCATATTGATCCGATTGGTATGCCAGAAAATTAAATCCGATAGATGTTTTCCGCATTTATGGAGAATAATTTTGCAATTTCAGATTTAGAAAAACCACTTGTTATATTGCGATAGGCCGTTACTACAGATCCGTAGTCACTCCATAGACTATCTATAGGCCAGTTTGTGGCGAATAAAGATCGGTCAACCCCGAAAAGTTCAATGCAGGTTTCGACGTATGGTCTTATAGAATCTTCTGTCCAGTTATTATCTCCCATTCCGAGTCCGGAAATCTTACAATAAACGTTTTCTGAGTGGGCCAAGTTTTTCATGCTAGTTTTCCAACTATTGAAATATTCTGCTGTCCTTTGTTCGGGAAACCCAGCGTGATCTAAAACTATCTTTGTATTAGCGAATGTCTTTGCCAAATTTGCTAGGTTGTCCATGTCTTGCCACTGTGCCGATATACTTGAGATAAGATCGAATTTCTCTAGTAAACTGTATCCTCGTCTAAATTGATCACTGATCAAATATTCTCCGTGTGAGAAATCACGTATGCCTTTGAAGTTAGGGTATTTTAGGTGATCTTCAATCACAGCGCTGGCTTTTGGATCCCTTAGGTCAACGTGACCAACTATCGCGTTTGGTAGCCCAGTGTTTTGATAAACCTCGTCTAGCCATTTGGTTTCTTCCACAGGATCTTCGGAGCCAATAGCTGCCTGAACATGTATGGCTTTAGTTACTCCATATGGCTGCGAATCTGTTATAAAATCCTCTGCTAAATAGTTTCTGGATCCCAGAACCCGGGTTTGGGCTCCAAGAAATGGATGGTCTTCGTTCGGTTGCCAGTGTCCGTAATAAAGGGTTGGATGTTGCATGTCATAGAAATGTACGTGTGCATCTACGAATTTAAAATCTTCATCAAAGGTCATACTGTGGCCCCTCCGTCCACAACTAGATGGCTGCCAGTGATGAACGAGGCTTCATCTGAGGCTAGGAAAAGAGCTGCATATGCTACTTCCTCTGGTTTGCCGACTCTTTTGAGAAAGCTGCCTTGTCCTGCTTTTTCAAGAAATTCGTCCCTGTCTGCGTTTTCAAAAGCTATATGTCTTTCGGTGGCTGGGGTGTAAATAGCTCCAGGACAGACTGCATTTACCCTTATGTTAAATTCCGAAAGGTCCATAGCCAAACATCGCGTGAGCTGCAATAGAGCTCCTTTGGAAGCGTTGTATGGCACAAATGAAGGTTGGGCTATAAATCCGCTTACAGATGCGATATTTACTATGTTTGGAGATGTAGATTGTTTCAGGTACGGTAAAGAATGTTTAACGGTGCTAGCAGGTCCCATCACATTGACTCCGAACACTGTTTCCCAATCCCTCTGCGTAACATCTTGCACTTTTCCAAATATGAATGCCGCGGCGTCATTGACCAGAATATCAATCCCATCTAGGAAAGATGTCGCCTTTTTGATCATTTCGGACACACTGTCATTTGAAGAAACATCTGTTGTTACTGCAAGTGCTTTTCCTCCACCTGACTCTATCTGACGTAAGGTTTCTTGTGATCCAGATTCGTCAATATCGGCTATGACTATTGAGGCTCCTTCCGAAGCAAATATATTGCATATAGATCTACCTATACCTGAAGCTCCTCCTGTCACAATTACTTTTTTGGATTCTAGCCTCATATTTGTTCGCTCCTGTTTAATCCAGATGGAAAATTTCCTCAAGCTCCAGCATTGATTGGTCAGGAGTTGAGCCTTCAAGGATTTCAAAATATGGTGACATCAATTCTTGCCAATCAGTATTTACCTTTTCAGATTCCATACCTTTGAGAGAATCTTTAAAAGATTCCTTAGCTTCAAAATATCCGAACAACAATCCGTCAGGTCTAATGAAAAGGGAATAATTTCCCCACCCGTTCCTGGACAGCGCATTTTTCATTTCTGACCAGACATTTTTATGATGGACTTTATATTCAGCTATATATTCTTCCCTAACCTTTAATAAAAAACCTACTCTGGTCATATCTAGCCTCTTTCAGTCGCCAAAAAGTAAAGTTCCAGCGATCGAAACCACTGAAGTGTTTTGCTGGTCGGCTGGACACTGATCATATCCGACGCTATATCCTTTGCAACCGTCCAATACTTTACCCATTAAATATATCGGTGTTAATCCACAGATTTTTCTTGCATCTGATTCTTCTGCGCTTGTGTTGAAAAATTCGTCAGGTGCTCCCTTTTCGATGTTAGCCAGGGAAATATGATCTTTAGAAGCGAGGTCTGCTAGTGATAGCTCGTCCATAGGAGTTGCATCCCCAAATTCTGGTCCCATGTGAGCCAAATCTCCTGCTGCGATCACCAGCGTTCTCGATTTCTTTCGATATTCAGTGAGAGCCTCAATCACATTGCCGATCGTTTCATCCTTGTCAGGTTGTTGTTTATCTACGATGAACTTCTGAAAGGAACCGCATAGTATAGGCAACAGTTTGAACGACCTACCATCCAAGGCATTGTGGAGCCAGGTTAAAGCCAATTCTATAGAATGTTCTTTTATATGATGTAATTCTTCATTGTAAGGATCCCTTCCGATAATTGCCGACTCCAATAATTTAATTCCTTCCAGATCTGTCTCAAGATCCGAATAAGGGGTTTGGTAGTTTTGCATAGTTGGAGTTATTGAACCTAGTCCGCCAGTATGATCTGTGCCTAATATTATGACTTGCTCTATATCGTTTAAATGTCCCTCACTTTCTTTCCATAATTCCGCATATGTTGCGTATCCTCTTGCGAAATCAATATGGGGGGAAAGGAGCCCTTGGATATCCCCTATGTATTTCTTGTCCCTATCCGAACGTTCAAATCTGGATTTGCTTTCTGTAATGAAGATATCCAAATCAGAAAGCAGGGCTGGATATATAGTGCCCGCGAAAGACATTGGCCTATTTTCGGCATGGCGATATTTTTGGATCGCTTTATTTTTCTCAGCTGCATATTTACCGTTTTCTAAAAGTAAGGCGTCGTCCAACTGTTCCAGTAAGTTGGATATTCTCTCTTCACCGATAGAAATACCTTGTAGCAACAATCCGCCATTTATGGATTCTATTGTTCTGGTACCGTCACACAACAGGAGTATAGGTGTGAGGTTCTGGGGTATTTGCACCGCAGTCTGTGCTATCCCCAAGTCATCCTCAAGGTGAAGGAAAACCCCATCTTGCCTTTGGATCCATTGAGGCGATAAATCTCGTAGTTGTGGTTTAGTCGGTAGTCGTTTTGCCATTTTTCCAGTCCTGATTAACATCGAAATCGTAGGAAAGAAAAGTATCAGTCACACGGCAGCAATAATCAATACTGGTAATAAAACACTGGACATTTACTATCTTTTGCTGTGCTATAATTCGGCTCGCTTAACCTACCTAAAAATAGGTAATATAGATTGTTTTCATACCAAATACCTTGAGATGATTTGAATATGCCCTCTTTTGAAGATTTAAGAATTTTTTCCGGTAACTCCCACCCAAAACTTGCCTCAGATATTTGTGATTATTTGCGAATACCGCTAGGTGAATGCGATGTTTTTAAATTCAGCAATGACAACACATTCGTAAGTTTTAAAGAGAATGTTAGAGAAAGAGATGTTTTTTTAGTGCAGACTTTTTGCCGACCCGTGAATGATCACATAATGGAACTTTTGGTGATGATAGACGCTGCGAAGAGAGCTTCGGCTGGCCGTATTACGGCTGTAATCCCCCATTATTCATACGGTCGTAGCGATAAAAAAGATCAGCCTAGGGTTCCCATAACGGCCAGATTAGTTGCTAATCTACTTACCGTTGCTGGAGCAGATAGAGTTTTAACAGTTGATCTCCATGCCGGCCAAATACAGGGTTTTTTCAATATACCGGTTGATGAATTGTCAGCAGTCCAAATGCTGGCGGGGCATTTTAAGAGCAATGGTATAGGCATAGAGGTTGCCTCTGCCACTGATGCGGGTGATGTGAAAAGAACTAGAGATACTGCAAGGTTTTTGAACGTCGGAATGTCTTTGGTAGAAAAGCACCGGATAGGTAATGAGGACCGAGTTGAGGCCGTAAGCTTGATTGGGGATGTTAAGGACAAGACTGCTCTAATTGTGGACGATGAACTGGGAACCGGGGGAACGGTGATAGCAACTGCACAGGCTCTTAAAGAACATGGCGCAAAGGATATTTATTGTGCGGTGACTCATCCTGTATTGTCTGGTGAAGCCAGCAATATATTGGCACAAAGTGAAGTGATAGAAACAGTTGTTACTGATACTTTGCCTGTACCTGATGCGAAGCGAGGTTCAAAGTTGACCGTACTGTCAATCGCGCCCATGCTGGGAGAGGCAATTCATAGGATACACGGTGGCCTTTCCGTTGGAGCCATGTTTGAGTCGTAGGCCAAGTTAACTTGGCCATGAATTGCTGGTACTCGTAAATGCTGTGCCCGTATAATTTGTTGTGAAGTAAGGAATTAATAACAAAAAATATGGCATTTTTAAAAGCGATAACAAATCTTCTTGGTAACTCAGACGAGAAAGCTCTGTCTAAATTCGATCATTTGGTAGACCAAATAAATACCCTGGAAAGCGTTTATGAGTCTAAGTCCGACGATGAATTGAAATCTGTTTCTACGACCCTCAAAAACGAATATGGGGGTGGTAAATCCCTCGATGAACTACTTCCGGATGCATTTGCTGCTGTGAGAGAGGCCGCAAAGAGGACTCTTGGTCAAAGGCATTTTGATGTTCAATTAATGGGTGGAATTGTTTTACACCAGGGGAAAATTGCTGAAATGCGAACTGGGGAAGGGAAAACATTGGTGGCGACGTTGCCTGCATTTCTTAATTCTCTCTCGGGAGAAGGTGTTCACGTAGTTACTGTAAACGATTATTTGGCAAAGAGAGATGCTGAGTGGATGGGTGCTATTTATAACTCGCTAGGAGTTTCTGTTTCGGCTTTGCAGAACGACTATGCCTATTTTTTCCATCCAGATAGCTTTGATGGGAATAAGGTGCTGGGTAAACAAGTGACCAGAAAAGAGGCATATGAATCAGACATAACTTATGGCACAAATAATGATTTTGGGTTCGATTATCTTAGGGACAACATGGTGGATACTTCGGAGAGAAGAGTTCAACGGGGTAGATCCTTCGCTATAGTCGATGAGGTTGATAATATCTTAGTTGATGAAGCTAGGACCCCATTGATAATAAGTGGTCCATCTCAGCAGAATCCGAGCGAATATTCAAAATATGCCAAGGTCGTTCCTAGTCTTAGGGAAGAGGAAGACTATTCAGTGGAAGAGAAGCATCGTTCAGTTTCCCTTACACAAAATGGAATAGGCAAAATAGAAAAATTCTTGAAGGTCGATAATTTATATGACGCAGAGAATTTCGGACAAGTTCATTTTGTAGAAAACGCTGTTAGGGCAGAAGTGATCTATAAAAAGGATCGAGAATATGTTGTTAAAGATGGGAAAGTTGTGATTGTTGATGAATTCACAGGGCGTTTGATGGAAGGTAGAAGATATTCTGATGGGCTCCACCAAGCTATTGAGGCCAAGGAAAATATCACTGTACAAAGAGAATCGGTTACTTATGCAACTATTACCCTCCAAAATTACTTTAGGCTGTATTCCAAATTGTCTGGTATGACTGGTACTGCAGCTACAGAGGCAGAGGAATTTTGGAAAATTTACAAACTTGAAGTACTTAGCATACCTACTAACAATCCGGTGATGAGATCTGATCATGGCGACCTTATATATCGAGACCAGAACGCCAAATACAACGCTGTAGTACGAGAAATTAAGTCCAGAGTCGAAATTGGACAGCCTGTCTTGGTCGGAACTACAGATATAGATAGGTCAGAAATTCTAAGTGGATTGTTAAAAAAACAAGGTATTAAACACGAAGTATTGAATGCCAAACAGCATGATAGAGAGGCCACTATAATTGCTCAAGCGGGAAAACCTGGGGCGGTTACAGTAGCCACAAACATGGCAGGTAGGGGGACTGATATCGTGCTTGGTGGTTCTGAGAACTTGCTTGAGGGCGATATTGCCCAATGGGAAAAAGACCATGAACATGTGTTGAAGGTTGGCGGTCTTTTGATAATCGGTACCGAGAGGCATGAAGCTAGAAGAATAGATAATCAGCTTAGAGGGAGATCAGGACGTCAAGGAGATCCTGGGGAAACTCGCTTCTTCTGTTCTCTCGACGACGATTTAGTTAAAAGATTCGGAGGTGACAGAATCCAGACCATAATGGACTGGGCTGGGATGGATGACGAAACCCCCATTGAAAACAAAATGATTTCCAGATCTATTGAAGGGGCTCAAGTTAAAGTAGAATCGTTTCATTTCGATATGCGAAAAAATTTAGTCGAATATGACGATGTAGTTAACTCACACAGGGATATTATCTACGAGCAAAGAGATGCTGTGTTGGATGGTGTTGAACTAAGACCAAAAATACAACGCATGATTGAAGGAGAGTGTGAGGCGGTAATTGCTGAAGGTATGTCGAGTTCTGCCACGGAGAATTGGGATATTGAAGCTGTAGTAGCCGATATTCAACGAATTATTCCTCTTCCTGGCGATCTAGTTGATCTTGATTACGTGTTTAATGCGGGACAAAGGAATTACGCTGAAGAAGTATTGGATCATGTAGGAAAAATTTACAATAACTTTGATGCAGTACTCGGTGATGATAACGCTAGGTCAATAGAAAGATACATAATGCTTAGAACTATTGACGCTAATTGGGTACAGCATCTTACGGCAATGGAGAATCTTCGTCAGGGAATAAGTCTACAAGCTGTCGGACAGAGGGACCCGTTGGTCATGTATAAGAAAGAAGGCCATGAATTATTTCAAAACTTGCAATCTAAAATTATTGACGACGTCGTTCATACTATTTTCAAAACTGGGACTCCGATTGACCCTGAGCTGGGCACTCAAACCATTTCTACTCCAAAAGTGGCGAATCAGCCCAAGCCAGTTTTTAAGACCAATGATTCTTCCAAAGTAGTGAAAAAAACTAGCGGCCCCAAGGTTGGTAGAAATGAGCAATGCCCTTGTGGAAGTGGGAAAAAATATAAAAGGTGCTGCGGACTCGCTGCTTAACAACGGTCGAATAATTTTGGTTGCTAAATAAATGTTGCGAGGATTTCGCTTATTCGAGTCTCCCTGTCATTAGACCTTTGTAATCGTTCCTTTTCTTTTTCCACAACTTCCGGTGGTGCTTTGTCTACAAAAGATTGGTTTGATAGACGTTTGTTTAGGGAGGAAATATATTTAGATATTTCGTCTCGTTCTGTTTGGAGACGTACTAATTCGGCATTCAAATCTAAATTATCACCTAGTTCTAAGTAGGCCGTTCCTACATTTGCCACTATTGATATTTCTCCACTCTGTATTTCTAGCAATGCCGAATCACTAATTTCAGATATTGCGACACCGGCAAAATTCTCAATGGTATGAGCCTCTGATTTTACCAAAATGGATTCCGCCTCCGCTGCTATTCGGCAACTTATTTTTTGCCTCTGTTGAATGCTGAATTCCGATTTCATGTTTCTAATTGCACGGATGAATTCAATAAGTTTTACCATTTCTGATACAGAATTATCGTCCATTACTGAAGTTTGAATTTCCGGATACTGTGCGGTAATAAGGGAATCCGGCCACTCATCTCCCGTTTTACCTACCTTGCATAAATTGCCCCATATTTCTTCTGTTACAAAAGGCAAAAAGGGATGCAGTAATCGCAGAGTACGCTCCAATACATAGGCTAATGTGGGCAAAGGGGAATCAGAGGCATCTGTCCTCAACCGGTCTTTCGTCAATTCAATATACCAGTCGCAGTATTCATTCCAGAGAAAATCATGAATTTGTGTTTGTGCTTCCCCAAATTGGAAATCACCCATCAATCTGTTGACGTTAATAGTTACCTGGTCGAGTCTTGACAGTATCCATTTATCATGTCGATGCGTGACGTTAAGAGGTCGGCAAAAATCAGGAGTCTCTTTTCCCGAGTCTAGGTTGGAAATTACGAATCTGGAAGCATTCCACAGCTTGTTGGCAAAATTTCGGCTGGACTCCAATTTTTGCTCATTCATTCGTAAATTATTGCCAGCAGATGTGCCTGTTGTGAGAGCAAATCGGACTGCATCGGCGCCGTATTCGTCTATAAGATCAAGAGGATTAAGTACATTACCTTTTGTCTTACTCATTTTCACCCCTTCCGGGTCCAAAACAAGACCGTGGAGATAAATTGTGTGGAATGGTATCTCGCCCATATTGGCTATTCCTAACATAATCATTCTGGCCACCCAGAAAAATAGAATATCGTAACCTGTTTCCATTACTGAACCAGGATAGAAGGACTGGAGGTCTTCTGTGTCGTCCGGCCATCCCAAGGTGGAATGAGTCCACAATCCAGAACTAAACCATGTGTCCAAAACATCTTGGTCTTGTTCTATTGCCGTTGATCCGCAAGACTGACAGGTGGTGGGATCCTCTAGAGGCACAGTTTCTGCCGAACACTCTTGGCAATACCATACGGGTATTTGGTGCCCCCACCAAAGTTGCCTGCTAACGGGCCAATCCCTAATGTTCTCCATCCAATTAAAATAAACACTGGTAAATCTTTCAGGAATAATCTGGATTTTGTTGTCTTTCACAGCCGCTATGGCAGGTTTCGCCAAGGATTCCATAGAAACGTACCACTGTTTAGAAATAAGTGGTTCTATGATTTCGTCGCACCTATCGCAGTGCCCCACGGAATGTCGAAATGGTTCAGTTTCCAGTAACAGGCCCTCTGCTTCAAGTTCGTCCTGAATGAGTTTCCTACATTCAAATCTGTCTGTATGTTGGAATTTACCGGCCTCGAAATTCATTTTACCGTCATTGTCTATTACGGTTATAAGTGGAAGCTCATTTCGCGAACCTATTTCGAAGTCTACAGGATCGTGGGCCGGGGTAACTTTCAATGCTCCTGTACCAAATTCTACCTCCACCGCGTCATCAGCTATCACCGGAATTAGACGATTAGTAAGTGGTAAAGTGATTTCTTTACCGATTTTTTCTTTGAATCTTGCATCACTAGGATTAACTGCTACCCCTGTATCTCCCAGCATTGTTTCCGGCCTAGTGGTTGCCACCACCAAAAAGCCCGACCCATCTGCGAAGGGATATTTTATGTGGTACAAATTTCCGTCAATTTCTTTGTATTTCACTTCCAACTCAGATAAAGCTGTCGCGCATCGAGGGCACCAATTTGCTATCCGCTCCCCTCTATATATTAATCCCTTCTGGTAAAGGTCTACGAAAGTTTTCCGGACCGCTGCCCTAGGCGTCTCATCTAAAGTAAAGGTGCTTCTTGACCAATCACATGAAGTTCCGAGTCTCCTAAGTTGTTCGTATATACGATTGCCATAGGTTTCAACCCATTCCCATATACGTTCTTCAAATTTTTCTCTGCCTAGCTGGTATCTGGTGACCCCTTCTGTTGCTAATAACCGTTCTACAACAACCTGGGTTGCTATACCTGCATGGTCTGTGCCAGGTAAAAACAAGGTTGGTTCTCCCTTCATGCGATGCCAACGTACGATCATGTCCTCGACAGCAACTGTCAAAGCATGACCCATATGCAGTTCCCCTGTGACATTTGGTGGCGGCATTATCATGACAAAAGGATCTTTATCTGATTTAGTATTCGGTTGAAAGTAACCAGAGTCCTCCCAGAATTTGTAGATTCTGCTCTCAGTATCACCTGGACTATATGCACGGGACATATTTGATGAATTATTATTCTGGGACATCAGCTCTCCGGACCGTAAGTTATTAATAACGAAAATTTAATTGGCTAGCAATGTGGTTTGAGTTACCTAAATTGCATATTCTGCAGTTTTATCTTCAGTTTTTTTACTTATCTTTTTACTGAGATAAAGCCCTTCTAAAACAAATTCAAATGCCGAAATTATCGCACTATTGTCCTCTATTGGTTCACAAAGGAGGGACAATTTCGCTGTTAAATTTTCGAAGCATTCAATCAATGACATATATGTTTCGTCATCAATTGTACTACCGGATTGGATAGTGGTTCCTTCTTCCAATTTATCTAATAGAAAATCAAATTCCTCTGGTTCGGTATGATTCGTGAATACGTTTAAAACAGCTCTGTCAACGATGTCACCAATGATCTTGGTTTCAAGCCCTTCTTCCACGGTCTCAAGTTCAATTTTTCCTATCGTGGAAGCCAACAGGTATGGGAGGTCACTGATCCTAGGTGAAGCAATAGAGTTATTAGCAAGGCTTCTCCTGAATGCCTGTCCGATCATAGTTTCGAAATTGGAAATAGATACTCGTAAACTAACGCCAGATCTTTGGTTTATTTCAGGACTACGGCGTGCTAAGTGGGTGATTTCACCAATGATTTCCCTCATAAACTCAGGTGTTCTGACTAAATCAGCAGAATCAGAAAACTTTTTATATTCTTGAGCAACTATGTTCATCTCTTGCGAAACATCGCTTGGATAGTGAGTGCGAATCTGTGCTCCATATCGGTCTTTAAGCGGGGTTATTATTCGACCTCTGTTTGTGTAATCTTCTGGGTTAGCTGTGGCCACAATTATCATATCCAAAGGTAGTCTTACCTGATGGCCTTTGATCTGGATATCTCTTTCTTGCATAAGATTAAACAAACTGACTTGGATTCTCTCAGTAAGGTCTGGTAGTTCGTTTATGCAAAAAAGTCCTCTATTTGTTCGAGGTATCATTCCGTAGTGAATAGCCATGGTGTCTGATAGATACCTTCCCTCGGCTACTTTTATTGGGTCGATTTCTCCTATCAAATCAGCTACTGAAACATCAGGAGTCGCGAGTTTCTCGGCATAGCGATCTGCCTTAGCTAGCCAGTCTATCTTTGTATTTTCCTTGTCAGACGCAAGGATATCTATTCCATATTGGCTTATTGGGTCAAGTGGATCATCATTTATCTCAGAACCATGTACAAAGGGGATATGCTCGTCAAGTAGTTCAACTAGAAGTCGGATTATTCTTGATTTAGCTTGCCCTCTTTCTCCTAGCAGAATGATATCTTGACCTGCCAGGATCGCATTTTGTATTTGAGGTATGACAGAATCGTCAAAACCGACTATCCCAGGGAATACTTCGGAGCCATCGCTTATTCTTTGCACTAAGTTGGATCGTATTTCTTCTTTTACCGTGCGTGATTTGTAGCCGGACTTGATCAATTCGCCTAGTGTTTCTGGTAGATTTTCTGACACTCTGAATCCTTATTTAAAAAACTTATTTATTCTTATACCGAGTTAATGTAATTGCAGCGTAATCTAAATTCGAATCCTTTATACTGACTTCTGGTTTTTTAATTGTCACGGATACTGAATAAATATCATAATTCACAAGTATTTTATCCGAAATTCTTTTGGCTACTTTTTCTAATAGATTGTAAGGTTTGCCCTCGACAATAGTTTTAACGATTGTAAATAGTTCCGAATAGTTAATCGTGTCTTCAATTTTGTCGGATGTGGAAGCGTCGTGTAAGCAGCATTCCACCACTAGGTCGACAACAAATTTCTGACCTTCAGAGCGTTCTTCGGGATTGACGCCATGATACCCATAGAAGCCCATGCCTTTAAGAACGATTTGGTCTTGCTCATTGGTCAAGCGATGATATCCATTTGTCTGGCCTGGTCAAGCAAGGCCTCAGCTCTTTTTACTACAGGCACATCGACTACCTGACCCTCTAAAGAGGTGGAACCTCTTCCTAAAGCCGCTGCTTCTTCAAAAACTCTGATTACTTCTAATGCGTGATCAATCTCCTGTCCGGAGGGAGAGAAACATTCGTTAATGATCGCCACTTGCAAAGGGTGTATCGCGAATTTTCCTTTGAAACCGATAGATTTGGATAATTCCGAATTTGATTTCAAACTATCAGGGTCTCTAAAACCAAAAAATGGCGTGTCTAATGCTAATACTCCAGCTGCTTTAGCCGCTATAGCGACCTGGCTTCGAGGAAAAAGTATTTCACGATCATCTTCATTTCGTTTGATGCCCATATCGTTTGTGAAATCTTCGGCTCCAAAGGCGGCGGCGATTATTCGATCATCTGAAGATAATATTTCGTAAGCATTCAATAGACCAAGGGCGGTCTCTATCCACAACACCAGCTTAATAGAGCCTTGGGAAATTCCACTAGAAGATTCCAATTCGCCAATATATTCTGAAATCACAGTTACATCTTGAACCGTGTTGATTTTTCCAACAGATACACCATAAATGTGTGGCCCTACAATGGCTGCTAAGTCCTCTTCACAAAGGCCAGTATCAAGAGAGTTTATCCTTGGTATTACCCTTTTACCTGTTTTCTCCAACATTTCTAAATGGTCTGTGACGACTTGTCTTGCTTGTGATTTATCATCCCATGCTACAGAATCTTCCATATCTGGAACAAAGGCGTCGGGCGAAAACGAAGCCGCTTTTTCCAGCATGTTTGGCTGGTTACCGGGCACAAATAGTAAACTTCTTAGGTAAGTCAAATGAAAGCACCTCCTGCCTAGGGAACTGTTAGAGACCTAACAAAATTATGGTGCGGCGAGTATAACATTAAGGATTAATAGGATATTCATGTATGGGTAATATAGAAATTATCGGGTTGACTGGTCTACCCGAATTTGACACTTCGCACAATCTTTCCGAGACTATTTTTGAAGCAGCCTTATCCTCAGCTGGGGGAATACAAAATGGCGATGTATTAGTTGTTACCCAAAAAATTGTCTCGAAAGTCGAAGGTATGGTCCGAGATTTATTGGATATTAATCCAACATCCGAGGCATTGGAACTTGCGGTTAAGTTAGGGAAAGACCCTAGGTTGGTTCAGCTAATCCTAGAGCAATCTACAGAAATTGTAAGGACTGACTTTGAACGAGGAGTTTTGATAACCGAAAGTATTCACGGGTTTATTTGTGCTAATTCAGGCATTGATTCTTCAAATGTAGAAGGCGACACTAAAGTGGCGTTGCTTCCCAAGGATTCGGATGCTTCTGCCAGAGAAATTCTAACCGATTTGAAACGTCTGGCAAATGTAGAATCGTTGGGAGTCATCATCTCCGATACATTTGGACGACCATGGAGAGACGGACACGTAAATTTTGCTATTGGCTGTGCTGGGATGAGTCCCTACTTGGATTATAGGGATACTATCGATGCAGTAGGACAGGTGTTAAAAGTCACGACAATTTGTATTGCTGACGAACTAGCTGCCGCATCTGAATTAGTTACTGGTAAATCTCTCAATATACCAGTAGTTCTCATTAGAGGTAGCGACTTCAACCAAGAAAATTCCGAGTATGAATCACTTTTAAGACCGAAGGAAAACGATCTCTTCCGTTAATTACTCTCCGTCCTCATCGGTGATGCTGGGCACAGTTTGTCCGTAGGAGGCTTCTCTGGTTGCACCAGTCGATTTGCCCAATTGGTCTAGAGATACATCTGATCCCCAAGAGGAACCCTCGAAATAATTCATAAAATCTCTTTGAGTGCCACAAAGTTTGCATTTACCTGAACTGGTAGGGCCATCTGGGTCACCTATTATCCAGTGATGGGCACAGCTGTTTTCGTTTATCGGTTCGATTATATTTATGGACTCTGTATTTGCCACTTTAGCGCCTCTATTACTATTACATTCACCAATATTACTACTTAAGCAATATATCATATTGTAATAGACATTGTAAATATTATTATCATTTACAATATTAGGAAAAAGTTTTCCTTGTTGGCTACCAATTTTCTAGGTTGTATGCGGAATCCCAGAATCTATATTCGTACCTTGTACTTGTAAAGAAAATATCTTCCAGTGTTTGTTTGCCACTGTTTGTCATGTTTTCGGCTTCTCTGTCTATGAATCTGCGAATCCACAGAGCTAGATATTCAAATTCGTCTGAGTTATACATCTCTATCCATCGTGTATATAGGGGGCTATTTTTAGGAAGTCCATTGGCGAAGAGTCGCTTACCGATTTCAGAGTAACCCCATGAACAAGGCAAAATTGCTGTAGCGATTTCTGGTGTTGACCCAGAATATCCTATTTCCAAAAGATGACGTGTATAGGAATGAGTAGAGGGAGACATTTTCGTATCTAACAGCTCATTCTCTGCTATGTTGAAATCTTTGCAGAAACTGACATGGAGGGCCATTTCGGTATTGAGGGTCTCGTTTAATAAAGTGGCAAACCATCCCATATCTTCTAGATTTTTTGCTTTAGCTATGGCTAGGGAGATAACTTTAGAGAATTCAATGAGGAACAAATAGTCTTGTTTCATGTAGTGTTGAAATTTTTCGAGTTCTAGGGCCCCCGATCCAATGCCTTGGACGAAAGGGTGCGAAAATTCTTTTTCCCAAAGACTATCCGCTTTTTCTCGTAGTAATGCGGTAAAACTCATGTCTAATTCCCTTTACTCTTTAGCAACTATCTCGATATCAGTTCCCCCTGCCACACCCCTAAAAAGCTTTTCATCGCCATCGACGTGTCCAAAAACATTCACGGCACTGGCCGCTCTGGGTTGGTCGTCAGTGCTGGCTGGTGTTCTGCCGAAGAAAATACAGAATGCGTTTCCTGGAGGCCAAAATGCTATATCGCCTGAGGAGACTAGATCTGATGCATTTTGGTCTTCGGTACTTTCAACAGGAATACTGAAATATATTTCATCACCCCATACATTAACCGAACTTGATATGGGCATAGAATCCCATATTTTATTAGCCATTTCTGTGTCATTCAAAATCGCGTCTATTGTGAGAGTACCAGCCTTAATGGTTATTGCCCGATCTGGCATAAAACCTCCTATCCTTTCGTTGCTATCAAAAAGTGTTGACATACTATCGGTTCACCATACCATATGAGTCGACCTGGAATTTTAGGTTTATTAGTGGACGGTATAAATGTCAAAACAATACATTCTCGCAATCGATCAAGGTACTACTGGCACCACCGCTGCCTTGGTAAATATTCAAGGAGAGATATTTGCCTCAAGTTACAGAGAGATCGCTCAATTTTATCCAGAACCGGGCTGGGTTGAACATGATCCTTACGAAATTTTGGAAAGTGTTTATAGATGTATAAAAGAAGTACTAGAAAATTCTAAGGTGGCGATGAAAGACATCGTTTCTATGGGGATTACGAATCAGAGAGAGACAACGGTAATTTGGGAACGGGAAACGGGCCAAGTGATTCATAAGGCAATAGTTTGGCAGTGTAGAAGGACAAGTTCAATATGCCAAGAATTAATTAACAGTTCCGACGGAGAAAGAATTACTAATATTACCGGCCTGTCTATAGATCCCTATTTTTCAGCTACTAAAGTCAAATGGATTTTAAACACCGTACCGGGAGCTCATGCAAAAGCAAAACAAGGCAAATTAGCTTTTGGCACCGTGGACAGTTGGTTAATTTGGAATATGACCGGTGGTAAAAGACATGTCACCGATATAACTAATGCATCAAGGACCATGCTAGTTGATCTAAGCACCCAGGAGTGGTCTCAGGAAATCTTAGATATATTCGATATACCAAAAGAATTATTGCCTGATATTTGCGATTCCGATGCTGACTTTGGCACCTGCGAGATTGATGTAATGGGGAGTTTAAAATTGCCAATTTCTGGTGTAGCAGGCGACCAGCATGCATCATTGTTCGGGCAGGCCTGTTTTTCTATTGGTGAAACAAAATGTACTTATGGCACTGGAGCCTTTCTGTTGATGAATACTGGTTCCGAAATTAAAAAATCGGATAGGGGTCTTCTTTCTACAGTGGCGTGGAAGGTGAATGGTGGAGTGGAGTATGCCTTAGAAGGGAGTGTGTTCTCAGCGGGAGCGACTGTTCAGTGGTTGCGAGACGAATTAAATATTATTGATTCTGCAGGTGAGGTGGAGATACTTGCGCGTTCAGTAAACGATACAGGCGGAGTATATTTTGTGCCTGCTTTCACTGGTCTAGGCGCTCCTCATTGGGATATGGATGCTAGAGGAACCATAGTAGGTCTGACCAGAGGAGCTAATAAAGCTCATATAGGAAGGGCGACTCTAGAAGCCATTGCTTATCAGTGTGAGGAAGTTTTGAAAGTAATGCAGCAAGACTCCGGTAACGATATCTTGGAATTAAAGGTAGATGGTGGAGCTACAAGCAATGAGCTGCTAATGCAAATGCAAGCGGACATCAGCGATTGCAAAGTAAACAGGGCGCTTATTCAAGAAACCACAGTTTTGGGTGCAGCTTTCATCGCGGGTATCGGTTCAGGAATTTGGGACTCCAAGTCAGATATAACTGCAATGCGGGAAACTCAAAAAGTATATACTCCATCGATGACAAAAACAGAAAGAGATCACAAACTGAATGAGTGGTCGAAAGCAGTGGAAAGATCAAAAGCATGGGCCTCAAATTTATAGGAGATGGATTATGCCTTCAATTATGCCGGATGAGTTGGAAAAAATCGCTACAGCACTACTCATTGGGGCTGGAGCTTCAGAAGAGGAATCCAAAGTTGTATCACGCTTGTCTATTGCTGCAAATTTAGCAGGACATGATTCGCATGGAATAATTCAGATACCGACATACATCGATAGAGTAAATCGAGGCCACATAATACCAGGCGCGGAATATGAGATTGTAAAAGATACCCCCACCACTACCGTGGTGGATGGACACTGGGGATTTGGATATTCTGTCACTGAGCGACTGATGAGAGAGACGATAGAGAAAGCTAAGACTCAGAATATAGCTGCCGCCACCGTGTATCGGCAAAGTCACATCGGTCGTTTGGCAGCTTATCCTTTAATGGCGGCGGAAGCTGACATGATAGGAATGATTACAGCAGACTCTGGGAGATCGGCAAAAGCTGTGGTTCCATTTGGAGGTAGAGAAAAAAGGTTGGGAACAAATCCAATTTCTATAGCTATGCCTAGCAACCTGGACGGACCATTTTTCCTTGATATGGCGACCAGTGCAGTTGCTGCAGGCAAGATCAATTTGGCCCAAGCGAGGGGTGATTCTATACCCAGTGGATGGGTGGTTAAGGAAGATGGTGAGCATACCACAGATCCAAATGAATTGAAGAATGGAGGGGCTATATTACCTCTAGGGGGAGATCAGGGCCACAAAGGTTACGGATTGTCGGCTATAGTCGAAATATTTTCAGGAATTTTGACGGGACTAGGTTTTGGACATGACCCGTCTGGTAGGCACAATGATGGTTGTTTTATTTCTGTTTTTAATGTCTCGGCGTTTAGAGATTTAAAAGATTTCAAAGATGAGGTTACTGAATTCGCCTCCTATCTAAAAAGTTCCGAAACTGCCCCAGGTTTCGACGAAATTTTGTACCCGGGTGAAATTGAGTATAGAAATGAGGCCCGGCAACGAAAAGAAGGCATATTTGTAGAGGATTCTACCTGGGGGGAACTGAAGTCATTGGCAGAAGGTTACGACATAGCCTCCGAGTTGCCGTTTTAAAAGCAAAATCGATTTTATTGGCCTTGCTAAATAACATCCATTTATTTTATGTCTGATTTTAAATAGACCCTGATATAACGTTACCCATAGTGCTGGTGTTTACCTCACTGCCACCATCACTAGCAATGTCGGCGGTTCTATATCCTTCTGCTAAGGCTGCGTCAACAGAGTTTTCGATTGCGTCGGCTTCGTCATTCATGCCAAAAGAGAGCCTAAGCATCATAGCCGTACTGAGTATGCATCCTATTGGGTTGGCTATTCCCTTACCGGCTATATCAGGGGCACTGCCGTGTATAGGCTCATACAAACTGACTTTAGTTCGCCTTCCAGATTTACCTGGAAGACTGGACAAACTTGCTGATGGCAGCATTCCCATTGATCCTGACAAGACTGAAGCTTCATCTGTGAGAATATCACCAAAGGTATTTTCGGAAACAATCACATCGAAATCAGAAGGGTTTCTGATCAATTGCATGGCAGCGTTATCTACTAGAACGTGGTCCAATTCCACTTCTGGATAATCTTTCCCTACCTCGATTGCTATTTCCCTCCAGAGCCGTGACGATTCCAGGACATTTTGCTTGTCTACCGATGTCAGCTTCTTACGTCTCTCCATCGCGAGCTCAAATCCGACCCTCAAAATGCGTTCTATCTCAGACTCTGTATATTTAAGGGTATCAACCCCTCTGCGACCCCTAGATGTGTTCCATCGTTTTTTCGGCTTTCCAAAATACAATCCACCAGTTAATTCTCGTAATACCATCATATCTACCCCTTCCAAAAATTCTGGTTTGAGGGGACTCGAGTTTATTAGTGCAGGATAAACTTTTACGGGTCTCAAATTAGCAAACAAACCCAATGATTTACGGATCGCCAAAATGCCATCCTCTGGCCGAACATCGGCATTTGGATCATCCCATTTAGGACCCCCAACCGCACCGAATAAAATTGCATCTGAATCTTTGCAGGTATCAATGGTTTCCTGGGGCAAAGGGGTTCCATAATCATCTATTGCATTACCCCCTACCCTGCCGGATTCAATCTCAAAATCGTGATTAAATCTATTGCCGATAGCTTCCAGTACCTTTATCGATTCACTAATGACTTCTGGTCCTATTCCATCCCCTGGTAAAACTGCTATGGATGCTTTCATGGGCTTCTCCGTTTGTGTCGAGCTTATCTAACGACTAATTGGCGACGATATTTAATAATTTTCCTGGCACATATATAACTTTCCTGATTTCTAATCCTTGAGTGTGTTTCTGAACACCCGGATCTTCCATTGCTATTTCGTTTGCTTCAACTTCTGTTATGTTAGCTGAGGCGGAAATTTTTGCTCTAACCTTGCCATTAACTTGGACAACGAGAGTAATTTCATCATCTTTTGCTAAATTCGCATCATATTTGGGCCATTCTTGGATGTGTACACTGGATTTCATACCTGACTTTTCCCACAGCTCCTCAGACAGGTGTGGAGCTATAGGAGCCATCATCATGTATAAATTACGAGTCAAATTTAACCACTGTTCATAATCAATTTTTTCAGAAAGTTTGTCTTCTCCTAGAGCATTTGTGAACTGCATCAAGGCGGATATAGCTGTGTTGTATTTGAATTTTTCTATGTCTTCTCCAACCCGCATAATGGTCTTGTGCAAGAGTCTGTTCAAATTCTTTTCAGTGTCGGAATCTGAGTTTGCTGCGAAAGTTGTGGGGTCTATGTGCGATACATCCCAAACTTTGTTAAGCCACCTAGCGGCGCCGTTTATTCCAGAGTCATTCCATTCTCCTCCTTGTTCCCAAGGCCCTATGAACATTAGGTAGGTCCGAACCGTATCAGCCCCAACCACATCCACATAATCGTCTGGCGCAATAACATTGCCTCTAGACTTGCTCATTTTTGCACCCTTGTAGATTATGGTGCCTTGATTAAAAAGTCTTTTGAAAGGCTCATCGTATTTTATTAATCCGAGGTCTCGGGTAGCTTTGACGAAAAATCGTGAGTAAAGTAGATGCATCACTGCATGTTCAACGCCCCCCGTGTATTGGTCCACGGGATTCCAAAGCTCTGCGGATTTTTCATCAAAGGCTGATTCGGAATGCTTTGGACTGGCATATCTTAGAAAATACCAAGAGGAATCAACGAATGTGTCCATCGTGTCTGTTTCTCTTTTACTGGGTTTCCCACATTCAGGACAAGCCGTGTTCACAAACTTGTCATGTACTGCGAGAGGCGATTCCCCTGTCGGTAGGAATTCTGCATCCTCTGGAAGTAATACGGGAAGGTCCTCTTCATTCACAGGTACCACCCCGCAATCATCGCAATACACCATTGGGATAGGTGTGCCCCAATATCGCTGCCTTGATATTAACCAATCGCGCATCCGGTAATTTATGGTTCTAGTGCCAAGGTTGCTGGCTTCAATGTGTTCAGCAATAAGACGCTTTCCTTCCGTACTGTTTAAGCCATCAAACTGTGATGAATTAACTTGTGTCCCAGGGTTCAGATAAGCCTCATCCAATTCCCCACCATCCCAGTCTTTTGGGGATACGACTACTTTTATCGGTAGGTCGTATTTTTTAGCGAATATAAAATCTCTTTCATCATGTGCAGGCACCCCCATCACTATCCCAGTACCGTAGGTATTTAGTACATAGTCGCCAATGAGTATTGGGATACGATCTTCAGTTAGAGGATTAACACAATAGCTTCCTAGGAAAACCCCGGTCTTTTCCCTGTCCGTGGCTAGTCTTTCTACTTCTGAAGCTTTTCTAGCTTTATTTATGTAGTCGGTAACAGCACCTTTTTGGCTTGAGGAGGTTAAGGCTCCTACCAGGGGGTGTTCCGGCGCAAGAACGACAAAAGTTACTCCGTACACCGTATCAATTCTAGTCGTGAACGTTACAAGTGACTTAGTATCCAAATTGTGTTCTGATATATCGAATTTGAATTCAACACCTTCACTTTTGCCGATCCAATTTGTCTGCATGGTGTTGATTCTTTCCGGCCAATCCATTTTTGATTGGTCTAACAATTCCTCAGCATAATCTGTAATGCGAAAAAACCACTGATTCATGTCTCGATGAGTCACTACGGTGTCACATCTTTCACAGGCGCCGTCGATCACTTGTTCATTTGCCAACACTGTTACACATGACGGGCACCAATTGACAGGAGCGAAATCTCGATAAGCTAGGCCATTTTTATAGAACTGTAAGAAAAACCATTGATTCCATTTGTAGTATTCAGGTATGCAAGTTACAACTTCCCTGTCCCAGTCATACATAGGTCCCATGGAGGCCAATTGATCGCGCATTCGTTTGATGTTGTCCATTGTCCAAGAATGGGGGTGTATACCTCGTTCGATAGCAGCGTTTTCTGCATTTAGTCCGAAGGCATCGAATCCCATAGGATGAAGGACATTGTAACCTTGCATATTCCTGAATCTAGCATGAATGTCAGCCCCAGTCATGGCATACCAATGGCCTACGTGCAAATCACCAGAAGGGTATGGATACATTGTTAGCTCATACCATTTAGGTCGAGGATCGTCGTCGTCAACCTTATATAGGTTGGTTTCTCTCCATCTTTGCTGCCATTTGGTTTCTATACTCTCATGTGGAAATCTGGTTTCTATGGTTTTGGTTGTCATATACGTATCTCTTAACAAGTATTTTAGGTTACTTACCCAATGACCCTACTATGGCATCTCCAACGGAAGATGTAGAGGATGATCCTCCTAAATCTGGTGTCAAAATTTCTCCTTCAGAAAGTACCGACAACACAGCCTTTTCAATATCCCTAGCCGCATCGGTATGACCTAAATGTTTTAGTAACATAGCTCCGGTCAAAATCTGGGCCATAGGATTGGCTATCCCCTTTCCCATAATATCTGGCGCGCTGCCGTGAACAGGCTCAAACATGGAAGGGTATCTGCCTTCAGGGTCCAGGTTTGCACTAGAGGCTAATCCCATGCTTCCGGTGATGATCGCTGCTATATCAGTCAAAATATCTCCAAAAAGATTACTGCCTACAACCACGTCAAAATCTTCAGGTTTCCTGATGAAATCCATCGCTGCTGCATCCACTAATAAAGATGAAGTTGATATATCTGGGTATTCAGCGGCAATTCTATCGAAAGCCCTATCCCACACCAACATTCCATACCCTTGAGCATTAGATTTAGTGACTGATGTAAGGTGCTTTTTCTTGTTTCTTTTACGAGCCAATTCAAATGAATATCGTATGACCCGCTCACAACCTTTACGGGTAAATACTCCAGTTTGAATGCCTACTTCTTCAGGGAAGTCCATGTATTGAAAGCCGCCGACGTTTGCATATTCACCTTCAGTATTTTCTCTGATTACAACCATATCGATATCAAATGGTTTTTTTCCAGAAAGCGGTGATTCAATGCCCTCATACAATACGCTGGGTCTCTCACAGACATATTGGTCGAATTTTCGGCGTATTGGCAGCAACAGTCCATTGAGGGTTATATGATCCTGTATGTCAGGATGACCCACAGCACCCAAAAAGATCGCTTCAAATGCTGACAAAGTATCCAACCCATCGGATGGCATCATAGCGCCGGTATCCATATAGTATTGAGAACTCCAAGGAAATTCTTCGAATGAAAGTTGAAACTCGTAGTTTTCGGACACTGCCTCCAAGACTTTTATGCCTTCCTCTACCACCTCTATACCAATGCCATCCCCTCTGATAACGGCGATATTGTTTTGAACCATGTTGTTAGTTTCACCTCATCCCGGTTGATTTTCGGAGCCGTAAAATAATACCCGAACAGAGAGTATTTTCACATCAGCGAAGCCCTATGAATCTGCTTCTATGGCGTTTATTCCTACTGTTAAGACGTCCAAGGGAGGATAAATATAGGTGTCAAAATTATCTTTATCACGCTTATAAATCTGTTGAGCCTTTTTCAACTCTGTATAGGAAAACAATCTCCAACCTGGAAGTAATTGATCGATTCCTTCAACAGGTTGGCAGTAATAAATCATATCTATGTGATTATGAAATCCATCTATTGGATCGTCTATGTCCTCCTCTAAGATAAGCCTCGGTGGTATGATCGATTTTGGGTAAGCAAAATTCAATTGGTTTAATGTTGGGGCCTCAGATATAGCTGCCAATAGCCCGGTCTCTTCTTTTATTTCTCTGATCACAGCTTCAACAGGGTCTTCATTAACCTCTATATGCCCACCAGGTGGTAGCCATAGTTTAATTTTTGGGTGACGGTGGAGAAATACACCTCTCTCCCATGTGAGGTATCCAGTAGCAGTGAAATGACGCATTAAAACAGCTTCCTAGCCCTCCATGAACCTAAATGGAATTTCACAAAACGACATAGCATTGACTTTAACACGTATGTTGCATATATTCTTGAAAATAAAGTTGCGTACACGGGGAGCCTTAAACGGCTGAGAGGGTTTCTGACTGAAACCGACCCGAGACCTGAACTGGATAATGCCAGCGGAGGGAGTTATGGAATCAATCTCCCATCACCCTCCCAGGGTGATTTTTTTTGTCTAGAAAATTTGTAGGATGATGGAGATGCAGTATGAATGATCCTTTAGTCATAGCAGGGAAGGAATTTACTTCAAGACTCATGGTTGGCACTGGACGTCATCGAACTATGGAAGAGATGGTCGATTCGGTAAAAGCTTCTGGGACGCAGATTATTACTGTGGCCATTGGTAGGTTGAATTTGCAAGATCTGAACGAGAAAACAATCTTGGACTATTTCAACTGGGATGATTACACGATTCTTCCCAATACCGCTGGTAGCAAAACCTCGGAGGAGGCAGTATTGACTGCCAGGTTGGCCAGAGAAGTTACAGGTTCATCTTGGGTTAAACTTGAAGTCATCCCCGATATAAGTCATTTGTTGCCAGATCCAATAGGTACCTTTGATGCTGCCAAAGAATTAGTCCAAGACGGATTTGACGTTTTACCTTACATTCATGCTGACCCTGTTTTAGCCCATAGGCTTGCCAACTTAGGTTGTGCAACTGTTATGCCTCTTGGATCCACCATAGGCTCAGGACAAGGCATATTGACCATGGAAGAAATTGAAATGATCATAAGCGATGTTCAGGTTCCGGTAGTAGTGGATGCTGGATTAGCAGTTCCTTCCGATGCATCAAAGGCGTTAGAAGCTGGTGCGGATGCAGTTTTAGTAAACACGGCTATTGCCCAGGCAGCAGATCCTATTGCTATGGGAGAAGCTTTTAAACTAGGTGTTTCAGCTGGTCGTAAGGCTTATCTAGGCGGCCGTATTGAGAGACGGGAGTCAGCAGTATCAAGTAGCCCCGGTGCTGATGTCAACTCTGGTTAAACTGTGATTATTGAAATTGGTAATAACCCTATATTATGTTTGGTAACCAATAGGAATCGTACCTCCAAAAGGGATTTAGGATTCATTGTTAACGATGCCATTTCAGGTGGAGTTAATATGGTCCAATTTCGAGATAGAGAGATGAAAGGGCCAAAAAAATTAGAAATGGCCATAAGTTTAAAAGATTTAACCAAAGATAAGGCTATGTTTATGGTGAACGGGGATGTGGATCTAGCAAAAGAAGTAGCCGCTGATGGCATTCATTTTCCCGAAGGTCAAAATTCGGATGCCAATTATCAAAATTTGAAGAAAAAATTCATTATTGGAAGATCTGTACATAGTTTTGAATCAGCCGTTAAAGCCGCATCGGAAGGTATGGACTATTTGACTGTGGGAACTATATTTCCCTCCAATTCACACCCAAACGGAGAAACTTCTGGGACCGAAATAATAGAGGAAATTAGCAATAAACTATCCATCCCGCTTATAGGCATCGGAGGTATATCAGAAGGAAATTGCCTACAAGTAATGGAAGCTGGAGCAGCAGGGGTTGCAGTTATTGGAGCCATATCCGAGGCCGCGAGCCCGAAATTAGCCGCACATGATATTTTCAAAGTTTTGAAATCAAGTAAAGTGTGACCATGTTTGTAAATTTGAATGGTAAAGCTCATGAAATTAAACTTGGTTTAACCCTAATAAACCTAATAGAGGAACTTGGGTTGAGTGAAAGAAAAGCCATAGCAATTGCCTTGAATGGTGAGGTCCTTAAGAGGGAAGACTATTCTGGAGTAGTTTTAAGTGAGGGAGATTCACTGGAAATTGTGCGAGCCATAGGTGGAGGTTCCTAGGAAAGGTTTAAGTCAGCCCTTTATTGCCTTGATGACTACTGCGAACGGCACCGAACTTAATCGGTCTCTAAATTCAGTCCAATAATTGCCTCTGTAAGGGCTTAATTTTTCGTTATCCGGATCAAAAGGTTTTGGTTCCAGCAGCCTTTTCACTGTAAATCCGTTTTCACTGATCTTGGAAAAGAGCTCTTCAATTGTCCTGAAATAAGTAACTCCAGGATTGTTTTGTCCTTGCTCCCTCCAGATCTCTATCGACGGATTGAAATAATCGGTCACCAATAGATTATTGGTTTCAGCATCCCATTCAAAGGCTCCAAGAGGATGTGTGGTGCTAATTATCAGTACACCACCCTTTTTTAAAATTCGGTTTGATTCTGCGAAAAAAATATCGATATCTTCTATAAATTCAAGCGCAAAAACAGAAAGAATTCCATCAAATTTATTGTCGGAAAAGTAATTTAAACTTTGTATATTTGCTTGGAGTAAATTAACTGATGTGCCAAGGTTTTCACATGTCAAAGCGGCATGAGATAATTGGTTGGAAGATATATCTACGGCAGTGACGTTAGCCCCCAATTTTGCTAAAGCTATTGAGTTTTGAGCACCGCCGCAACCAAGTTCAACGAAATCCTTTCCGGCTATATCACCTATTAACTTAGCGGTTTTCTCTCCGAACGATAATGGAGAATAATGGATATCTTCCAGAGATATTTCGCTGCTGGTTTGGTATTCATCAGACATTAAATCCCATCCCTCTTTATTACCGAGGATGTGTTTTTGAATTTTCAAATACTAGCTCCTTGCGATATTTAACCAATAATAGTGCAGTTGGTACACTATTGCTCCAAATCAATCTTACGGAGGCGTTTAACATGGCAGATCAGGCATCTTTTAGTATCAGTGACGTTATAGATCCTAAAGATTCCATATGGAATTTTGATACACATTCTGATGGCCCTTCGGGGACCTTGCCGTTTACAGAGGAAATTCTTGTGAACGAGTCGAGCGGATTTCATTTTGGGATGAGTCAAAATGCTGGAATGGGATGGAATCCAGCGGAACTTCTGCGAAAGCATTTTCTTATATTGTCCACCTCTGGCGGCCTCCGAGCCAATGACGGCTCCCCGATTGCTTTGGGACTACACACAGGGCACTTTGAACTAGCACTCCAAGTGGAAGCGGCTGCCCGAGAATTTAAGGATGCAAAAACGATTCCATTTTCTCTGATGTGCTCAGATCCATGTGACGGAAGAACTCAAGGCACTACAGGCATGATGGATTCTCTACCGTATAGAAATGATGCTGCTCAAGTCTTTCGAAGGCAGGCTAGATCTTTACCAACAGCTAAAGGCATATTGGGCATAGCTTCTTGTGACAAAGGCCTCCCGGCAATGATGATGGCACTAGCTGGACTTAGAGAGTTACCGGTTGTCGTAGTACCCGGTGGGTCTACCTTGGCAGTACGTGAAGGAGAAGACACAGGGATGATTCAATCCATAGGAGCTAGGTTTGCTCAGGGGGAAGTAACCTTGGAATATGCCCAAGATGTTGGGTGTAAAGCATGTGCTTCGCCTGGTGGGGGATGTCATTTTCTGGGGACAGCAGGGACGTCTCAAGTCATTGCAGAATCATTGGGATTGGCCATCACGCATAGTGCTTTGTGCCCCTCAGGAACTACTGCTTGGAAAAATGTTGCTCAGCGTAGCGCAAGGGCCCTCGTCCTTATGGAATCAACAAACACATTGTCCTCAGATATTATTTCGGATGCTGCTCTAAGAAATGCAATGGTTGTTCACGCGGCCTGTGGAGGGTCCACCAATTTACTTTTACATCTACCGGGAATAGCTCATGCGGCCGGCCGAACCAGAATGACAGTCGATGATTGGAATGCTGTAAATAAAAGTACTCCTCGAATAGTTGATGTTCTACCCAACGGGCCTATCGGGTTCCCTACTTCCGAACTATACACGGCAGGTGGGGTTCCTGAAGTAATGCTCCACCTAAGATCAATGGGTCTATTAGATACCAAGGTGCAGACGGTAACGGGTCAGACATTGGGAGAAAATTTAGATTGGTGGGAGGATTCAGAAAGGAGGCGTGATGTCAGGAAAAGGCTCTCTGAGGTCAATTCCGTGGATCCCGATCATGTGATTATGAATCCTGAAAATGCCAAGAAAAGAGGACTAACCAGTACGGTCACTTTCCCAATGGGAAACATTGCTCCACAGGGTTCTGTTATTAAAAGTACTGCTATCGACCCTTCAGTCGTAGATGACGATGGGGTTTACAGAAACACTGGCCCTGCCAGGGTGTTTTCGTCTGAAAATGATGCAATACGAGCAATAAAAAGTAATGACGATTCTGTGAAAATTAAGGCAGGTGAAATCATGGTGGTTAAATGCGGAGGACCGCAGGGAACAGGTATGGAGGAGCTTTATCAGATTACGGCTGCCCTAAAACATCTTTCGT
>CAYPXS010000004.1:0-5325 GCA_964414725.1 uncultured Dehalococcoidia bacterium
ACCCAGGGTTCTTTATAATGAAATACTATTTGTATCTAAGCCACCGGAGCCGTTAGTTTTTCCCTAATAATAGCTCTCAGTTCCTTGACTCTTGGCAAATTAGGAAATACCCCATTCTCTTCCCCATTTTTATCATAGATCTTCTCTCCATCAGCGAACACTTGGAATATTCCACCGACACCGGGGGTGATTCTTATAGCAATATCGCTACCTGCTTCTGCGAAAAACTCGTTGGCCATCCAGGCCGCCATTCCGTGGTGTGATCAAGGCACACAGTAAATAATTTCTACCTCAAATTTTCCTTCACCAGCCATGTTACTCTCCTTATCGAAGTTGCCGTGTCCATTTGTATGTGGGCTCAAGCTACCACAAATCGAAACCACGGGTCAATAATCCGCAGTACGAACTTGTGACTAAAATTCCATATCCATACCCATGTCTACTATCTTACCTTTATTTTCCGATGACATACCTAGGCGATCTTTAAACTCCAAAAGTAATTCATGTTCGTTTTGCTCGTCCAAACCCGGTGAATCAATCAGATCATTCCTTAATTTTTCCAACAAATTATGTTCCAACTTCCCTTCCGGCATATCAAAAAATTCTCGGTCAAAAACAGGTACTTTCCCGCTCTTAAAATATCCTTTATTTTCAAGCTCGTATGATTCAAGGTCATCGGTCCCTTTACCCAAAACCTCACCGGTTTCAACATAATGCTCCATTACTGGCTTCATACCGTACTTCTGGATAGGGCAAACTTTCATACATATACCACAACCTGAATAACGGGCCATTACAGGCCTGCACCGTTTGGCAATTAGTTTATTTTTTTCTACCCCTCTAAACCAAACCCTTTGGGATTGGATCGCTTTACCTGGACACCTCATAAAACAAACTTGGCAAAGCTCACAAAATTTATACATCCCATAATCCACTGGAGAATCATGCTTAAGTGGGGCATTGGTTATTATCACCTGCAACCTTGCGCGGGAACCGAAATGAGGAGAAAGCAATTGCCCATTTACACCCAACTGACCCAATCCAGCTTCGACAAACATTGGAATCATGGGCCCAAAATGCCAGGCTGGCCCCGATATCTGTGCACTAAACCCCATTTCATTTATAAACTCAACGAGTTTCAAGGACAACTCAGCCTGAGACATGTATGCATCACCTTGAGCTACTTCAGACATATAAGATGGCATATTCTGAGTTTCTACGTAACCTTGTTCGTACGCAAGGCATATTGCGTTAGGGAGATCAGTTCTTACAAACTCTTTCCGACTCTGATAGACATACCTTCGATCAAACTTTGTAAACCCAATTTCCCCATATCCAAGCTGCCTAGCCTTATCTCGTATTTCCTCCGTAAGATCGCCTGTATCTACAACTGGCTCCGGAATTTTATCTCCGGACCTTTTTATCCTTTCAATCCAAGGGGTCATTTTTTTTTGGTAATCATTGTAAAGTTCTTCTGTTGCAGGGGTGTGCTCAGATCTTTCTATTCGGGCCCATTCCGCCGATGCGCTATGCTCTAACGCAAAACTTTCTAGAGGAAACTCCCTGCTGTAATATGAAACTTCAGCATCTCTTTGTGGTATCCCATCAACTTTAAGAAGATCTTGAGCTATTGGAATCTCAACCTCAGGATCGCCATAGCCTGCACCAGGCCTCCTGATAATTTTTCCTATTCTACGTTTTGCCAAATTATGAAACCTCATTTAGTAATTTCTTTTGACTCGAGAGTGAGGAGATTATAAAACAAGTTTTATTTGATTTTTTTTACCTGTCGGAAAATACTGTATCAAGTTATCCTTGTGTGTAAACCAAGGAACGGAGTGAAATTTGACTCAAGGCATAAAAATAGAAAAAGTCGGAGTTTACGGCGATAAAATATTAATCAGATGGAACGACGGACATGAAAGCACATACGGGGCTAAAGAAATCAGAATCAGTTGTCAATGTGCCGAATGCGTCGAAGAGTGGAGTAAAAGACAATTGTTGGACCCTGCCACTGTTCCCTCCGACTTAGTGGCAGAAGACCACTTAATGATAGGTAATTACGCGATCCAATTTTTGTGGAGCGATGCCCACTATACGGGTATATTTCCATTTGATACGCTGCGACAAATGTGCCCGTGCAGCACCTGCAATTGATATTACATCACTGAAGTTGAGCTAAATTGACACGGTTCAAGGACCACCGGAATCCTTTCAGGAGGGTCGTGTTCACAACCCCCCTTCTAGGTTTCTCTGCTTCTATGCAGGCTTGAACTTAGGAAGAGCTAATTCATCTGTTATGTCTTCAAACACAACTTCCAAAGCCATGCCAATCTGCAAGTTTTCCGGCGTAGGATCTTCTATCACAATGTTAGTGGCCATTTTGGGTCCTTCCTCCAGCTCCACTACAGCTGTGACAAAAGGAACATCGTCAACAAAGCCCGGGTGGGGAGCTCTCTGAACTATCCCGTAGGTGAACAAAGTAGCTTTCCCTGAAGCTTGTATCCAATCGGTGTCCTTTGAAAAACAACATGGAGATATATCACGAGGATAAAAATAGGGATTGCCGCAAGCTTTGCAATTCCTTAACCATAATTCTCCTTGCTTAGCTTTTTGCCAGTAAATATCCGACTCCCCTTGAGGTACCGGTAACGGTTTGTTATAAGCCATTTGTAAACTCCTTAAATTAATCTACTGCTAGAACAGTGGTTCCAGTTGAGGAAAGCGATCCACCTGTACCATTTATAAGGCAAAGCTTGGGATCGTCTAACTGTCTATCTCCGCACTCACCTCTTAGCTGTCTTACAGCCTCTAGGACAAGGAACATGCCATACATTCCAGAATGGGTATAGGACAAACCTCCGCCTGAGGTATTCATAGCAAAATCCCCACCTGGGGCTGTTCTCTGATTCGCTACAAAATCAGGAGCCTCACCAGGTCCACAGAATCCTAAACTCTCCAAAGTGGCAAGCACAGTGTAAGTAAAGGAGTCATAAATCATCGCCAGGTCAATATCATCATGTGTGACACCAGATCTCTCTAAAGCGGACGGTCCGGTGTTCTTCGCGACTGTCCTAGTTAGATCTGGCATTTGGCTGATCAGATTATGATCGTGGGATTCAGCTGCCCCTAGGACCCATACTGGCTTTTTCTTAGCATCTCGAGCTCTTTCTGCCGATGTGATCACGTACGCTCCACCGGCGTCCGTCACCAAACAGCAATCTAGCAAATGAAATGGCCAAGAAATCCACCGTGAGTCGTGATAATCATCAAAAGTCATGTCATCTTGCATATAGGCTTTTGGATTAAGTTGTGCCCACTTCCGAGTAGCAACAGCTACTTCTGCCATGGCCTGTCGAGTTTTGTCCTCGCCGTATTGATGCATGTACCTTCTGGCAGCCATTGCATAGTTGATTGGAGCGCCTAGAAATCCGTATGGACTCTCAAATTGAGATCCTGGATCAGCTGCATCTCCGCCCGGACGACTTCTCCTACTACGTCCAGCCTCTCCATGAGTCACTAGTGCGACGTCACAATAGCCGGCGTTTATAGCTGCCATAGCATGAGCTATATGAATTATGAAGGATGAACCACCAACGGCGGTTGTATCCGTAAAACTTGGTTCAATACCCAAGTATTCAGCCAGGTTCAAAGTAGATGTACCGGCGGTGAAAAGCCCGTTCACATCTTTCATTGACATACCAGCGTCGTCAAGAGCATTGTAAGCTGCTTCGGCGTGGTGAGTTAGGTTCGATTTATCGGGAACTTTCCCAATTTCATCGGACTCATCCACCCCGACGATAGCAACCGTTTTTCTTAAATCGGTCATTAATTATGTACCTCCATGTTTATATAACATTTTGCCAAGGGCACCTGCATTCAGATCCATGATTCTGCAAAGTCCAGAGGGAAGAATACATCTAAATCTCTTTATACACAAACCTCTATATATCCGTTTACCAATTAGTGAATGACCCGTCATTTCTCCGCAGTTGAGGAGGCCACCCAGTTGGATCTACAATCCGATTTACCGCCAGTTCCTCATTGAAATCTACTCCCATCCCTGGTTCATCAGGACACCATGCATAGCCACTTTCCCATTCAATCTGTTTGGGGAAAAGATCGGTGGCATAAGAACCCGGTCTCCGAGGCATTTCTTGCACACCCACGTTAGTTGAAGCCATACAAAGCGCAACGCAAGCGGCAGCACTTACAGGGCCCAGAGGATTATGAGGTACGATGTCAATATAGTGCGTCTCAGCCCAGTGAGTTATCTTCAAAGCCTCGGTGATTCCACCAACTATGCACAAATCGATGCGTGCATAGTTTATCAATTCTTCCTCAATTACTTCCCTAAAAGGCCATTTCGTCGCCCATTGTTCTCCAGCTGCAATAGGCAATGAGACGTGCCTCGCCAATGTACGATAGCTAGCTGGGTTTTCAGACCTAAGAGGATCCTCCATAAAAAAAGGCCGATAAGGTTCCACAGCTTTGCATAATGCCACCGCATGGGCAGTATCCAGACGGGTGTGCATATCGAAACAAATTTGTATATCGGGCCCAATCGCTTCCCTGATAGTAGCTATTTGCTCTTCGGCTAACCTTACAGAGTCAATTGGCTCCAAAGTGTTCATATTGTCTACATAAAGGCTAGAAGAACCAGTTTCTGGCTGATGCCAACGCACAAATTTCCATCCGTCTTCAATATGCCTTTTACAATTTTCCAGCAGATCCGCCACTGTATCGCCTTGTGTGTGTGGATAGCAAACCACCTTGTCCCTCACAGGGCCTCCTAATAATTTATATAATGGCATTTCTAAAGCCTTGGCTTTTATATCCCATAAGGCTATATCGATCGCACTGATTGCACAGGAATAAACTTTATCAGCGGGGAAAAAACCTCCGCGAAACATGTACTGCCACAATTTTTCCGTACTAAACGGGTCCTCTCCGATCACAACTTGGGATAAATGTTCAATAGCTTTACCAATCGCGCCACCCCAATTTCGAATTCCTACTTCGCCTAGTCCATAAATCCCTGAATCCGTTTCAACTTTTACAATGTAGTAGACTCTCCCCTCCTCATCAGCTATGGGGAAATTCTTTATTTGGGTCACTTTCATTCGAGTACCTCGTCTTTTCCGGTAGAGTCAGGTTAAAACATTCAGATAAACATTCTCAGTACAGTATCTCAAGCTAAAATACGGGTCAATTAGATATAGATATCTTTGCAAATAATGCTAATATTTTTACGTGTTCACTTTATCCGGTCGAAAATTTCAATCAATAGTTGATATGGCTGTTGCAGAGCTGCCTAGTGACATA
>CAYPXS010000004.1:5425-35223 GCA_964414725.1 uncultured Dehalococcoidia bacterium
GGCCATGTCTTGAAGAAATCGATGTTGTGGTATCAGATATCGCTGAGAAATCTGATCTTCTTGGAACCGACCTCGAGGACGAAATTGATTTGTTAAGCCTTTTCGAATACGTATTCACTTTATCCGATCGAAAATTTCAATCAATAGTTGATATGGCTGTTGCAGAGCTGCCTAGTGACATAAGGCCATGTCTTGAAGAAATCGATGTTGTGGTATCAGATATCGCTGAGAAATCTGACCTTCTTGGAACCGACCTCGAGGACGAAATTGATTTGTTAAGCCTTTTCGAAAATGTTCCAAAATCAGATACGTATCAACCTGACTCAGTTCTAAGAGGACAACTAACTATTTTTAAAATGGCGATTGAAAATATTTGTGTAGATGAGTCAGAGGTATCATCTCAAATAGCAATCACCCTTTTTGAAGAATTAGGTTATCACTTCAGCTTATAGTTAGATCCGAAATATTGTAAATAATTCAGATGGTGTCAGTCCCTCAAAACTCTTGCATCCCCTACACGCTTCGTGACTTGTTGCTGATCTAGATAATCCAGTACAGCCAAAGCATATTTCCTGCTTGTCTGGTAAAGATCCCGAAAATCGCCGACTGTTATTTCATCATTTTGGGTTATATAATCACGAAGGCCTACAAGCATTTCGTCAAATACTTCCCTCGAAAAAACAACCCCGTCAGCTACTTTCACAAGTCTCCCTTTTTCCAATAGAAAATTTAAAATATCATCATCTATTTCGAGATCTGTTCTCGGTGAGAATCTTCCTTCAGCTATATCACTAACAAACCTTTTAGCAAACTGATCTTGTTCTGTGGAAAGTTCAGGTTTGTAATCATATAAAGAGATCAAGGAGTTAGATTCCATAAGGCTCTTTGTTTCCTGAAGCATTCTGACAACAGAATTGAAGCTTTCTGGAGAAAGACTGAGTTTGTTTCGTAATTCTTCCTTCGAAATACCTTGTCTTAGAGGAAATTGCTTATGAAACAAGTCAAGGGTTTCCCTTACTAAATAAACTAATCCCTCCCAACCTTTTTTTGAAAACAAGTGGGCCCGCTTAAGATTATTCGACGTGGCAACCAAAGATTTCTTTTCGATCAAAGTTTCCATGATAGCAAGCAACTCTATCTCATCGAAAGATAATCGTGAACGTAACAATTCGAAACCGCAAGAATGGTTTGAGTCAACAAAACTGACCAGTATTTCAGACGGAGTGCCATACTCCAATGACTCAAGCCTTTGCAAGGTTTCAGAATGCCCTCTTCTATGCCTTTTTGCATTAGTATCTACGATTTTACCTCCGCCCAAAGTCGTCATATTTGACCGAATAATAAAATGGTCTCCTCTCAAAACAGGTAGTGATTTATCCGGTTTAAGTTGAGCCCATGTACTTTGTCCCGGTTGTACTTCCTCTCCCTCTAGCAGCCGTAGGCGAGAAACAACCTCAGAGCTTCCAGTATGAAGATTTACAAACATGTTATGCCGTAAAGGATTTGGAGCGTCTTCAACTACATGCAAACGGACATCAAAAGCCTCTGATACATTGATGGAATTAGGAAGACTCAAAACATCTCCTCTAGAAATTTGAGTCGCTTCAATCCCTGACAAATTCGCTGCAACCCTTGTTCCGGGCCCGAATTCAGTTTCCGATTTACCATGGGATTGAAGGCCTCGAATACGAGCAGATAATCCGCTAGGAGTAATTTCTATCTCTTGGCCGACTGACAAAGGGCCATCTATTAAAGTTCCTGTCACAACAGTGCCAAATCCGCTGATTGAGAAAGATCTGTCTATCGGCAATCTCGGTCTATTAAGATCCTTCTTGACCTCAGTCTCATTGAGGGCAGTGTCTATTGATTCCATTAGTTCTAAAAGTCCATCTTTTGTTGCTGCCGACACAGATAATATTTCAGCATCTTTAAGTGTCGTCCTACTCAACATATCTTGGATATCAGAATGAACCAGCTGAAGCCAATCTTCATCAACCAAATCTTTCTTTGTGACCACAACGACACCGTTACTAACTCCCAATAAATCTAAAATCGCAAGATGTTCCTTAGTTTGAGGCATTACAGATTCGTCAGCAGCAACTATTAGAAGAGCCATATCGACTCCCCCGACTCCGGCGAGCATATTACTGACAAATTTTTCATGGCCAGGAACGTCTACGATACTTACTTCTCTACCAGAAGGGAGAGTAATCCAGGCAAACCCTATATCAATCGTCATGCCCCTATCTTTTTCTTCTTGAAACCTATCCGGGTCTATACCCGTTAAAGATTCGACAAGTGTAGATTTTCCATGATCAACATGACCAGCTGTACCGATAACAAACACAATAATTCCTCAATTTACTACCAAATATGTCTCTCGAATATTACAATACAACATGATACAAAATTGAACCTGAAATGGTACGAGACTTTGGCCCTGCTAAGGTGGGATTCGTAGGCAATAAAAATTGGGAGGAATAAACATGAATGACGCGGTAATCGTTTCGGGAGCTAGAACTCCTGTAGGTAGCTTCGGTGGAGCTTTCAAAGATGTTAGTGCTCCAGATCTCGGATCCATTGCAATAAAAGCTGCCATCGAAAGAGCTGGAATATCGCCGGACATGGTAGAGGAGGTTGTATTAGGAAATGCTATTCAGGCCGCTGAAGCAGGTTACGCTGCTCGTCTGGCTTCATTGAAATCAGGCATCCCTCATGATACTCCTACAATTGCGGTGAACCGACAATGTTCTTCTGGTCTTGAGGCAATAAATATGGCGGCTCAACTTGTGCGGACAGGAGAGGCTGAAATAGTGGTTGCAGGTGGTACCGAAAATATGAGCCAAGTACCGTTCCTTATAGAATACAGGGCTAGGTTTGATGGTCTAAGAATGGGCAATTCACAGTTAGTGGATGGCCTTACCGAAGGATTGGGCTGCCCTGTCAACAGATACCATATGGGAGTGACAGCTGAAAATGTTGCCGAAAGATTTTCAGTGTCTAGAGAAGATCAAGACGAACTTGCCCTAATTAGCCACCACCGTGCCAGCAATGCCATTACCCAAGGTAGATTTTCTGGCCAAATCACGGAAGTAGTGGTTCCACAGAGAAGAGGCGACGCCGTTATTGTTACCGAAGATGAAGGCCCCAGAGCTGATACAACAATAGAGCGTCTAGCAAATTTAAGACCCGTCTTTAAAAAAGATGGAACAGTCACAGCTGGAAATGCTTCAAGCATTAATGACGGCTCTGCCGCAGTCGTCATGATGTCTGCAAAAAAAGCGGCAGATTTAGGATTAAAACCTAGGATGAAATGGCATACTAGAGGAATAGCAGGGGTAGAGCCTGCGGTAATGGGTACTGGGCCAGTTCCGGCGGTAGAAAAAGCAATGAAGAAATCTGGCATGTCGGTTGATGATATAGATATCATAGAGCTCAATGAAGCTTTTGCATCTCAGGCCCTATATTGCATAAGAGAACTTGACCTTGACATAGATAGAACGAATATAAATGGTAGCGGTATAAGTCTTGGGCATCCGGTCGGGGCAACTGGAGCCATAATGACGGTTAAGTTGATGGAAGAAATGGAGAGATCCGACTCGTCAACTGGCCTAGTAACTATGTGTGTGGGAGGCGGTCAAGGGGTTGCAACAATTTTCGAAAGATTAAATTAATAGAGGAATTTACATTGCCCATTTACACTGACGATCCTGGAGTGAAAAACGTTCTAGACAATATGGAAACTATAGTGGCCGCAGAAGGGGGGTCCTTGGATATTGTATCTCTTGACGAAAATCAGCTCCTTGTAAAATACAATAAGGGGATAAATGAGGAATGTCCGGAATGCGTGCCTGATCATGAAATGGTAAAAATGATGATCGAAAATTCTCTCACGATATATGCCCCGCATGTTTCACTATCCGATCTAATTTAACGTATTAAGGCAACATATCCAGATATTTCAACCCAGAACCTGTATTTAATAATAAGGTTGTTTCCTCTTGATCTACCAGACCATTGTGGATTAGTTTTTGAGCCCCGCAGGCTGTAGCGGCACCCTCAGGGCAAACAAAGAAACCTTCAAGACTTCCAATTGTATTAGTCATGTCCACCATTTCAGTATCTGAAACAGTAAGAGCATAACCCCCGCTCTCGCGTATAGCATTCAAAATGAGATAATCTCCGATGGCACTTGGCACCCTCATGCCTGCTGCCATTGTGGAAGCATTTTCCCATGGTTCAGCAAACTCATCCCCATTCTCAAAAGCCCTAACTATGGGAGCGCAGTTCTCGGCCTGAACTGCAAACATTTTAGGACGTTTTGATGAAATCCAACCTAAGTCTTCCATCTCCTGGAACGCCTTCCACATACCCACGATCCCAGTCCCACCACCAGTGGGATAAATTATGTTATCTGGAAGTTCCCAACCCGATTGTTCTGCAATTTCATAGCCCATCGTTTTTTTACCTTCAACCCGATAAGGTTCTTGTAATGTGGAAACATCAAAGAGACCCATTTCAACCGCTTTTCCCCTTGAAATCACACCTGCATCGCTTATTAGACCGTCAATTAAATTAAGATTACCACCTGATACGATTACTTCTTTTTGATTAGCTTCAGGAGCATCTTGTGGCATAAATACAAAGGCCTCCAAACCCGCCCTAGCAGCATACGAAGCCATGGCTCCCGCCGCATTTCCAGCCGACGGCATAGTTAATTTATCTATACCCAGTTCTTTCGCCTTAGACACAGCTGCTGAAAGACCTCTAGCCTTAAAAGAAGCTGTTGGATTCAATCCTTCATCTTTTAAAAATAATGACTTCGATCCAATTTTGACGCCAAGAGCTTCGGTTCGAAAAATTGGGGTAAACCCTTCGCCTAAAGTCACCACATTAGACTCTTCACGTACGGGCATCATCTCAAAATATCTCCACATATTCGGCGATCTATCTCTTAAAGTATTTTTAGTGAACTTTTTAGAGGCTGCTGATATGTCATACCTTGGATAAAGCACTTTACCGCATTTCTCACATAGCCTCATCGGCTCATCAGCCGAAAATATTTCGCCGCAGTATGTACATTCTAGATTTGTGAGATAACTTTTCATATTTGATAACCTCTTGGAATCAATTAATTTCCAGATCACTTAATAAGCAGATGAAAGTATGATACAACGATGAAGACAAAAGGATGATTTTGATGAAATTAAAAGTTTGCCGAACCAGAAGGAGCATTGATTAATGGATGAATACGATGTCATCGTTATTGGGGGAGGCACTGCCGGATTCAGCGCAGGAATGTACTCCTCTAGGCTAGGTTTGAAAACACTACTTCTAGAAAGATTAATTCCTGGAGGCCAGATAATAAATGTGGAGAAAGTAGAGGATTATCCAGGGTTTCCTGAAGGAATAAGCGGTGCCGATTTTTCAAGTAAGCTTCAGGAGCAAGCTATCGGAGCAGGTACTGAATTTGCCATGTCCGAAGTGACCGGAATCAGGAAATTGGACAAGCAGTGGGTGGTGGAGACCTACGAAGGGGAAAAAACTGCAAAATCAATAATATTGGCAGCTGGATCGACCTTAAATCGGTTGGGAGTACCTGGAGAAGATGAACTCGTGGGTGCCGGCGTGTCATACTGCGCAACTTGTGACGGTGCTTTTTTTATTGATCAAAAAGTATCTGTAATAGGCGGAGGTGATTCTGCACTTCAAGAGGCTATAACGTTGACAGAATTCGCATCTAAAGTAGATATATTTTGCAAATCAGAAACATTACACGGACAACAAATACTGCAAGATAGGGTTTCAAATCACGAAAAGATAACAGTTCACTTAAACGTAGAAGTGAAAGAGATCCATGGAGACGGATTAGTGGAAGGGATATCGCTTATTGATCTCCTTTCTGGGGAGACTACTAGAATTCACACAGATGGTGTTTTTATATTTGTTGGGCTTACGCCCAACTCCGATTTTCTGGGAAGGCTGCTGGATACTGACGAGGGAGGACATATCGAAACGAATATAAATCTAGAAACATGCGAAAAAGGTATTTTTGCTGCAGGAGACATACGGGCCAATTCTGCCTCACAACTGATCAGCTCGGCCGGTGATGGAGTTACAGCTGCTGTGAATGTAAAAAAGTACCTTACTGGTCAGAAACTCAACTGATGTTACAGGAACATTTGCGGAAAATATCCCCAAAACATCCAAAATACTAAAGATTTATAAAAGTGGTAGGTTAACTGTAGATGAACTGGCTATTAGTTATTCTCGGAGGAGCAGCAGGAGCTGCATGTAGATACGGTGCAGATCGTATGGCTAATTCCTACCTTGGTTCTAGTTTAGTAGGAACTTTTTCAGTAAATATCATTGGATCACTCATTTTGGGTTTTTTGGTCGGTTGCGCTTTGAACAAAGCCAACTGGAATCAGGAATATTCATTGCTTTTAGGGGTGGGATTTTGTGGATCCTTTACCACCTTTTCGACTGTGACAGTATCTAGCGTACAACTTATGTCTAATGGTAATTACACTAAGGCTATAATTTATTTAGTTTCTAGCGTAGTGATTGGATTAATAGCAGCTCTCGCTGGTATGTGGATAGCGAAGATACCCTTTAATTTTTATTAGTATCTAAATCTTCCATCAATTTTGTTACTTCTTCGGCTTCTCCTGCAGATGGGATGTGACCTCCATAGCAAACACGTGCAAAAGCATTGGTGACTTTTTTTACGATACTTACATCAAAAATACCATACAGAAATGATTGGAATTCTTTGGGAGTGGTAAAGGATGATTTATCCATACCGTTTTCGGAACTCAAATGTAACAATTGGTAATACGACCCCAAAATGGATTTACTCTTATCATCAAGATGATCAGGTATAACAAAAGCTTCCTTTACGGGAAAATCTCTTCTTCGAAGTAACCTTTTGGCTATATCAAGCAAATCACTCATAGAACCTTCTGATCCTTCAATCTCAGATTTAACCCCTGTATCAGATATTTTCTGCTTCCTATTGATTCTTCTGAAAGCAATCCCAAGAACAAGAATCAAAACAGTTATAAGGATAAATATTGCCGCATATTCAAAATATTGCATTACAGCAGAAGGGTCTTCTGATACCGGCGCATTGACCAAACCTTCCAAGACATTTCCTAATCCTTCCACGGGCTGTTGTTGCTGGACAGGTTGATCAGGAAGATTACTATCACCAAGAATCCAACTGAAAACTTTGATCACAAACTGAATCAGGTAAATAATTGGGATGGCAACCAAATAGACTATTCCCATCGCTATCCAGCTTACTAGGGTTGTGATGGGAGAAGAGACAGTCCCCAATAAATCTTTACTTAAAGAAGCAAAGACAACACCAAGTGAAATTACAGCTACTACCAAAAGAGAGATGATTTTGAACCATCCAAAATTAGGTTTATCAATGTCCGAAGAGAGTTTGATCCTCCCGATGGCGAGACCTGACAAGCTCGCGGCGAAAAATACATACATTAGAGTAGACATTGACAAATCAGCAACATGAAAAATATCGATTGTAACTGTAAATGCCATGACAATTATTCCAATTCTGAAAGTAGAAAACAAAGCTTCCAAAGGAAAATCATTTGATCCTGAGAGACCTCCCTTGATCCACATAAAAACACTCATTAAAGTCGCCAGGGCAATCGATAGACCAACCTCTCCATTTTCGTAATTCCACTGATCAAGATTCAATACCCAGGCTATAGAAAAGCTTCGCCCATCTGGAATATTTGAAACCCCTATAAGGGCATAACAAATGACCGCTCCCAATAACATTTGGAGTACAACCGCAATGGAAAATCTCAAATTTAGGAAATTTGACAGTTTAGCGATGTACAGGGATGAGGCGTACGCGGCGAAACATGCGGTATATGCAAGAGGACTACGCTCTAAGGAAATAATCACTCCTACGACAGCAAAAATCGAATATAGCCAGACTGAGTCGGCTAATATCAAACATAAGGCAACGATTTTAGATTGGTACGAATTCACCTGCTGACTCCAAACGACTAAAATGAGCCCCAATCTCGTATTTCTTGAAATTTTCCTCGCTGATGTCACATAGCTCGTCAGCAACGTTAATAAGAACTACCTTACAGCCAAATTTTTCAATACTCCTTAGAGATTCCAACAGGTCTTGGGTAAAAAACGAAGTAACCAAAACCACCGTAGAACCAAATGGGAAGCTTTTATACCAAGTGTTCAAATTTTCAGAAATAGAGCCTGATGAAATCGGCCCTAAGGTAGCCAAGGTTTCCAATATCAATTTAAGTTGATCTTCTGATTGAGACGCAGGTATTTTCATAGGTAAATCGGATAGCACAGGGGTACCATTGGAAAAAAAACCAAGGTTGAACCCCTCACCACTACAGTGGCTAGCTATGGAAGCTGAGGCAGTTATTACTCTTTCTAGATTTATTGCAGAATAGCCTTCCCATATTTTTGCAGATGTTTCAACTGAGACAGCCAAAATAACGTCGCTTTTATTTGTGGACTCAAATGTTTTGACCATTAACTGTGTTTTTTTTGCTGTATATTTCCAATCGATTGTATTCAGAGGATCTCCTTTTTCATAGGTCCTTATACCCCTATTCCAGAACACGTCTTGATATATATTTAGAGCCGTTATTTTTTCACCCAATGGTCTTGATTCTGGAATACCTAAGTCAGGTAAATTTATTATCTGAGGATAAACCAATATGTAATCCCGAGTAGGGGTTGTTTTTCTACTTTGAAACAACCCAAATATATCGCCACCAAAAATATTCACAGACCCCAAGCGATGAAACCCTCTTTTATTTGGCTTAAGTGAATAATCCCATGCTGTTTTTTGATAGGCAGACACTGAAGTTGAGTGCGTGATTGAAACAGCGTCAAAAGTTGCACTTCGTTTAATGTCTGAACCGACAAGGTTTAAGCAATCTGGAATATCGTCTACCGTGTCGATCCTTGCCACTGGTATTGGTTTTTTATTGTGCAGCTCGATACGAAAGGGGACGGTGTCCCCAATGAAAACTCTTTTCTGTGGTATTACTCTGACATAATGAAGGTTTTCGAGTGAAACTTTGTTCCACAGCCAGGCCACACAAACCACTAGAAGACTCATAACAGACAAGCCTAGAAGCATTCCTTGACCCGAAAACACTCCAATAATTACCAAAGTAACTATTATCAGGATCCAAAAGTCGTGCCAAAACTTTTTTACCATAACTTTAGCTTAGCTCGCTTCCATGGGCACAGGGACATCTGACACTATTTCTTCTAGTATTTCATTGGCACCAAACCCTCTTAGTCGAGCATTAGATGTAGGAATGATCCTATGCGCCAATACCAATTTAGTAAGACTCTTCACATCATCTGGTATTACATAATCTCTACCATGCAATGCGGCCTTTGCTTGGCTACATTTATAAAGTCCTAAAGATCCTCTTGGGCTGGCCCCAATGATCAATTTATCATTTTCTCGAGTTGATCTAACTATCGATATAATATAGTCACGAATGTTCTCTTCCACTTTAACTGACGAAGAAAATTTCTCTAGATCTTTTATTGTTTCGCCGTTTGCAACAGGTTGTAGGTTTTCCGAATAGCTTCCTTCATGAAACCTAAGTATGATGTCTGATTCTTCTCCTTCAGATGGATAGCCCAATGAAATTTTCATTAAAAACCTATCCAGCTGGGCTTCAGGAAGAGGAAATGTCCCCTCCATGTCCAAGGGGTTTTGAGTGGCCAGCACGATGAACGGTGTTGGCAAATTGCGACTATGTCCATCTACCGTCACTTGTGACTCTTGCATAGACTCAAGTAGGGCTGATTGAGTCCGAGGAGTTGCTCTATTTATTTCATCGGCCAGTATTATTTGGTTAAATATCGGGCCACTCTGAAATTCAAATTCACTTGATTTTTGATTAAACCAGTTGACACCTACAACATCAGATGGCATCAAGTCAGGTGTAAATTGAATCCTTCCAAAACTGCAGTCTAGAGAAGAAGCCACCGCTCTGGCCAAGGTAGTTTTACCTGAGCCAGGTACATCTTCAACAAGAACATGACCATTACACAGTATGGAAATCAAAACCGAATCGATAGGATCCGATTTTCCAACAATAACCTTCTGAATATTATCTTTTATTTTCTCGACGGTACCTTTAAATTCGTCAGCATCCGTAACCAAAGAAATCTCCCTTTACTAATCATGAAGCGATATTAAAGCTAGCGAAGCAAAGCATATCAAGCTGCAAGCAAAGTTTAAGTATATACAGAAAAAAAATTAACTTGAACAGTATTTATTGGGATATACTAAACTCTTGTAAGATTTTGAATAACCTGATGCCCGGTGGTGTAGTGGTAGCACTAAGGACTTTGACTCCTTCGACCCAGGTTCGAATCCTGGCCGGGCAGCCAACATGTGTCTGCTCAATAAATCCCGAGAAAGCCACTACAATTGAACAAAATTACGCCTTTCGTATTGAATCCCCCGAGCCATATCTAAGTCCAAACCTTTAATCACAGATGACTTCAAAGATGACAACAATTTCGGGTCTAATTGAGCCAAATTGTATGCGACATCTTGGACGGTACAATCAAGATTTTCATCCGTAACAACTCGGTCAATCAATCGCATTTCAAATGCTTCTGAAGCATGTATCATTCTATTAGTCATAATTATTTCGAGAGCTTTACTAGCTCCGATCATATTGCGCAAAGTTTGGGTCCCTCCAGCCGCGGGTATCATACCCAAGGCGACCTCTGGCATCCTGAAAACCGAACTATTGGTAGCAATTCTTATATCACAAAGAGCGGCTATTTCAATCCCAGATCCAATCACATATCCATGTAATTTAGCTATAATTGGTTTTCTAAGAGATATGAAAAGTCCCCATAAATCCCTTTCCCATCTAACTTCTCTAGAAATTACCTGAGATGGAGTAGTCCCAAATTCCGTTAGGTCGGCTCCAGCACAAAATCCTCTCTCCCCTTTCCCGCTGATGATCGCGACTTTTGATTCACTATCGTCTCTATAAAGTTCCAAAGTTTGAAAAAGCATATCTCTCATTTCAACATTGAAAGCATTTATCTGATCTGGCCTATTCAAGTTTATATGAGCTACTCCGTCAATAACGTCATACAGCACTACTTCTTCTTTCGGGCTCACTGATTCCATTTCACTTTCTTCATCGCCCTAGGAATTTAGGCGGCTTTTTTTTCAAAAAAGACTCGATCCCTTCAGCTCTATCACTTGTACTCTGCAAAATCACATTTAGGTCAGCCTCTAATCTCAATCCTTGACTCAAAGTCATATCAGCTCCATTCAAAATCGCCTCCTTCAAATATTGAGTCGCAACAGGTCCATGACCAGCTACTTGAGAACCCAAGGTAATGGCCTCGTCAACTACATCTTTGGAAAAAAGATATTGCACAACTCCTATTTCCATGGCCTCTTTCGCAGAAAACACCCTTCCAGTCAATAACAAATCCATTGCTCTTCCTGCACCAGTTATCCGTGGTAACCTTTGGGTTCCTCCATCTATGGGAGTGCAACTTTCCAAAATATGGGACATGGAGAATTTACTATTTTCGCTTGCGACCCTTATGTCACAGCATAGGAACAACTCCAGCAATGTGAGATGCGCTTCCGACTCAACAATGCCAATGGTAGGGAATTTTATACCTGAAACAAGATCACTAATGAAATAGGATTCATACATAATCTCTTGGGGTTTAGGTTTTAATTTAAAATCACCCAATCTTATTAAAACTACTGCAGAAGACGCATTACTGTTTATCTCCTGTATCGCATCTTCCAAGGACCAAAAAAGGTTCATATATGATTCATTGTCTGCATCTGATGACTGAAGAGAAATGAACTGAACCTTGTCTTCTTCAAAACCTTTTAGATTAACCATAATTAAATCAGTTTTTATATCTTTATTCTTTAAGAAATATCATTTGTGTCCGCTTCCAGTATTTCATTTTCATCCGTCAAAATACCGTATCGCGGAGGATTGTTGAAATATATTATTAACTCTTTCAATGAAGCAGCAATGGGAGGCCCCAAAACAACGCCCCAAAGACCAGCTATCTCGCTGCCAACCACTATAGATACCAATATCATCAGTGGGTGAAGTTTCATAGCAAAGCTTTGGACCCGAGGTACTATGATAGCGCTTTGAAATAGCTGAACACCTAAATATAAAAGTAACACCCAAAGTATTTTTTCGGGGGATGTAGAAAGAACTACAATAATGGTAGGGATAACGGCGAGCCAAGCACCCACAATCGGTACCAGTTCAAATATGCCAGCAACTGCCCCTAAGAGCACCGCATATTTTACATTCATAAGCAATAGGCCAATGGAAATTAAAGCCCATACCACAGCAGCTAACGTAAATTGAGCCCGAATGTAAGCACCAACAATTCTGTTGAGAATTCTAAGGACATATACCACGTGAATCTGAACATCTGTGGGAAATACTTCCACAAAAGATTCTCGAACAGATTCTCTATCTTTTAAAAAATAAAACACAAACAAAGGTAGTACCACCAGGCCTATAACTAGAGTAAGAGCATGAACGGCAGCTACTGCTGTTCTACTTACAACACCCCGAAATGCACCTAAGAGTATCTCTCCACCGTTTTCCAATAAACGATCAATCTCTACCCGTATTTCTTCCGGAATGTTGGACGCATACTCCTTGTTCCAACTTTCCACCGTTGTCCTTGCATCTCTAATCAAATTGGGTATGTCGGCAATCAACTCACTTGATTGCTTAAACATTGGAGGTATAACTAATAGAAGCCCTCCAGCAATTATCAGAAAAGAACTTAATGCAACGATTGCAATCGCCATACCTCGGGCTAATTTAGGTTTTGTGTTTCGAAGCGGGATAAATTTCTCGAAAAAGTTAACAAATGGATTAAGAATATACGTTAGAACTATACCTAACACGAAGGGAAACAAGGCCCCTCTCACCAAATATAGAGCAAGGCATATAACAACACCAATAAACACATAAAGTGAAACTTTAGCCACTTTTTCCAGTGAGGCATTGAAGTTACCTGGCTGTTGCATAGTTGGGGGTCCCAATGTTTGATTTTTGGCCCATTATGTTACTAGATGTTACTAGAAGCAAGAAAAAACTAACGATAAAAGAATCTCATGAACCTCGGCATGTTGGTCGTTATCGGGTAACATGCAAGAAATTTCAGGAAGGAATTACTACTACCCTTCTATCTCGGCCCTCTCCTGAACTTTCTGTATACACATCGGTGTTGTCAGCCAATGCAACATGGACCAATCTCCTCTCCCTGGGTGACATAGGCTCCAATTCAATTGACCTTCCAGTTTTTACAACCCTCTGAGCAACTCGGCTAGCTAAATTAGCCAAAGATTGCTTTCTTCTTTCATCGTAGCCTTCGACATCAAGAGAAATATTTGCCCTTTCTCCTGTTTTCCTGCTCACAATGAACCTAGTTAGAAATTGTAAAGACCTTAATGTCTCTCCTTTCCGGCCTATCAACAAGCCAGAATCATCACCTTCTATCTCAAAAACAGGCCCCCCATTCTCTTCATTTTCGGCTTCTTTCAGATTGACCACAACATCGACATCCATATGGGACACAAGATTGTTAATAACTTCACTGGCAGAATTGAGTGTATCCGAGGTTCCATCTACTTTTGTAACCCGAACCGCTGCTAATTCGCTGCCTATACCTAGGATCCCGGCCTTTCCCCTACTAATGACGTCTATTTCTACCTCTACGCGGTCGACGTCTAGTTCTTTTAGGGCGATTTCTATCGCTTCTTCCACTGTCTTCGCGGTCATTTCTATCGACTTCATCTATTTGTTCCTCCTCCAGATCCGTAGCTGGACCCCCGGCAAGAGCTGCCGCAGGTTGTGGTGCCCGGTTACTGGCAAATTTGACTAAATTCTTGATTGGGTCCCATCCGGTGATGAAACCTTGAATTACGATCCCTACAACGTTTGACACTACCCAATATAAAGCTAAACCACTTGGGAATTGCATCGTAAAAAATCCGAACATAATTGGCATCATCCACAGCATCATTCTGTTAGTTGAGGCTTGCCTATCATCCATAGCAGGCATTGTGGTCATTTTTTGCATAAACCACATGGAAACGCCGACCAAAATCGGGAAAACAGGCAAAGGGTCAGGGTTAGCTAAATTTAACCACATGAAATTACTATTTATAGGAACCACATCATGGACTAAAGGTAGCCACTCATATAAATGACCCGACAAGTTAACCAAGCTTTCAGGAGTGGTTGGTACGGTTTGCAAAATCGCCTGATACAACCCAATCCATATAGGAAACTGTATGAACATCGGTCCCAAACAACCTATTGGATTGACCCCTTGCTCCTTGTACAACTTCATCGTCTCTTGCGACTGTCTCTGCTTATCATTCTTATATTTATTCTGGATTTCTTTTATCTTTGGTTGAAGTGCAGTCATAGACTTCATTTGCCTACTTTGCTTTACTGTCAAAGGCATCATGGCGGCCCTAATGATCACAGTAAAAAGTATTATGGCTAAACCGAAATTACTAATAGATATACTGTAGAGAACTAATAGGCTGTTTATCATCGGTTGGATGATTGCGCTGTTCCATAATTGAGAGAATATTTCCAAAATTATTGTCCTCTATATTTGATTAACAATCTGGAGACCAGTCACTCGGTTGTGGACTCTTATCATCTTTCAGTAGATTCGAGAAATATGGCGCATCCCATTTTTCATCTGGATTTCCATTTGGCTTAATTGTTATGGCTCTTACAGAATGATCTCTCACACTAAAATACACATCTGAACCTTCCGACGCTATTGAAGATTCTATCTTCTCACCCACGTCACAACTCCCTAAAAGCTCACCTGAATTTGTCTCTACTATCCTTATTTCCCCATCTGTAGACCCAATAACTATCATGTCAGCGACTATAGCTGGAGACCCAACAATTGCTCCCTCTGTTTCAAATTCCCATTCTTTTTTTCCTGAATTTACATCCAACGCATAAAGCTTGCCATCTAGCGATGGAACGTAAATTGTCTTTCCATCAATTACTGGCGTACCCCAGTACCAATTAGATCCTTTTTCGAAAGTCCATTTTTCTTCCCCAGTAGACAAGTCAAACGCATAAAAGAGACTATCGAAGGAACCGACAAAAACAGTACCATTATCCACCACAGGCGTCGCTGCTATGGCACCTCCGGTCTTAGATTTCCAAATCAGTTCACCCGTCTCTTCTTTGAGGGCATATATATTGTGGTCAAGTGAGGTGATTAGTAAAATTCCATTGGCTATCACAGGAGTGGACCATATTTCACCCTCTAATTTGACTTCCCATTTATCGTTGAAAATAACCTGTTGATTCGAAAATTCCAGACTATAAGACCTAAGTACTCCATCGCTGGCACCAATAAAGAGTTCATCCTCATTGATCAACGGCCCACCAATTATCTCAAAGTCATCGCTAACCACCTCAGTTTCAACAATTCGCCCGGTCTCCTCTTCTATCGCCTGAATTTTACCGTCATAAACACCTACAAAAACAATTCCTTTTGATACAGCTGGAATTCCGTATGATGCTCTCTTGTCTTCCTCTTTTTCATTCACTCTTATCAAATCCGGTTTCCAAATATGTTTTCCGGTCTGTTTATCCAGCACCATAATATGACCATCCATGCTTGTAAGGACAAGATGAGTGTCGTTAATCAGAGCTCCGGACCAACCTTGGGCACTATTAATTCTTGTACAGCCCAAGCTAACAAGCAGTAGCAAAATTAGACAAAGAACTAATTTTTTGTTTCTAAAAAACATACTTCAATAATGACCAGCCTTTCATAATATTCGTCAAATGTCCCTAAGGAACAGGATCATAACCTTTAGTGCCAAACGGCCTACACCTAAATAACCTTTTTGCGGTCATGACTGCGCCTAAAACCACACCATGTTTCTCAATAGCTACATAGGCGTAGTCCGAGCAGGTCGGCAAATGCCTACAAGAAACAGGTAGAAAAGGCGAAACACACCGCTTATATAACTTTATGAAGGATAAGGTAATAGGCTTCGCAACATTGATTGTAATTGGTTTCACTCTAAATTCACGTCTATTGAATCGATATAAGGTTGGCATTATCTAGAAGCTTGTGCACGGAAGAAGATATTTGCTCGAAATCAGACTTCAAAATACCCCGTTTCGCTATGAAAACAATATCCATACCATCAACCAAAGTTATTGAATTCGCAGATTCTCTGAGTCTCCTTTTAAACTTATTCCTAACGGCGGCGCTTCCAATTTTCTTTGAGACGACAAACCCCAGTCTTGATTCCCCACTTTGCCCTACTCCGTCTCTGCTCATGGCTAACATCACAATATTGGAGTCAGAAAACCCATCGCCATGCTTTTTGACAGAATCAAATTCGGATGACCTGCGTAACTTCTGATATTTTCGCATGCAACCACTCAGTATCTGTTTGTCAATGTCGGTATTGAGCCGCTCAAACTATAAACATAAAATTAAACAGTTAATTTATGTCGCCCTTTGAACATTCGCCTTTTAAGGACATTCCTGCCAGCTTTGGTACTCATACGTGACCTAAAGCCGTGCACTCTCATACGTCTTCTGTTTTTGGGTTGATAGGTTCTTTTTGGCATTGATATTCCCTTAAATTAACCTTCAAATTCTACTTACATCACTGGAAGGGTGTCAATTTATTTCGCAGTTAATTTTCTTTCCTCAATTAAGCTGTACTTATTTGGGATGCTCCATGAGAACCGTTACACCCATATCTATGTATTTATTTCTCAATTTATGATCGTAACTCCTGAAACTGATCCGAGTTTGAGTCCCCTGTAGTTGGTCAAGGGCATGCTTCACACAGTCATCTACTGTCTGTATCGGATGATTGGGATGAGCCTCCATATCGTATAGCAAATCGTTAGGCCCCCAAGTGAGGCAGTCGACGCCTTCAATTGCCAATTTACTTGCTGTAGTTACCGCTCTAAGTGATTCCATCTGAATCGATAAAACCCCAGTTTCATTCCACCAAGTACCGTACTCAATTCTCTCTGACCTTCCCTCCACCATATGTCGAGCCGCCCCACCAACACTCCTACCGCCCTTCTGCGGGTAATAAAAATAATGAACAGCCTCCTGCACAGTTTCCAGAGTTTCAACTTGAGGTACTTCGATCCCGACTGGGCCTAAATCAAGTATGTTTCCGATTAAATAAGAATGCCTTGTGTGTTTAATCCGAAACTGTGAAGGAACTCCTAAATTACTAGCAAACTGGCAAAATTCCACCAAGGTTTCCTCGTTGAAAGGACCATGTTGGCTATCTGTAAAAATAAAAGCGTAATCATCTTTAGAGATTATTGATTCCATTTCGGATTCAGAGGCATTTAAAGGCACCGAAACACCGATCAATATTTCCCCAGAACGGATTCTCTGTTTTAGATTCATTCCCATTCCTCACTCCTTCATGTCAGTTATTGATTTCTCAGTACGTCTAGCTCAAGCAATAATCTGCATCGTCATCAATGATGCATAAAAAATTCGAATTTATTCGCCGGCTCGTAGCCATCAATTGACGTGACTTTTAAACCTTCGTTCTCCGTGGCAGATCTCACTATTGTTTTGTTGAATAAATGGACGGAATCTTCATTTAAGAACTGGTCAACGGGCATCCATAGACACTCGGCTATTTCCTCTTCTTGCATTGTTATATCGTTATCAAGTGGGGACAATCTAGCTACAAAATAAATATCTGACTTACCATACCTATATCCGTGCCAATGTCTAAAAAAAGTAAGGGCCTCAAATGTAGTAGAAATACCGGTCTCTTCGTACACTTCTCTAACCGCAGCCTCCGCCAAATGCTCACCAGGTTGCAAGGCTCCCCCTGGTAATTTGTATCCAGGGCCTCTACCGGCTGTCCGATACCTCTCCGACACTACCAATAATTCCCTATTTTGATTTATAACAACTCCTCCAATACCAATGTAATGGGTTGAATAGGGTGGTACGAAGGCATTTTCTTCAACCTGCAATGTCATCATGGCATATTCTTCGGTAGCATGATGAAATACAAATCCTTCCTCTGAGGCCCTGGAAATAACACTAAAGGAACTTTTGGGAATCTCCAACCATGCCACTTTTATGTTCTGATCGCGCCATCTGGGGATGGCTTCCAATAAATCCGAATAAAATTCCGTAACTGTGGGGGATACTGAATTTGAGTCAATCACAGCTCCCCCAAACGGATTTACTGACCAAGTTAAATCACTCATATTTCCTCCAATTATTAAGCAAAAGGAAGTATATTCTGACGCCTCAAACAGAGCAACTGACCACAAACTATTCACTTAGGTCACTTGCTATATAATGCCAGCAAGTTTAGAAAAATGGGACACAATTTATGAAGTATATTATTCAATCCGACAGACTAATAGATGGTTCAGGATCAGAGCCTTTGAAAAATGGTGCGGTTGTCACCGAAGAAGGGAAAATCTTAAAAGTCTGTACCTCTGATCAGCTAACAGAGTCTGATAAAAATGATGCTCATATACTTACAGTTCCGGGAGGTTCTATTCTTCCCGGATTTATCGAAATGCACTCCCATATACATTGCAGTTCTGAAGCAGATGCCTATGAACACATAACTACCGAAAGTAACGAGACTTTCTTACTGAGAGGTACACAGGCCGTTAGGGCCGCACTTTCCTCAGGTGTCACCACTATGAGGGATCTTGGAAGTAGAAATGAAGTTGTGTTCCCTCTCAGGCAAGGAATAAGTGACGGAATCATTCCGGGTCCCAGGCTACTCGTTGCTGGAACACCTATAACCACGACCGGCGGACACTGCAATATGTTTGGAACCGAGGCCAATACATCTGCTGAGGTGGTTAAGGCAATCAGAAATCAATTTAAACTAGGAGCTGACTGCATAAAAATAATGTCGACTGGAGGAGGATTTACCCCAGGGACTAATGTAAGGGCGCCACAATACACATCAGAAGTTCTGAAAAATGCCGTAGATGACGCCGACCGACTTGGACTCAAAGTCGCAGCCCATTGCCACGCTACAGAAGGTGTCAAAAATTGCGTTGAAGCCGGGATACACAATCTTATACATTGCTCATGGATGTCGAGTGACCCTTCAGAATTATATGACTATGACCCCGATGTGGCAGATCAGATAGCAGAAAAAGGCATCTACGTAGACCCAACATTAGCCCTATCTCACTTAAACCGTCTACGAGGAAGACCAATCAAACCTGACTCCGGGGCAATGAGAGATCCCGAAAAGCGGTTTGAAATCCTGAGAGATATGTGGGATCGCGGTGTTAGATTCGTCACTGGAATGGATTCAGGAATGACAAATGCTCATTTTGACGATTTCGCCTACATCCCAGAGGTCATGGTAAACGAGATGAATATATCCCCTCTTGAGGCCATAACATGTTCAACTAAAACTTCAGCAGAATGCCTTGGTATGGAAAACGAAATAGGGACTCTTGAAAAAGAAAAATCCGCAGATATTGTAGTCGTAAATGGAGACCCATCCGCTGACATAAGCACTCTTCACGACGTCAACACAATATTATCGCAGGGCAATCTGGTTAAATCTCAAAATAATCTACTCATATAAATACCAGTTGGAATAGTTCCACTCATAACGATTCCATAGGGTTAATGCTTGTAGCCTTTATGATCAAAAAAATATCATCACCTTCCTCAATGCCAAGTTCAAGTACGGCATGATTAGTAAGGGCGGCTATGAGGATAACTCCACCGATATCACAATCCAAAAATGCGAAATTGGTGGAAGTATTGGTTTGAGAAACAACCCCCTTTAATACATTCCTAGCACTTATACCACTAGGAAGGTACTTACTAACAATAATATCTGCTGCCTTTATCGAAACATTTATGTGATCTCCGATAGCCAACATGAGTTTAGTGGTGATAAGCGTAGCACCTCCTATGGATACAGCTGACAGTGCGGAACTCAAATGGTCCTCCACCGTGCCTTGCACAATGTTTTCCAAGGAACTGTAATCCACATAGTCTGCAATCTTGCTGTTATTCAACAGCAATGAGGGATTACCTTCAGCCAATTTCTTTCCAGCATTAATAACAATCACCGAATCAACCAAAGCCATCATTTCAGAAATCGAATGTGAAACATAAATCATATCCAAATCCAACGCTCGAGAAACTTCTTTTAGTTTTTCCAATATGAATCCCCTAAAAGGTAGGTCCAATGAAGCTAGCGGCTCATCTAAAAGTAATAATTCCGGGCATGCCGCCAAGCTTCTAGCCAGAGCAACTCTCTGACGTTCTCCGCCAGACAAGTTCGTTACCCCCCGATCCATGATGCCTTGCAACTGAAATAAGCTAATGAGCTCTTGAAACTTTATTACTTTTCTAGAATCTTCAGTTAAATTGTACCCAAATTCCACATTTTCTCTTACAGTCAGATGAGGAAACAGTGCCGAGTGTTGATGAACATATCCGATCCTTCTCTTTTCTGTGGGAATACTGACTTTATCTGCTGATGAAAACAAAATTTCAGAATTTAGAGATATCCGTCCACAATCAGGTTTTTCGAAACCAGCAATACAATTCAATAGAGTTGATTTACCACTAGCGGAAGGCCCAAAAATACCAGTTATACCTTCTTTCGTCGCGGTATCGATGAACAATTGAAAATCGCCAAATTGTTTTTTGATATCTATTTCAAGAACCATTAGACATTACCTTTGAGATTTCCTAGATCCTCTGATAATTAACCAATGGTGAATTATCAGAGTAATAATAGCCAAGGCTGTAGATACTATTATCAAATTTAGAGCTTCAGAATCTTTCCCCAACTGCACTTTACTGTATATTGCCAAAGGAATGGTTTGAGTTCTTCCAGGGATGTTGCCAGCCACAACTATGGTTGCACCAAATTCCCCCATTGCCCTAACAAATCCAAGTAGGATTCCAGCAACCAAGCCGTTGTAACACAAAGGCATGGTTATTTGTAGAAAAGTCCGAATTGGCCCAGCTCCCAGGGAGCGAGCAGATCTTTCCAAGGTAGTATCAACGTTTTGCATAGCAACTATGATTGCCCGAACCATCAGAGGAAAAGAAACAACTGACGCGGCTATTGCAGAAGCCACCCAAGTAAAAACGATATCGGTGCCAAACAAAAATTGGGATACCTGTCCTAAAGTAGATTCTCTCCCCACCAAAATGAGGAGAAAATATCCTGTCACTACTGGTGGCAAAGCCAACGGTAGAGAAATGACAGTCTCCAAAATTAGTTTCCCTCTTATATTTTTTCTGCCAATCAACCAGCCTATATACACTGCGATAGGGATATTAATCAGAGTAGCGACAGCCGCAACTTTTAGGGATAGCAGGATTAAGTCAACCAATATTTATTCACCTAAACCCGTAGGAGTGGAGAAGCTGTTCAACTTCAGAGGATAGTAGAAACTCGACAAAGTCATTACTGAGGTCGGTATTTTTATTTCTAAGCACCACAATTGGATATGAAATCTTGGAATAAGAATCTGTAGGAACGATTTCTTTTATGTGTAAGTCAGGTTCGGTCATACCATCTGTCATATATACAATAGCTGCGTCTACATTGCCAGATTTCACATAATTTAAAGCGGCTCTTACATCCGCAGCAAAAACAAGTTTATCTTGAAGGTCCATCCACAATTCCGTATTCATCAAAAATTGTTGAGAATAGAACCCTGCTGGAGCAAGATTTGGGTCGGCTATCGCTACCAAATTCAAATCCGATAAGCTGGGATAACTTGGCAATTTAATATCGTGGGACTTTGTTACCACTACCAACGAATTATAGGCAATCACAGAAGTACCTGAAATTTCAATATCAGATTTTTCGGTTAAAAATTTCATCGGAGGGTTGCCAGCAGAAATAAAAACATCTCCAGGAGAACCTTTTGACAATTCTATTGCCAAAGCTTGCGAACCTCCAAAATTGTATTGAATAGTAGCTGTGTGCTCCAATTCATATCTTTTTTTTACATCATTCAGGACATCGGTAAGGCTTGCCGCCGCAAATACGACTATCTCCTCATCATTTGATTGACAAGAAAGTGAAAACCCTATTGTTACGATCACTAAAAGCCAAAGAATAGGGATGGTTATCCTCTTCAAGTGAAGTATCTTTTGCACTTCGAAATTTACATTAATGGTTTTCAAAAGACTTTAAATATATGGGTGGCTTTATGTACCTTCAGCATTATGTATCCTAGGTTGTTCCAACAGGCGTGACAGTGCTATAATGATAGCCTAGTTTAAGAGTAGTAATTTGAAAGTGGGCCAGTCCCACTTTCTTTCGTATATAGAGAAAAAAAAGGAGGCAGTTTAGCTATGAAAAGTGATTTCCTCATTGCTTTGACTCAATTGGCTGCCGAAAGAAATCTGCCCCGCGATAAAGTTATGGGGGCCATTGAAGCGGCACTTGTATCTGCCTTTAAAAAAGACAGTGTCACTGAAGGCCACAACATATCCGTAAGACTTGATCCAGGATCAGGAGACATTGAAGTGGATATTGTGAAGACTGTAGTCGACACTGTGGAAGACCCACTGCAAGAACTCACTAAGGAAGAAGCAAGGGCAAATTACAATCCAACAGCCGATGTTGGAGATGTGATCAAAACTCAAAACATTCCAAATAGTGCCGGAAGAATAGCGGCTCAAACTGCGAAGCAGGTAGTACTGCAAAGGTTGAGAGAAGCTGAAAGGGAAATTGTCCTCGCTGAGTACGAAGGAAGAGAAGGTGAGATTATCACGGTAACCATCCAGCGAATAGAGCCTAATAAAATCATTGTAGATACTGGTAGGACGGAAGCCATTCTTCCAGTAAGCCAACAAGTATCCTCTGAAAGGTATAGGCAAGGATCCAAGATAAAAGTATTGTTACAGGCGATCGACAAAGAATCGATTAGAGGGCCTGAGCTAATAGTATCAAGAGCGGATGAGATTCTATTGCGGAGATTATTTGAACAAGAAGTTCCTGAAATTTACAACGGTGCTGTTGAAATAGTTGGGATAGCCCGAGAAAGCGGATCCAGAAGCAAAGTAGCCGTTAGAGCCAAGCAAGATGGTGTGGATCCCGTCGGATCATGTGTTGGTCTAAGAGGTGTGAGAATTCAAAGTATAGTTAATGAGCTGCAGGGAGAAAAAATAGACATTCTTGAATGGAATAAAGACCCTAATCGGTACATTCAGAATGCTCTTAGTCCATCAGAAGTACTTAGAGTAGACGTAGATCAGGACAACAGTACAGCTGTAGCCATAGTGCCTAATCGCCATCTTTCCTTGGCCATAGGGAAAGAGGGCCAGAATGCAAGGCTTGCGGCAAAACTTTGTGGATGGGCGGTAGACATAAAGAGTGACATGGACGTCGACCTTACTGCCTTGGAAAACCGGAAGCCCGTTGCAGAAGTAGCCGAAGAAGTAGCCAAAGAAGTAGTCAAAAAATCATTAACTGACGAAGAACTCTATCAATTGATAGAGGGTAACTTAACCACGGCTAATCCAATTGAAGATGAAGAAAAGAGCGAAGAGCAGACTGTACCAGGGCAACAGACCGTTATAGCAGAAACCAACAATGTTGAGCAAGAACTTCAGGAAATTTTGCAACCCGATACTGAAGTGGAAAAAGAATCGGATGAAGCCCCTTTAACTGCGGAAGAAGAACTCTTACTTTTCGAAATGGAAGAAGAGGAACGAGCTAAAAAGGACGAAACCGAGGAAACCGCGGCATCCATATCAGAATTACCAGAGGACATTTGGTCTATCCACAGGTCTGGAGCAAGATCACCACAGGCAGGTGCAATTAGATTCGCCGAAGATATCGATGAGCTAAGAGGTGGAGTTACTGGACGAAGAGAAAGGCGAGGATCTGGAAGGAATCAAAGCAACAGAAAAGGCCCTGGAAGTACCAAGAAAAGACGTTAATTTTAAGTGTTTGGTCGTAGGCTAAAACATCCCCGAAAATATTTGAACTTAAAAATTAGAGAGCCTTATACAGATTGAAAGAGTTCAACCTGTATCGGAATGGATATATATTAGGAAATTTTAAAACCACGGATGGCTCACGAAAGTAAAATGATTCTGTGGGTCAAAGGTAATGAATGAGCAGTCAAATAGAACAAATCGATAATGAAGATGATGCCGTTGAAACAGTTATAGACATCCCGGCTGCTATCATGGTTAGTGACTTGGCAGACCAGCTGGATGTTGGGGCTGTAGAAGTCGTAAAAGCTCTGATGAGAGGCGGCTATATGTTTTCGGTCAACGACGTGATCGAATATGAAATCGCCTCTGTCGTTTGCCAATTATTTGGGTTCAAAGCAGCTTCCATTTCCGAACCTGCAGCAGAGGCTACATCAATAGCAGTAGACAATAAAGACGAAGACCCCGAAAAGCTAACAAACAGGCCTCCTATAGTCACAATATTAGGTCATGTTGACCATGGCAAAACCACCTTACTTGATAACATCAGAAAAACAAATGTTGTTGCTGGAGAATCAGGAGGTATTACCCAACACATTGCGGCATACCAAATTAGGCACAACAATACTCCGATAACTTTTTTTGACACTCCTGGACATGAAGCGTTTACGGCGATGAGAGCTAGAGGTGCTCAAGTGACCGATTTGGCCATATTAGTCGTGGCCGCAGACGATGGTGTCATGCCTCAGACCCTTGAGGCAATCGATCATGTCAGGGCAGCTGATGTACCCATCATTGTAGCTATAACGAAAAAGGATCTACCCAATGCTGATTTGGATAAAGTATATCGGCAGCTATCAGAGAGGGATCTCCTGATAGAAGAGTGGGGGGGTGACGTGATAGCGATACCGCTCTCAGGAATTACTGGGGACGGGGTTCCTGAATTGTTGGAGAATATCCAGCTAGTGGCTGAAATCAGCGAATTAAAGGCCAATCCGGAAAGAAATGCTATGGGAGTAGTTGTAGAGGCGCGAAAAGACAAAAGTAAAGGTAATATCGCGACCATATTAGTCCAAACGGGAACTTTGAGTCAGGGAGATATTTTAGTCATAGGCGGTACCTATGGAAAAATAAGGGCTATGTTCAATGATCAAGGAGACCGCATCCAATCGGCCTCACCATCCACTCCAGTCGAAGTTATGGGTTTGAACGACGTTCCTGAAGCAGGATCAATTTTTGAAGTCGCGGAAACCGACAAGTCTGCCAAAGCAATAACGGAAGATTACGAAAGACAAGCTAGAGCTGAAACAACTAAACTCCAGGATGCTCATACCCGTAATAGTCCTGGAGAATTAAGACAAGTTGACTTGATTATAAAAACTGATGTGCAAGGAACAATTGAACCCGTTAGAACAGCCTTAGAGAATCTCAATGATGTCGACAGCAGAGTTAACATCATACATATTGCCAGCGGTGGAATTAGCGAACGAGATGTTCTTTTGGCAGTAGCATCGGACGCAGTTGTCGTCGGTTTCAGAACTCCTGCGGAAGCGGGAGCCGAATCATTGGCGAAACAGGAAGGCGTAGAAATAAGGGAGTACGACGTTATTTACCATTTGGTAGAAGATGTCGATAAAGCTTTGGATGGAATGCTTGAACCTACATATGAAGACGTCTATGTTGGTCGAGCCTCAGTTAGAGCTATTTTCAGCGTAGGGAGACGAGTCAAAGTTGCGGGTATATTTGTTAATGACGGGAAAATAACCCGTGAGTCAAAGATACGTGTGATGAGGGAAGGGTCTGAAATTTTCATGGGCACTGTTTCCAGCCTCAAACATTTCAAAGATGACGTAAGGGAAGTTGCGAACGGGTTCGAAGGTGGGCTAAGTGTGGAAGGTTTCAATGAATTTGAAGAGGACGACATCCTCGAAGCATACACTACAGAAACGGTCTAGCTACGCATAGAGCCGCTGCTTAATATATGGGAACAAGTATGTATGACCGTATCGATGGTGTTAATTCCCTACTCAAAAGAGAGATCAGTGGAGTCATATCTTCGGAAGTAAAAGATCACAGGCTTGCAGAGGTTGTATCAGTAGTTTCCGTAACAACCTCTAGAAATTTGCAAAACGCCACTGCATACGTAACCGTATACGGAGACGCTAAAGCCAAAAAGGATACCATTGCTGGGCTAAATTCCGCATCTAAGTTTATACAAAGAAAGCTCAGAAAAAATTTGGATATAAAACATATCCCCAGCATACGCTTTGTTTTAGACGAATCGTTAGATGAAGCAGACAAAATCATGAATATAATGGATTCAATTTCCAAAGATCCCCTAAAAGATGAGAAGAATCCTTAATGTCTAAAAACATTAGTGGAATAATAAATGTCGACAAACCACCTGGAATAACTTCCATGGATATAATTCGACGCATCAGAAGGGCATCAGGATTGAGACGAGTCGGACATAGCGGTACTTTGGACCCTTTGGCGAGTGGGGTCATGGTCGTAGCCCTAGGTATGGCAACAAGATTATTGGAATATATTACAGCTGCTGACAAAAGCTACAACGCCATAATAGAAATTGGAAAAAGAACAGATACTTACGATGCTGAAGGAACTGTTATTGATGTGGTATCTGACCTATCTGTAAATGAATGTGACATACAATCAGCAATTGAAAAACTAAAAGGCTGTCACTCTCAAATCCCTCCCATGCACAGCGCGATCAAAGTGAACGGCGTAAAATTGTACGAACTGGCAAGGAAAGGTATCTCAATAAATCGTACTCCAAGGCCAGTGATTTTACATAATGCATCCATTTGCAATTTCGAATCACCTGACCTTAGACTCGAAATTAAATGTAGCAAAGGCTTCTACATACGAACATTTGCCAACGATCTCGGCATCCATTTGGAAACTGGAGCTTACCTCAAAAAATTAGTCCGAACCTCCATAGGTGAATTCAATATAGTGGATTCTTCATCCCTAGATTTAGTCGAAGAAAAATTGACCGGCGACGATTGGGGAAGGGTTGTTCAAACTATGGAAACCGCCCTAAACCCCATACGAAAACTATATTTAAGTGTTGATGAAACAGAAAAAGTGCAAAACGGAATTCCTATACCTGCCGAAACTCATAATAATTCGGAAACAAACAAAACAATAGCAATGGCCTTAAAAAACGACGGGAGCATGTTAGCTATCATGAGATTAAATAAACAAGAATCAATATGGCATCCTGAAAAGGTATTCCATGATCAGATGCAAAATATTAATTGACGTTAACCATTAACGATATATACAATATTTGTTCGTGAAGGTGATAAAGTGAACAGTTTTGCAATAGTAGAAACCGGCGGAAAACAATATAGAGTCCATGAAGGCGATACCATCCGCGTTGAGTCGTTAGAAGGCGACGAGGGTGATACGGTCAGTTTAGATTTGGTAAAGCTGGTGTCCTTAAATGGTGAAACATCAGTTGGAACTCCTCATGTGGAGGGAGCTCAAGTTCAAGCTGAAGTGGTCAACAAGGGCAAGGGGAAAAAGATTGTAGTATTTAAATACAAGGCGAAAACCCGTTACCGACGAAAAAATGGGCACCGCCAAAACTTCACTGACCTAAGAATTACCGACATAATTGTCAGTTAATTACCAAATCAGGAGTAATACCAATGGCACATAAAAAAGGTGGCGGAAGTACTCGAAACGGAAGAGATAGTAAATCCAAAAGACTTGGTGTCAAACGATACGATACTCAATTAGTTACTGCAGGGTCTATCCTAGTACGACAAAGAGGAACAAAAATACATCCTGGAAATAATGTAGGGTTGGGTAAAGATCATACTTTGTTTTCATTAATTGACGGCTCAGTAAAATTCGAATTTTTTCCCAATGGAAAAAAACATGCTAGCGTCTACCCAATTTAGGAAACAATTGCAATGAAGTCTGAAATACATCCGGAATATTACAATGAAGCCACCGTAACCTGTTCGTGTGGTTCAACTTTCATTACTGGAGCCACTCAGCCAGAATTAAGGGTAGAAATATGTTCCTCATGTCACCCGTTTTTCACTGGAGAACAGAGGATAGTTGACACAGAAGGTAGAGTTGAAAGGCTAAGGCGTAGGTACAATTTGCAATGAGAGGCAATTCTTGATTAGCAAAAGGGTGAGACATGTCTCACCCTTTTTTTTTGACACGGGACAATCAACCCCTAGATATGGCGGCCAAGCTGTAATTGAGGGGATCATGATAAGAGGTCAAGATAACGTTGCAATTTCTGTGAGGGCCCCCTCAGGCAATATTGTTACCAGAGTCAAAAAAATAAATACCCTATTCACAGGAAAATTAAGATCCATTCCAATAATTAGAGGCATTATTGCCCTCGCAGAAACGCTGTCTCTTGGCATGGAGGCCCTAAACTACTCTTCCCAAGTGGCTAACGAAGAAGAGGACGCTCCTCCCGGTAAATTTTCATCTGTGATTATGATTTTGATTTCATTAAGTATAGCCATTGGGATATTCTTCATATTACCCCTAATGGTAAGTAAACCATTCGAAGGTTTATTAGGATCTGATGTCATAAGCAACATTGCTGAAGGGGTAATTCGGCTCGCTGTGTTTCTTATATATGTAACCGTGATTAGCCTAATGCCCGATATTCGAAGAGTTTACATGTACCACGGAGCCGAGCATATGGCGGTTCACGCTCAAGAAAAAGGTGATCCTTTAACTATCGAAGAAATAAGAAAATACCCCACGGCGCATCCAAGATGCGGCACTGCATTTCTGCTGACTATCATGGTGATAGCAATAATAGTTTTCACTTTCATACCTAGAGACCCTTTATGGTTAGTCGTGAGTTCTAGGATTGTGTTAATTCCACTAATAGCAAGTTTGAGTTACGAGTTCATACGGTTCAACAGTAAGTATGAGGCTAACAAATTTGTTTCAAAATTGTCAGTTCCGAATTTACTTTTGCAATCCTTAACGACAAAAATACCAGATGATGACCAAATTGAAGTGGCCATAAGTGCTATGGAATCAGCTATACATGCAGACAATGAGCCCGAATAAAATCTACTTATTTACCTAAGTTCCGCCGCTGTGACAATTCATCTGACACTTCTTGAAGCGTAACTTCGTTAGCTGACATCAACACAAAGACATGATATAACAGGTCAGAGATCTCTGATGATAACTCTTTTCTTTGTCCTAATACCCCAGCAATAGCTGTTTCCCCCGCCTCCTCTACAACTTTTTGTGCTATTCTGGCTATCCCATCATCAAGTAATTTGTTTGTATAGCTGCCCGACTTCGGGTTTTTCTTCCGACCATCAACAACTGAAAACAGATCCGTGAAGGGATCTATTTCGCTGGGCACCCGGGCAAATTCACATTCATTAATATCTGACAAGACCGTGTTAAAACAAGTCTGATCTCCTGTATGACAAGCTGGGCCTTTTGGATCAACCTCTAAAAGAAGAGTGTCTCCATCGCAATCACTTTTTATAGATTTAACCACGAGAAAGTTCCCTGATGTCTCCCCTTTATGCCATAGCTCCTGTCTACTCCTGCTATAAAACCAGGCTTCCTTACTTTCCAATGTACGAGCCAGGGATTCTTTATTCATGTAGGCAACCATAAGAAGTTCACGAGTCTCATAGTCTTGAACAACAGCAGGAATTAAACCTTTTTCGCCAAAACGTATAACGGTCATCTAGATCACCTTATATTTCTCG
>CAYPXS010000005.1:0-34765 GCA_964414725.1 uncultured Dehalococcoidia bacterium
ACAACCTTTGTAGATGCACCGGCTATGACAAAATCGTCAGAGCTGTACAAGACGCTGCAAAAAAAATGCAGGAGGCCTAATAACATGACAACTGCTGATTACGAAAGAAATATGGTGCTGTCCAACGTCGATTACAAGGTCGTTGGGACCAGACCAGTGAGACATGATGGAGCAGACAAAGTAACCGGAAGGGCAATATACGGCGCTGACTTTGACGCGTCGGGACTTCTTCACGGTAAAATTTTGAGAAGCCCACATGCTCACGCAAAAATCCTGTCCATAGATACAAGCAAAGCAGAGGCTTTAGATGGTGTGAAAGCAGTTGCGACTGCCACCGACTTCCCAAATACGGGCGACAAATCCGTTGATTTGGGTGAAGACACCACCAAATTGAAGTGGCTTAGAGATAACATCCTAGCTAGCGATAAAGCACTATATACAGGCCATGCGATCGCAGCAGTCGCGGCGGTAAATCCACACGTGGCGGAAGAAGCTCTTGCCCTTATTGAAGTTAAATATGAAGAATTAGACGCAGTTATGACAACCCAAGAAGCAATGTCTTCTGGAGCCTCAATATTGCACGATGGTCTAACTACTCAAGAATTAGGCGAGGACACCGGCAAAGTCAGTAATGTTGCCAGCCATTTTCAACATGTCAAAGGTGATGTCCAAAAAGGATTTTCAGAAGCTGACGTCATCGTTGAAAGAGAATACGACACGAAAACAGTTCACCAAGGTTACATAGAGCCCCATAACGGTACAGCTTTATGGAGCCCAGATGGCAGATTGCATGTATGGTGCAGTACTCAAGGGTCTTTCGTGGTGAGGGACAGTTTGTCCGACCTACTTGGCATACCTGTTTCACGGATCCGCGTAACCCCCACAGAAATAGGCGGCGGTTTTGGAGGAAAGATTCCAATTTATGTAGAGCCTGTAGCGGCAATTCTTTCCAAAAAAACCGGTGCTCCTGTGAAAATAGTCATGAGTCGAAAAGAAACATTTGAAGGTTCAGGTCCAACCCCTGGATCCAATATAAAAATTAAACTAGGTGCCAAATCTGACGGTACAATTACCGCCGCCCACGCATGGATGGCCATGGAGGCTGGAGCGTATCCAGGATCTCCCGTAGGGGCAGCAGCGCAATGCGTATTTTCGACCTATGAAATGGAAAATGCGCTTATAGATGGGTACGACGTCGTTGTTAACAAACCCAAAACAGCCGCATACAGAGCACCTGGTGCACCAAACGCCGCGTTTGGAATGGAACAAGCTTTAAATGAACTCGCTGGAAAGCTGGGTATGGACCCTATAGATTTACGTTTGAAAAATGTTGCTGTGGAAGGAACTAGACGACCTGACGGCCCAGTATTTAGACGAATTGGAGCCAAAGAAGTTCTAGAGGCTATGAGAGATCACCCCCATTATCAAACCGCTAAGGCGTCAGGGCACGGTAGAGGAATTGCCATTGGGTTTTGGTTTAATATCGGATTTGATTCTGCATGCAACATAGCAGTAAACAAGGATGGCTCTATTAATCTCACAGAAGGATCGACTGACATAGGAGGATCTAGAACCTCCATTGCCATGCACGCAGCAGAGGTATTAGGGATTCCTGTGGAAGATGTCAGACCATCAGTTGTTGATACAGACACAATTGGATTTACCGCTGTAACTGGTGGTAGCAGGACAACGTTTGCTACTGGCTGGGCAGCATATGAAGCAGCCCAAGATGTAAAGACACAGTCAATAGAAAGAGCAGCTTCAATATGGGATGTAGATTCTGATTCTCTACAAATGGAAGATGGAGTAATTAGCTCAAAGACAGACTCTGAGTTAAAGATGACTTTCAAAGAACTCGCCTCTCAAATGAGTGACACTGGCGGCGGCATAACGGGGAGAGCAGCAGTCAACCCTAAGGGAGTCGGAGGATCTTTCTGTGGCAACATAGTGGATGTTTCTATAGACGACGAAACTGGAAAAGTAACAATCGAGAGATACACCTGCGTGCAAGACGTGGGTAAAGCCATCCATCCAAGCTACGTTGAAGGGCAGATGCAAGGTGGTAGTGTACAAGGTATTGGATGGGCCTTAAATGAAGAATATTTCATGAATGATCAAGGAAATATGGCAAACTCAAGTCTGCTGGATTATAGAATGCCAACGTCCTTAGACCTGCCTATGATAGATACCGTCATCGTTGAAGTCGCCAACCCAGGCCATCCGTTTGGCGTAAGAGGGGTGGGAGAAGCTAATATAGTCCCGCCAACGCCAGCAATTGCCAACGCGGTTTCCGACGCCACTGGAAACATCATGACCCAACTACCTCTCACTCCAGGAGCCGTTCTGGATTCAGGAAAGTAGTAATGCCAATAGTATTCGTACCTTCTCTCATGCAAAAGCTATGCCATGGAGAGCAAAAACTAGTGATAGAAGGTACGAATCTGAGGCAGGTTATAGATAATCTGGATTCACAGTACTCAGGATTCAAGGACAGGCTAGTGGAAGACGGTAAAATAAAACCAAACATTTCCGTCGCAGTAGATGGAGAAATAACTCCTCTAGGCATGATCCAAAAAGTAAGACCAGACAGTGAAGTTCATTTTTTGCCAGCAATTTCCGGCGGATAGTACAGAAAAAATTAAAATTAAAAGACTAGTCCTGCTTTGTCAGTCCTAGTCTTTTTTGTTGTAAAACATGAAACCTAACTCATATAAACCAAAAAGTCGATTTATTCAAAACAAATCCAATCAAACTCACTACATTGATTGGCAAGGTAAAGGGCCAACCACTGTTCTGATACATGGTGACATGAGAACAAGTAGAAGCTTTGACGAAGTCGCCAAAAAAATGTCCTCAGACAATCATGTCCTGGCTATGGATCTGCTAGGGCACGGTGATAGCAGCTGGCCAGAAAGTGACTATAGGTTTGCTGATAGGTCAGCCGACATCAGAAATTTTGTCACTAAAACCGATTTGAATGAAATAACCGCTGTTGCACATTCTACTGGGGCAGTTGCTCTCACAATGAATGTTGCGGCCAATCCTTCCAGATTTAAGAAACTGGTCCTTTTGGAACCCATGATGATCGTTGACGAGAAATTTCAGCGAATGGTCTCAGATAGAGGCAATAGAGCACGGACGACATGGAGCGATCAAGCAGAGCTCAAGGACCTTTTAGGAAAGCATGAAGTTACAAGTAAATGGCATCCTAGGGTTATAGATGACGTCGTTGAACATGAAACCTTTGTGGATAAAAATGGCAGAGTAGATATGAAATGGTCTTCTAATACTCTGTCATGGAGTGAAAGAGAAGATGACTATCTTGATCTAGTGCCCATACTAGAATCTATATCCATGCCGATACTCTTCATTGTGGGAGGCAACCGTATAGAAGGATTCACAAAAGCTTTTGAATTAGAAACCAAAATGCCTAACTTGCAGACAGTAAGAATCTCAGATACCGGCCACAACATGTACATGGAACGCCCGGACGCAATCTCAGACGTAGTTCGAAAGTTTCAAAGCTCATTTGATATACCTGGGGAAATTTAGCTTAGGAGTCTAGTCTTTACACACTTGGCAGACCGAATGTCCATTCAGACGGTGGTGGTGCGGAAGAACCATAACTTCCTCTATGGCCTTCCCAAGGATGAGCCTTTGCAACCTCTTCATTTATATCTGCACCCCAACCCGGCCCCGACGGTATCGTCATATATCCATCAATGATTTCGGGCTTATTGGTAACCAAATCATCTTTCCACGGAACATCATCTATATCAATTTCCATAATCCGTATATTTGGAAGGGAAGCACAAAGGGAAGCACTCACAAAAGTGGACAAGTGACTATAGTAGTTGTGAGGGGCGACATTGTGTTGGAACACTTCTGCAAGATCACCCACTTTTTTAGATTGGCTAAATCCATTCCAAGGAACATCTATCATAAACATGTCTGCTGCGTGTTGTTGGAAATATGGCAAGTAATCCCTCATGTAAAACAAATTCTCACCAGTGCAAATCCTTGTGGTGGTGGAGTCCTTAATTTGTCTTATACTTTCTGGCTGGTACATATCTATTTCCAACCACAGCATATCGAATTGCTCCAGAACTTGAGCGATCCTAAGACAGGCCTCCGTTTTGAAGTGAAAGTTGAGGTCTAGGTTAATATCAACGTCAGGCCCTACCGCATCTCGAAAAGTACCAATTAATTTTTCGACATGTCTCAATACACCTTTTGTTACAACTTGATCAGTGGATCCTTTCCCACCGCCGAATCCAGTACCAAAATGCTGTGCTGGCTTTCCAGGACCAATAATATTAGTTTTCAAAGCAGTGAATCCTCTGTCAACAACCTCCTTTCCCAAAGCAGTTATGTCATCCCAGGACTCAAGAGGCGGAACTCCAATTAATTCATAATTCCTTGTTCTAGATGTACCACAATGAGACCAATAAACACGAACTTTGTCACGAGTTGGGCCTCCAAAGAGTTCAGGAACTGAAATACCTAAACTTTTTGCTTTTATATCAATGAATGCGCAATCCAAACCTGCAAGTGCTTTGGCAGCAATTCCACCAGGGCTTTGACGAGTCCCTCTGTACATATCCCAAAACCTATTCTCAAATTCCCGTGGATCTGTACCAATAAGCAATGGCTTCAAATCTTCAATAGTTCCCTGTACGCCTCTAGGGGACCTACCATCACTGCACTCTCCCCAACCTGTAATTCCTTCGTCTGTTTCTACCTTGACGAAACCCCATGGCCTCCACCCAGCATCAACGATAAAAGTTTCTATATTTGTTATTTTCACTATTTCTCACCTTGCCTTTCAAGTCAATCTTCTAGTGGATAGCTAAATTCTTCCCTCAATACTCTTTTCAGTACCTTCCCCAGTGGATTTCTTGGTAATTCGCCTACCACCACCACTGATTCTGGCTTTTTGTAACTGGCCATCCTGTCTTTACAATAAGAAATCACCTCTTCTTCGTCTATTGTGTTACCGGGTTTGGCAACCACTATAGCCCTCACCCGTTCACCCCAATCCAAATCTGGTACACCAATAATTGCCGCTTCATCTATAGATGGGTGAGAATGCAATATCTGCTCTACTTCTTCTGGCGAAACCATCTCACCTGCTCTTTTAATGAAATCTTTAGCCCTTCCTGAAAGGAAAATGTACCCATCTTCGTCAAAATACCCTAGGTCTCCGGTATATAGCCAACCACCTCTTAAAGCTTCAGCTGTGGCTGCCTGTTGATTCCAATAACCTTTCATTAACCTTGGCCCATGTGCCACTATTTCGCCAGTTTCACCCACATCCACCTCATTGCCATCTTCATCGACAATTTTCACTTCAACATCACTTAATGGTTTCCCAATAGAAGTCAACCGATTCAGCTTCTTTTCAATTTCCTCTTCTGAACCTTCAAGTAGATGGTCTTCAGGTGGCAACATTGTTATTGTTGCAGCTGTCTCAGTTTGTCCAAATGCATTTATAAAAAAAGTTCCCGGAAACTTACCAATCGCGCGTTTTATCACCTCAAGAGGCATTGGTGCTGCGCCGTACGTTATGACCTGCAAACTAGAGAGATCAAACCTTTCAAAATCCTGATGATCCATCAACATTTTTAACATTGTAGGAACCATCATAGCTCGATTAGCTTTTTCCTCTTGCACTAATGTCATCCACTCAACAGGCTCAAATTGGCGCTGGATGATCAAAGTTCGACCTCCATATATCGCGGCCATAACAGCTTGTATGCCTGCGATGTGATAGAGGGGTACCGTCAAAATATTTTTTTCTTCTGACTCCATGTCAGGTGGAGAAACATTAGATAATATGTAAGAAGAAAAACTATCGTGGCTGAGCATTACACCCTTAGGAGAACCAGTAGTGCCAGCAGTAAACATAACCATGGTTAAATCGTCTTCATCATCTTCAGGAAACAAATCATCATCTGAAGCAGAGGCTATCAGGGTTTCATATGACTCCCAACCATCTGCGGAAGCATCATCTAAAACAACTAAATGCTCCACTGTGGATAAATCATCTTTAATGTCGTTAACCATGGAAACATACCGCTCCCCAGTGATAAGGACCTTAGGCTCCGCATCATTGAGCATATACTCGATTTCTTCAGGCCTGGAACGAAAGTTTAGAGGTACATAGACTGCGTCGAGTTTGGCTGCAGCGAAATATGTCTCAATATTCTCGTTACAGTTCACCTGCATTGTGGCTATTCTGTCACCAGAACCAACCCCCAATCTCGCAAGGGCGTTCGCTAATTTCTTCACTCGTTCTTCCAATTCTTGGAATGAAAATCTCTTACCATCAAAAACTATGGCTGTCCTTTCCGGGACAATCAGAGAGGTTATATTTAAAAACTCTGTGGTGTTCATGAATTAAGCATTACTCCTAAGGACCATAAAATCCAAATGGTAATTTAACACCATGGAATATTAATATCCATATCCCCTAGGAAATTTACGAATAACCCTACGGGAATACCACTTCAAAACGCCGCCTTTGTTAATAGTCGCCAACCTCTGATAGAATTGTTAATCCGTATAACATGAGTAAATTTCAGACCAGCGTCTCAAAAAAGGGAGATTTCCTTGGATTCAAACAACGAAATGAACCTGCTGGAGGCAGTCGGTGAATACACCGGAGGCCTTAAAGACAAAGATAAGTCTCAAGCAGCTATAAGAGAGATAAACCGCTTCGTTAAACATTTTCAGGGAGATAGAAATTTAGCTACCATAACCCCTTCTCAGATAGGAGGATATGCTGAGCAAGTGGCTAAAAACACAATGTCAGAGGAAGCTGTAGAAGGTCTGCAGGCTGTAAGGAAATTCCTTGCGTATGCTCATAAACAGGAAATAACTGAAATTAATTTGGCCACACACTTTAGGGTCCGGAAGTCCAAAGGTTCAGCAAGAACCAGAGGCAAATCGCTCTCCCAAAGAGGCGGCCAAGAGATGACCCAAGAAGGGCACGATCAGCTGACTTCAGAAAAAGAAACTCTAGAATCGAACAGAATATCAATAAGTGAGGCAATTCAAACGGCAGCAGAAGATGGAGACGTTCGAGAAAACGCCCCTCTAGAGGCAGCCCGGGAACAACAAGGCAGAGAAGAAGCCCGTATAAAAGAGATTGAAGGAATGCTCCGATCAGCCATCATTGTTGACTCATCTGGGAAAGGTGCAAAGACTGTACGAGTTGGTACCACTATCATGATCGAGGATCTTGATAGAAAGAAAAAGAACAAGTACACCCTAGTGAGCCCTTCTGAGGCTAATCCACTCGAAGGCAAAATATCAGACGCTTCTCCGTTAGGGAAAGCACTTATGGGAAAAAGGTCTGGCCAAAAAGCGGTTGCGATAACTCCAAAAGGGGAGACAAATCTCAAGATTATTGATATAAACTAGCGATACTTTACATAAACCGAATCGCTGGTCACTTTTGAGACCTAGATCACAATCGCAAACACTTATGCAGGTCGCTTTATGGTAGCTACTTCAAAAGACTCTGACACCCAAGAACTTGTCTCTGAATTACAGAAACATGTTGCCGGAGAGGTTCGTTTCGACAAAATGTCGCGGGCCTTATGGAGCACAGACGCTAGCATTTATCAAATTGAACCCGTTGGGGTCGTTCTTCCAAAAAATGAAGAAGATGTGATCGCTGTTATTGAAACTGCGCACAAATATGGCGTCACTGTTCTGCCGAGAGGCGGAGGTACCAGCCTGGCCGGCCAGACTGTCGGTGAATCAGTTGTAGTCGATTTCTCAAGATATATGAAAACCATGAAGGAGGTTAATGTCGAAGAGGGGTGGGTAAGAACCCAGCCCGGCATTATCCTCGATGAACTCAATGCGCAACTATCGTCTCATGGAGTCATGTTTACCCCTGATCCCAGCACCAGCAGCAGAGGAAATGTTGGAGGGGCTCTAGGTAACAATTCCTGCGGAGCACACTCGATTTTATGGGGCAAAACGGTCGATAATGTTCACGATCTTGATGTGATCCTTGCAAATGGAGACAAAACCAAATTCCAACATCTCACAGGGGACGCCTTAGAAGAAAAATTGAGGGTGCCCGGCCTTGAAGGAGATATTTACAGAAACCTTTTTGCTATAGGTGAGAAAAACAGGGATGAGATTTTAGCCCGGTATCCCAAAATACAAAGAAGAGTATCCGGCTATAACTTGGACGAATTTGTGGGGGGAAGTAATTTCAATATGGCCAGATTTGTGGTTGGCTCTGAAGGTACTCTTCTCACGATCACTGAAGCTAAACTTAAAGTCGTACCAGTACCAAAAGTCAAAGGATTGGCAGTTCTACATTGCAACGATCTCAATGAATCAATGGAAGCGACGGTGGCTGCGATAGAAATGGGTCCAGCCGCGGTTGAACTGATTGGCAGTATGATCATTAAGCAAGCCCAGTCCAATCTAGCATATTCCAAACTTACGAATTTCATCGAAGGATCCCCTGAAGCCCTCCTAGTAATGGAACTAATAGCTGACTCGGACCTGGAACTTCAGTCTAAATTTGACGATCTTGAAAACAGGATTAAGAAAGGCGGCTGGGGTTATAAACTTTTGAGAATGACAGATCCAACAGATCAACAAAAAGTTTGGGATGTGCGAAAGGCCGGATTGGGATTAATGATGAATATCCCAGGAGACGCTAAGCCCCTTCCTTTCGTAGAAGACACCGCAGTATCCCCAGAGGTACTTCCAGAATTCGTGAAAAGGTTTGACCAAATAATAAAAAAGAACGGCACTGAAGCTGGATACTATGGCCATGCAAGTGTCGGATGTCTACACATTCGACCTTTGGTTAATTTAAAAAACCAAGAAGGCATCGACCGAATGGTGGCAATATCGGAAGAAATAAGTGATTTGGTTCTTGAATTTGGTGGTTCTTTGAGCGGTGAGCATGGTGATGGCCTGGTCCGAAGCGGATTTAATCGGAAAATGTTTGGTGACCAGCTGTACGAAGCATTTAGAGAGGTTAAATCAACCTTTGACCCACAAGGAATTATGAATCCCGGGAAAATAGTCGATTCTCAATCCATGACCGATAATTTAAGGTACGGTACTAGTTACCATACCTTGAACCCTGACACAGGCTTCGCTTATCGAACGGAAGGGGGAAGTTTTGCCAGTGCAATAGAAATGTGCAATGGACAAGGGGCCTGTAGAAAGGTTATCGGTGGCACTATGTGCCCTTCTTATATGGCTACCAGAGATGAAGAACATTCTACAAGAGGAAGGGCTAATGCATTAAGGGCAACCATATCAGGTGCATTGCCTCCAGAAGCAATCGCACAGGAAAGAATGTACGAAGTAATGGACCTTTGCCTCGAATGCAAAGGATGCAAAGCTGAATGCCCTTCCAACGTTGATATGGCTAAACTTAAATACGAATTCCTTAACATATATCACAAAGAGAACGGTTACGATCTGAAAAACAGGTTTTTTGGAAATGTGGCTTCCCTAAGTAAACTGGGGTCATTTTTCGCACCTTTATCTAATTGGATGATGTCTATTCCTGGGTCAAAACAATTACTGGAACAATCTGTCGGAATTGATGCTAGAAGACCCCTTCCCAAATTTGCTTCCCAGACCTTCACTCAATGGTTCAAGGCTAGAGGTGCTTCCTCTGAGGATAAGGCCGTCAACGGTCAAGTGGTTTTATTCCCAGACACCACGACTAATTTTAATCATCCAGAATTGGGCATAGCAGCGGTCAAGGTAATTGAAAAACTTGGCTACCAAGTTATCGTACCTAACCTAAAATGTTGTGGTCGCCCAATGCTATCAAACGGAATGATCGATGCTGCTAAAAACAACATAGCCTTTAACGTTGATGAGATATCTCCATACATAAGAAACGGAGCAAAATTAGTTGGTATTGAACCAAGCTGTGTCCTCGGTTTTCTCGGAGATTTCGGCGATCTGATGGATGATGAGAAAAAATCAGATGAAATCGCCCAAAGTACAATGTTGATCGAGGAATTTTTCCTATACGCTTTGGAGAATAACCCTGATTTCATTTTCGAAAATGCACCTAAAAACCAAAATGCTGTCTTACATGGACATTGTCACCAGAAAGCCTTGGTCGGAACTGAGGCTGCGATGAAGGTATTGGAACACATACCCGGACTTCATGCCTCTGAAGTGAAATCAGGTTGTTGCGGTATGGCTGGATCTTTCGGATACCTAAAAAATCATTATGAAATCTCCATGCAAATCGGAGAAGAGACTCTGTTTCCAAAATTAAGAGCAGAACAGGAAGATACTCTAGTTATCACCGAGGGAGTGTCTTGCCGTGAGCAAATAGAACAAGGAACCGGCCGAACATCCAAACACCTTGTCCAGGTTATAGCTGATTACATCTAACCTTACCTCGAGTCAGGTCTCGTAAACCGTTCACATATTTCTGAATCTGGCTTGGTTTATCAACAATATATCGACCCTAGTTTTTGGAATCACCGGCAGGTCCCCAAACTTAATCCAACTAAGGCCCAGATCTCTACCTTTATAAATAATTTACTCATAAATCAACGCTACCAAGTCCTAACTCTGAACGATTGCTTCTTTTTGGTTGTACTATAGAATCAAATTTCATTTAATACCGTCAGATAACAATTTCAAAGGGGAATACCAAATGAAAGTAGGATTCATAGGCATAGGGTTGATGGGTCAACACATGGTCAAACACATAATAAATGCAGGTCATGACCTCGTGGTATACGACATTAATAAAGAGGCAGCCAATGAAATCATCTCTATGGGAGCGACTTTTGCCGACAATCCAGCTCAAGTAGCCGATAGCACGGAAGTGGTTTTTACGTCTCTACCTAGGCCCCAAGACGTAGAAGAAGTCACCTTAGGGGAAGGCGGAATACTATCAGGAGCCTCAAAAAATACAACTCATTTTGATTTAAGCACTACTGACCCTGACACTATTCGCCACGTGTCTTCACTCTATGAACAAAAAGGAGCAACTATCCTAGACGCCCCAGTGAGTGGCGGAACCGTTGGAGCCGAAAAGGGATCCTTATGCATCATGGTAGGAGGGGATCAGTCAAAATACGAAAAATATAAACTCATCTTAGACGCCATGGGAACAGAGATCATGTACTGCGGAGAAATCGGATCTGGCGCCGTTTGCAAAATTGCTAACAATCTCATCGGTATGACTCTTGGAGTTGTTTTATCCGAAGCTCTGAGCATGGGAGTGAAGGCCGGAGTGGAACCAATGACCCTCTATAGGGCAATATCTGCCAGTACCGGAAATACCGCCCACATGAAATCTTACCCAGACACACTTTTCAAAGGCAACTTTGAACCAGGGTTTAAGCTTGATTTAGGAGCCAAAGATGTGGGGCTAGCCACAGATTTGGGGAGAAAATTAAGGGTACCTATGAAGGTGTCAAACCTTATCCAACAAAGCTATATTAATGCACAAAACAAAGGATTAGGACAGGAATCCACCCTGGCAATAGCAAAGCTACAAGAAGAAATTTCTGGCGTAGAAATTCGCGACAATATTCAATAAAAAAAGGTTTCCTGTTTCCTTGATAAGACATGAAAGGTCCATACTGGATTCTGGTTTGAGATTAGTAACCCAGAGCATGCCTAATTCTGAATCTATCGCTATTTCTATTTCGATCAAAGCAGGATCCAGAGACGAAAACACCGATGAACACGGAGTGGCACATTTCTTAGAACATATGCTTTTTAAAGGTACTAAGGAAAGGCCCTCCCCCTTGCTAGTCACTTCACCTATTGAATCCACCGGTGGAGTATTAAATGCAAGTACCGGGTATGAATCCACAACCTATTGGTGCCAAATTCCCAAGGACGATTTCTCAACAGGTGTAGAGATCCTACTAGATATGGTGCAAAACTCACTCATGAAGGTACATGACATTAATTTGGAACGTGGGGTAGTAATTGAGGAAATAAAGTCAATAGAAGATTATCCTGATTCAAAAGCAGCTTTAAACTTGGACAGACTAATGTGGGGTAATACCGCATTGGGGCGAGACATTGCCGGCTCAGTCCAAAGTGTGAATGACATTAATCGTATTAAAATCACTAACTTTATGAATCAGCTTTATAGCCCAGCCAATATTGTAATTAGTATTGCAGGAAACGTAACTCATGAGGCTGCTTTAAAAGCAATAGAAAATTCATTCTTGGGCAAATATCCGAAGGCCATTCGGAACGGGTATAAAAATCTTGAAGTCTCCCAAAATTCACCCCAAATAACTTTGGAACACCGCGAGATAGAACAAGTTCACGTTCATATCGGTTATCTGGGGGTTTCCAGAAGTCATCCGGACAGATATGCCTTAGCCATGTTGAGCTTAATACTTGGGGATGGAATGAGCAGTAGACTGTTCCAGGAAATAAGAGAGCAACGTGGTCTAGTATACGATATAGATTCAGGAAGCAGTCATTTACAAGATGTCGGCGATTTCAGAATAACTCTAGCGGTCCATCGGGACAAATATATTGAGGCAATCAAAGCTATTCTCCAGGAAATAGAAGCCATAAAAAGAAAGCTGGAAAATCCAGAGGTTATCCGGGCAAAACAAATTATGTCCGGCAGAAGGCGGCTGAGAATGGATAATACTCAATCAGTTGCATCATGGAACGGTCAACAAGAACTTTTCAATCAACAAATTGATTCTGAAAAATTAATAAAAGAGTTAATAGAAAAGAATGACCGAGCGAGTCTTCAAACAGCAGCCACACAATACCTAAATATGTCGAAGCTTAATTTGTCCATAGTTGGTGATATTGGTTGTGAAGAACCTATAATGGATAAAATCCTTGACTTTTAGCTTAATAAACTTAAACTTGTTCACTATTTCCTTGACACTGAATTCACTACATTGCTAACATTTTTTGCCTGGTCCAAGTTAGAATTAACAATCTACGCGAATCAGTGTTAAGCAACTGGATAAAGAGAACCCAAGGAGCAATAAGCTGCCCCACGTAAAATGCCTACAATGCAGAGAATGCAAAAGTGAATATCCTATTGAGCCTCTCAATGCATGTGAATTTTGCTTTGGCCCTTTAGAAGTCGCATACGACTATAATTCGGTGGCCAAGTCGGTCTCCCGAAAAAGCATTGAATCTGGTCCAAATACGATGTGGAGATACCACGACTTCCTACCAGTAGAAAGAGAATCCGCTGTGGATATTTCTACTGGCTTCACTCCTTTAATACATGCCAAAAACCTCGGCAGGAAACTTGGTCTTGACCACCTCTATATCAAAAATGATAGTGTGAATCCCACCTTCTCTTTTAAAGATCGACCGGTATCCGTCACAGCGACAAAAGCTCTAGAATTTGAATTCGATGTATTGGCCTGTGTTTCCACAGGGAATTTAATGGGTTCAGTAGCAGCACATGGAGCAAAGGCAGGTATGGAGACTATGGTTTTCTATCCAGCGGATCTTGAACAAGGCAAAATTCAAGGCGCAGCTGTATACGGTCCAACTATGGTTGCAGTAGAAGGAACTTACGACCAGGCAAATCGATTTTGTAGCGAACTCGCGGATGCTCATAGATGGGCTTTCGTCAACATCAACATGCGCCCTTATTATGCAGAGGGCAGTAAAACCCTTGGCTATGAGGTAACAGAACAATTAGGATGGAAAGCCCCAGACCATTGTGTCGTTCCAGGGGCCTCAGGAGAGTTACATACAAAAATATGGAAAGGCATTGAAGAATTTCAAGGGGCGGGTCTAATTGAGAAAGCACGGACTAAAATGCATCTGGCTCAGGCACAAGGATGCTCCCCTATTGTAGAGGCCTTTGAGACCGGCAATAATCAAGTCAAACCCGTCATACCTGAAACAATCGCAAAATCTCTTGCAATCGGCAATCCGGCAGCAGGGCCATACTCTCTGGAGGTACTGCGTGAAACAGGAGGAACAGGAGTATTTGCGTATGAAGATTCCATCATTGATGGAATAAGAATGCTTGCTGAAACAGAGGGTATATTTACAGAGACTGCTGGGGGCGTGGTGATTTCTAGCCTTAAAAGACTCGTTAAACAAGGAAAAATCAAAAAGGATGAGGTTACTGTAGCCTTTGTTACTGGAAATGGGTTAAAAACCTTGGAGGCTATGGGAGATTTTGTTGACCCAATAGAAACAAAGCCAGAAATCAACACCTTTCAGGCAAAGCTGTCAGAAAGAAAAGGCTAAGGCGGTATAATTATGGCCACAAAACGTGTCAAGTTCACATTTCCTCAGGAACTTATCAAAGAACCGGTTATTTACAAACTGGGCGTAGACTTCGGTATAGTAACCAATATAAGGCGAGCCGACATTAGAGATGACATGGGCTGGGTTGTTTTGGAACTAGAGGGCGACAGCGAAGTTGTCGAAAATGGACTAGAGTGGGTCACTTCTACGGGAGTAAGAATAGACCCAATAGCTGGTGACATAATCGAAGGCTAATCTAGGCATATCATAGTATTTAAAAACCAAGGAGCAATTTTATGAGTGTAAGTGTAAGAATCCCTACGCCATTAAGAAAAGTTACAAACGGAGCAGATAAGGCCGACGTCGATGGCAATACTGTGAGTGCAATAATCGCTTCACTCGATTCCCAGTTCCCAGGTATAAAAAGTCGACTATGCGATGACAATGGTGATTTAAGAAGTTTTGTGAACGTCTATGTAAATGGGGAAGACATTCGATTCATGGATGGTATGGAAAGTGGCGTGAATTCAGGAGATGAGGTCAGCATCGTACCTGCTGTAGCTGGGGGAAGTTAGTTCAACACATCCTCTCAAACTAAGATCAATGTTGAGATTTTTGATTAATCCTGGCTGCCTGATCTGACACCTGGTAATTTTCCCAGAACGATTCTCTATATTTTTGTATTGAACCTTTCTGTATCGCTTGTCGTAAATCCATCATAATTGACATGAGAAATCTTAAGTTGTGTATTGATGCTAGGCGATAGGCCAAGTATTCTTTCGCTTTAAACAAATGATGAATATAACCTGCTGTGAAATTGGTACATGAGTAACAATCACAGTCAGGGTCAAATGAACTATTTTGATCCTTGTATTCGGCTCTCGTCACGTTACGTCTACCGTATTTGGTGTACATAGCTCCTTTTCTAGCTACTCTTGTTGGAAGTACGCAATCAAACATATCTATACCTCGGACTACGCACTCAACTAAGTCTTCTGGGGATCCTACTCCCATTAGGTATCTTGGTTTTGATAGCGGTAACAGCTTAGAAGTTATCTCAACTATTGGGTACATTTCTTCCTTCGTTTCGCCTACACTCAATCCACCAATCGAATAACCCGGTAATTCATAATCAGAAAGCTCATCAGCAGATTGTTTCCTAAGATCCGAATACAATCCACCTTGGACAATTCCAAAGAGCGCTTGAGTCGATGAGTCATTGTGATGATTTATCGACCGTCTAAGCCAATTGGAAGTCAAATCCATAGCCTCAATCAACTCGGTCTTTGAAGATTCTGGCGAGAGACAGACATCTAGAGGCATCATGATGTCAGAACCAATTTCATTTTGTATTTGTATTACCGACTCGGGTGTCAAGTCATGAGAAGAACCGTCAATATGAGATTTGAATGTGATTCCGTCGGGATTGATTTTCCTTAAATGCTGGAGGCTAAATCCTTGAAATCCTCCACTATCCGTCAATATCGAGTTTGGCCAACCCATAAATGAGTGCAGACCGCCAAATTCTTTAATTTTTTGGGAACCAGGCCGCAAGTATAAGTGATAAGCATTACCCAAAACGATTTGGGTTCCCAAAGTTTGTAAGTCAACAGGGTCCAGCGCCTTAACTGAACCTTGTGTGGCGACAGGCATAAACACTGGGGTGCGAATTTCACCATGGTCAGTATTAATACGACCTGCCCGGGCCAAACCGTCTGTATGCTCTAATTTAAAATTAAACATTTGATTCTTGCTAGTGTGCCTCAGGTAGGTTTATCAGACCTGGCCACAATCCTTCCAAAACTAATTGCACCCCCAAAAACAAAACCACCAACAATAGTAATTTAAGGATCCAAAAACTATTGATCCGCTGCGCTATTCTTGCTCCTATTTGGCCTCCTAGTACCAACCCCATACCAGCCCATACCAACGTTGGATACCACTCTATGTTTTGATTGAACGCATGAGCCGCTGCCCCTATGGTCGCATAGAATGATAATGAAAAAATTGACGTTGCCACTGCCACTTTTACCGGGAATGAAAATGCTGAAACTAATATCGGAGTTCTTAAAAATCCTCCGCCAGTGCCAAAGAAACTAGAAACAAATCCAAGTATCAAGTTAAATGTAACTGCCATTGATTCGTTAAACTTGTAAATAAATGTAGTCCCGTTGAATGAGTGTATTTTTCTCTCTTTTACAGTGAAATCCATCCACTTCGGAAGCTTGGAGTCAAATATTATTTCATTTTCTGAATAGTCTCTGTCATCCTCAGATTTGCCTCTGCGGAAAAACATGTGAAATGCCAAAGCCAACAACATAACACCGAAAAGAGTCCTAAAAGTATTAGCTGGCATCGCATCCAAAACAAAAGGCGCCAATACGGATCCTGGCACTGCAGCTACCGCAAATAAGATCCCACTTCTAATATCAATAAACCCTGTTTTCTTGTAGGCAATAAACCCTGAAATACTATTTATAGACACCAAAGCCAAGGAGGTGCCTGCTGCCACTTCAGGATCCTTTGAGAAAAAAAGGATCAATACCGGAGCCAAAATAAAGCCTCCACCCGCTCCTACTAAAACACCATAAATTCCGGTAGATATACCTAGCGCGAAAAGAATTGTTTCAATCAAGTGACTTTCTTTTAATCAAACTCTATTTCCCTAATTGTGAGAGAGCTTCAAGCAAAAAAGTTTCTGGAACTTCGTTGTTCGTAACAGCTTTACCAATTGTTTCCAACAGGACCCAATTCACCGAACCGCCGACTGTTTTCTTATCTGATTTTATAGCTTCGATAATTTTATCAGCACTGATGTCATATGCAGCTGTAGGCAAATTATATTTTTGCAATAACTCCTTCTGCCTTTCTACTTCCAAACCAGACATCATTCCCATTGATTTTGACAAACTGGCAGCAGCCATCATTCCGATACTGACTGCTTCTCCGTGTAAATACTTTGAATACCCCGTAGTGGATTCTATGGCGTGGCCTACAGTGTGACCATAGTTGAGCAATATTCTAACCCCCAGAGTCTCCTTCTCATCTTCAGACACAACTTGAGCTTTTATTGCAACACTTTTCCTTATGATATCGGTAGAAATATCCGGGTCCAAGGAAGTTATTTCATTATGCCTCTCTTCAAAAAGGTTTAGCAGGCTATTATCAAGAATCAATCCGTGCTTTATAGCTTCTGCCCACCCTGAAGTGAGTTCTCTGGCAGGCAAGGTAGCTAAAGTCTCCACGTCAGACAAAACAAATTTTGGTTGATAAAAAGATCCCACCAAATTTTTCCCTTGCTCCATGTCTACGGCAACTTTACCCCCGATAGAAGCATCCATCATCGCTAGCAGTGTCGTCGGAACCTGGGCAAAAGGCATACCCCGTAAATATGTTGCAGCCACAAAGCCAGCCAAATCACCAATGACACCTCCTCCTACAGCGATAATCATGTGACCTCTTTCAGCTTTGTGATCAGCCAGCCATGAATAAATATGCTTAACGGTATCTAGATTTTTATGCTGTTCACCGGAGGGAACGAAAAACAAAAAAGTCGGAATACCAATAGATTCCATTGATGCCTGAACTCGCCTAGCGTGAACACTAACCCCTTCATCAGCTATAACATAGACTGCCTTAGTGTCGAGTGTTGTCTTAACTCTAGAACCTATCTGGTCAATTATTCCCCACCCTACCCATACTGGATATGTGGCACTATCGGTAACAACTTTGGAAGCCAAATCACTATAATCTATCGTTTCCAATCGGATAATCTCCTATAAATTTCTTTAGCCACTGTTTCTGCATTTTTCCCATCCGTATCTATGCTGAAATCTGATTTTTGATAGGCTCCTTGCCTTGACGCTAACAATTTTGCGATCCGTTCAAGTGGTTCCTCAGAAACCAACATAGGCCTGTCGTTTTGCACCCCAGTCTCCTCTGATTGGTCACTTAGCCGCTTAATGATGGTCTCGGGCGTTGCCTTTAACCACACAATAGCACCAGAATTTTCCATAATTTCGACGTTCTGGTTTGAAACGGGAGCGCCTCCACCCGTTGATACGATTATTTCAGTCCATGTAGATATCTTTCTCAAAGATTCAGTCTCAACAGACCTGAAATATTCTTCACCTTCCGATGTAAAAATATCTGGGATAGATTTCCCTTCTATTTCTTCAATAAAAAGATCTATATCTACAAAATCTTTTCCCATTATGGTTGCGAGTAAATTCCCAACAGTGGATTTACCAGTGCCAGAGAACCCTGTCAGATATATATTATTTTTCATAAATCGAACACTGCCTGATTTACGCCCAAAAGTTCCATTCAGTCTACAACAGAAGTTTGAATAGAGATAATTCTAGCAATACCCCAGTGTAAATCTCATTTCTTCATTTATTTTGGGTTTTATAAATCTTCCTAACAGTTTATAGACACTATAAAATTATCTAGGATATAAATTGCAATCGGAGAGGTGTATAAATTGAGGTTAGACAATAGATCAAACTCGGAGCTTAGACCTGTTATTTTTGAAAACAATCCTCTCAAATTCTCGCAAGGATCGGTAGTTATTTCAACGGGTTTTACTAAAGTAATATGCACTGCGACTGTCGAAGAGAGGGTCCCTAAATTTTTGATGGGCACTGGCCAAGGATGGGTTACAGCAGAATATTCGATGCTACCAGGGTCCACCTCACCCAGAGTCCCAAGAGACAACCAAAGAAGAGGAAGGGCTCAAGAAATTTCCAGATTGATTGGCAGGTCTCTTCGTGCCTCTATAAATTTACAAGACATTGGCGAATTCACCATTACTATCGATTGCGACGTCCTACAAGCAGATGGGGGAACTAGAACCGCTGCTATAACAGGGGGGTTTGTAGCATTAAACTTGGGTGTTAACCAAATGCTGGCTTCAGGATCAATAGATTCTATTCCGGAGATAACCCCGGTTGCAGCAACAAGTGTAGGTATATTGGGCGATCAAGTGCTTGTAGATCTCTGTTATGAAGAAGACTCGAAAGCCGACGCAGATTTTAATATCGTAATGGCTTCTGATGGGGGCATAGTTGAAATTCAAGGGTCAGCTGAAGGAAACAGGTTTTCAAGAAAGCTAGTTGATAACGTTTTGGATTCTGGTATCGACGCGATATCAGAACTTTTTAAACTCCAAATTAAAGCACTAGACTAAACAAAATATGAGTAAGGCACCCATCATAGTTTGCGGCCTCATAGGTTTTGTTTTAGTCGCTTCCATATTAATACTAAATCTTAGAACCACACCACCAGAAATGCCCGAAGATTCCCCTGAAAGAGTAGTTCAAGTTTTTCTCGAATATATTTTCAAAGGTGACCATAGCTCGGCTTACGACCTACTTTCGCAAGAAATAAAAACCGTCTGCAGCTCTACGGAATTCGCTGCTGATAGTTACGAGCAAAAAAATAGGTATTCTAACGCGACTGTAAAACATCTAAACACCCAGTCAGATTCTTTTGAATCGATCGTTTTAGTGGAAGTTATCGAAATAGAATCCTCATTCCCAATTGGAACAACTGAAAATTCCTATCAGGAAACATTTAATCTGACAAGAGAAGATTCAAATTGGAAAATTAATCGCCTGCAATTTCCAATTAATTGTTTCCTTGATCTTGAAAAACCCGGCAATATAGATGATTGATGCAATTAATATATTAATTTTTCTGCCATTAATAGCATTAATAAACGTCTGTATATATAAATTAATCTCCACTGGAATAGGGAATCATCGTTATCGATCTTTATCTATCCACGCGAGGCAATTATATCTATACATAATTTGCGGTGTTGGGTTATCGATGCTAGTAAATGGTCTGGAACAATCCTTAATCAACCTGACGAACATTCTCATATCTGATTCTTTAGTGCGCACGAGTTCCGACGGAGCCGCTCTTGGAATATCGCTACTAATAATAGGTGGACCTTTATGGATATTCTATTGGCTGAAAATTAACAGAGAGGTATCAGCAAATCCAAAAGAACTTTCCTCGGGTATAAGAAATGCATACTTTCTCTTAGTTTTGGCAGTTTCATTGGCAATTTCCGTAAATTGTTCCTCTGAAATTTTCTTTGGCATTATCCGAGAATCTGAATTTAACTGGAATCAGATAACTACATTGTCAATATGGTTATTAGTTTGGATCTTTCATACAAAGGTTTTAATTCAAACGAGGCCGTTCGACAACACGCATAACCAAAGTCTGAATAATACGTTTGTGTACAGTTTCAGCCTAGTAGGACTTTTTTTATTAGCTGCAAATTCAGGCAGTTTAGTTTATATGGCTATTTACAGGCTGGTGCAAAATAAAAATAACTCTCACGAAATTTTATTCTCAGACACCAATTTTGGTACATTAAATTTGGCAGTAGTAGTAGGTCTTGGGTTCGTAATATGGTTTACACATTGGAGCATTCTCCGGAACAAATTAACAAAACGAGAATATGAATCCATATACCTTTACTTAATTTTTATAGTAACCACGATTACCATCATGGTCTCTAGCATCGCTTTAATGATGACTATGTTCGACCTAGCGTTTCAAACCAAAACTACTGACGAGTGGATACTCACATTTTTTTCTCCGTTGGTTACCGTGGCCATAGCCATTTCAGTATTACTCTTCCATCTAAAAAGTTTTCAAAACGCCTACCTGATAACGACATTGTCTAAAACCTCCAACGAGATATTAATTTTCTCGCTGGCCTTTCTAAGTTTAGGAATTCTGTCTTCCGGATTTTCCATTCTAATCCACTCAGTGATGATATCCATAATCCAGATCGGCTGGACCGAGTTAATTCAGCCAACCGAATTTTGGAAAGGACCATTGTCTTTGGGAATAAGTATGACGATGGTGGGAGGATTGGTATGGTATTTATCCTGGAGTAGATTAGGGTCAGTAAGCCTTGGCTTTAAAAAGAATCTTAGATATTCACGTATTTACTTCTTGGCCGTAATAGGAACAGCTATCGTATTCACAGCAGGAACATTGGCCGCTCTGATATTCACCTTTATAAAAGGATTATTGGCTAACAATATCGGCCTGCAAACTATTGAATCTTTAGTCACACCATTATCTATCGGAGTTGTACTATTGGGTGCGGGAGTCTATCACCTTAGAATATTTAGACATTTACCTCTCCACTGTCATCCCGAAAATAAAATCGAACTCCATAAAGAGGAACCCTCAGTAAAAACAATCACAATAATAAGTGAAACTAGTAATGATTCATTAATCGACGCATTGCAGATGCGATTAGGATATAGCGCTAAAGAAATTATATGGATGGTAAAATCCGATATTAATAGGACTCGTATTCAGCCTAATTTGGATGACCTATACAATTCAATAATAGCTTCAAATGATCCAGACCTACTTTTAATTCAAGACGGCGATGATTACAGAATGTATCCTTATGAAAAGAAATCACTAGAAGGCTAAAAACAAATGGTAACAGTACACATATTAGGGGCTGGTACCCCTACACCTACACCCGAAAGATTTGGATCCGCTTTTGCACTGGAAATCGGCAACGACCAAATAATGATAGATTGCGGCCCTGCCGCAACCCATAAATTAGTTAGAGCAGGTTTATGGCCAACAAACATAGACTACTTGTTTTTCACCCATCACCATTTTGATCACGATATTGATTACCCATGCTTTCTTTTGTGTCGATGGGATCAAAGTGTAGGAAAAGAAAACATTCTAAGGGTATTTGGTCCAAATTTAACTGAAAAAATAACTACTGGAATCCTTGATGAGTCGGAGGGACTATTCGCCCACGATTGGATAGCAAGGGTGAACCATCCACTGAGCCAAAAAATTCATGTAAACCGAGGTGGAAGCCTTCCCAGAAAACCTCCTCAAGTAGATGCGACAGATATAGGGCCTGGCCCTGTGTTCAAGACATCAAATTGGAGCGTAACAAGTGCCCCAGGTAAGCACGTACAACCGTATCTTGATTCGCTAGCATACCGTTTTGACACCCCCGAGGGCAGTGTTGTTTTCACTGGTGATACAGAACCTTGTGATTCAGTAATAGAACTCGCACAAAATGCAGATCTAATGCTTTGCATGTGTTGGGATGAACAGTCCAATATGAATCACAGCGGGGAAAGTGAAGGGCAATGCGGTACTACTGGTGCTGCAGATATGGCTCAAAAGGCCAATGTTAAAAAGCTGGCTCTAGTACATATTGGGCCTAACTTATCTCAACCTAACGTAATGAATACGGCAAGATCGGAAGTGGAAAGTATTTTCTCAGGGGAAATAGTATTCGCTAATGAACTGGACAAGATAAATTTGTAGGCTACTCTGATTGTGATTCTTCCCAATCAGGACGTAGAACCTCCATCAATATAAAATCTTGCCCTCCTCTTTTTACATCTCGAACCGTTTTGAAACCTGATTTACCAAAAGAAGCCTGAGCTCGATAATTCCACGAAAGCGTATGCAAATACACCCTGTCTAATTCTAAGGTGATAAATAAATGGCTTAGCAAGGTATTTACAGTATCGGTGCCATAACCACTGCTCCAATATTCTTTGTCACCAATCATTATCCCCAACTCAGCCTGTCTACTCCGCATGTTCAAGTCGTAATACATTATGTTTCCAATATGTATCCCTTCCAGGGTTTCGACAGCTAGCCGCTTTGAACGATAGTTGGGAAATCGCATTTCCTCTTTGGAATACCTAAAGAAATCCTCAAATGACATTGTCATGGGCCTAGTAGCGTCTAAACGAGACAACTCAGGATCTACCCGCCAGGAATATTCATTCCGAATATCTCCCTCACGTTTTTCTCTAATACGAACTTTGTCCCCTCTTTCATCGACTAAGGGCAGTTCTTTGTTTTCATCCCTAGACCAGGGAAAGGCCTTTCTGAACAATTTCTACCTCGTTTTCGTATGTGAGAATATCAGGTATTTCGAATGAATCAACCCATTCAACAGTATCAAATTCACCATCGTGTTTTGAGAAGTCTCCGCCAGTCGGCTCCATCAAATAATAATAAACTTCTTTATATAATTTTTGACCTTCATAATCAGGATGATTAGTGACCCAGTAATTGATGGAATCTATGTATTTTATAGCTCGGACTTTTAAACCGGTCTCCTCTGTCACTTCGCGCAAAGCAGTTTCTTCCGTAGTTTCACCTATCTCAGGAGTACCTTTAGGTAAATTGAAGGTCTTCGGATATTTTCGTCCACAAACCGCTATATAAATAGCTGACGAATCCTTTTGATAGACTATTCCACCCGCCGATATCAAATTCATTATGGCTATATTGTAAACTAGAACCTCTCATTTTATTTTCCTAATATTTCGCTCTGATTCTGTTTGTCGCTATAGATCTTAAAAACTTTGTTTTTAAGATCTATAGGTGTATATTAAATGCGAGCGGGTAATTACTCGCTGCACCCTTTAAGTCAGTCCAGAGAGTCTGGCAAGGGAGCGAACCATTCAGGTTAGAAATACGCTAGTCTGCATGTTATATGCCTCCTGCCGGTACTGGGCGGAGGTTTTTTTTTGGAAAATTTATTTTCCGACATATGTATGCTAGGGCCCTTTTATTCATGTCTGTGAAAAGGATTCAAACGGACGTCCAAATGAAAAGGGCATTGACTAGGATTTCACACGAGATACTTGAGAGAAACTCAGGCGCGGACAATGTGATTCTCGTAGGAATGCATTCCAGAGGAGTTCCGTTAGCATTCAGAATTAGAGATTTAATAGAAAGCTACGAAGCACAGACCGTAGATGTTGGTTCTTTAGACATTGGATTGTATAGAGACGACATCTCAGAAAAACCGCAACCAACCATGAAACCAACTGACATCTCAGTGGATATCAACGGAAGGATCGTTGTAATAGTAGACGATGTGCTTTACACAGGTAGATCAATAAGAGCTGCCATGGATGCTCTAAACGACCTTGGACGACCAAGTCAAATACAGCTAGCAGTCTTAATAGATAGAGGGCACAGGGAACTACCAATCAGGGCCGATTTTGTGGGCAAAAATGTCCCTACATCAAAAGAAGAAGATGTTGAAGTACGGATAATTGAAGTTGACGGTATGGATGAAGTAATTATTTCAAATGAAATCACATAAATGGGGGCGGATTTGACGATAAAAAACACTCCTGAAAAAAAATCTTTAAGACAAAATCATGTCTTAGATTTAGATGAATTCAGTAAATCTGATATTGAATCGATATTCGATAATACCGATTCGATGATGGAAGTATTAAACCGAGGCATTAGAAAAGTACCTGCTTTAAGAGGCAAAACAATAATAACACTCTTCTTTGAAGCTAGTACCCGTACCAGAGTTTCATTTGAACAAGCAGGCAAGATATTGAGTGCGGACGTCATTAACGTATCAAGCGACGGTAGTAGTAACAAAAAAGGAGAATCCCTTTACAACACTGCTCTCACGCTACAGGCAATGAAAGCAGATGCAATCGTTATAAGGCACCAGCACTCAGGAGCAAGTTATTTTCTAGCACAACAAATGCAATCTACCAGCATTATCAATGCGGGAGACGGAATGCATGCCCATCCCACTCAAAGTTTACTGGACCTTTACACGATAAAAAAACACCTCGGAAATATAGCATCAAAAAAGGTAGTAATAGTTGGCGATTTACTCTACAGCAGAGTAGCTAGATCTAACCTTTGGGGTCTCACAACCATGGGTGCGGAGATAGTTTTATGTGGTCCAAACACTTTGCTACCGCAAGATTTCCTTGATCAGAGAATAGATGACGTCAGACATCCATTCAAAAACATAACTATTGAAAACGACATAAACAAAGCCTTGAATGGTGCGGACGTGGTAATGGCCCTCCGACTACAATCTGAAAGACAGAAGGAAGGGCATCTACCTTCCTTGAGAGAATATTCCAGAAGATTTGGGATAAGTTCTGAACGCCTTAAATTGGCCAGTCAAGAAGCAATAGTAATGCATCCAGGTCCAATGAATGAGGGAGTGGAAATCGAACCTGATGTTGCCCATGGGAGACAATCAGTAATAGAAAGTCAGGTTACAACCGGGGTAGCGATCAGGATGGCAATCCTATACGACCTGATAACCGGAACCCATTCTGAGGAGGAGTTATAAGTTGACTTCAAATATGCTAATCAAGGGAGGCAGAGTAATCGATCCGTCACAAGGATTAGATCAAATTTCTGACCTGCTGATAGTAGACGGATTAATAAACGAAATAAATACTTCAATCCCAAAGCCGAGAAACGCTGAAATATTTAATGCTGAAGGACAGATAGTTTGTCCTGGCTTCATTGACCTGCATTGTCATTTAAGAGAACCGGGAGAGGAATTTAAAGAAACAATTGAAACTGGAACCGCTGCCGCCGCTGCAGGAGGATTCACCACGGTATGCGCTATGCCAAATACCCAGCCAGCGATGGACAACCAATCGGTAGTTGAGTATGTGTTGAAAAAAGCCAAAGAAACAGCGAGCATAAGGGTTCTACCCATAGGGTCTGTAACTATTGGAAGAAAAGGCGAGCAACTTAGTGAAATGTCAGAGCTTGCTCAATTAGGAGTGATAGGGTTTAGTGATGATGGGGATCCAGTCGAAGACCCAAATATAATGAGGCAAGCCCTCAGCTACAGCGCCGGATTAAAACTGCCCATAATCAATCACTGTGAAGTACCTAGTCTAGCCGATGGAGCATCCATGAATGAAGGTTGGGTATCCAATAGGCTAGGACTAAAAGGCATGCCAAACTCGGCTGAAGAAGTGATGGTCGCTAGGGATATTTCTTTAGCAGAACTAACCGGAGGGCATGTCCACATAGCACATGCGAGCACAACTGGAACCATCGACCTAATTAGATCAGCGAAAGAAGCCGGCATAAAAGTGACATGTGAGGTTACTCCGCATCACCTTACCTTGACTGAAAATGCTGTGATGGGTCATGGCAAAGATGCTTTTCAGCCTTTGGGAAACAATGCATATGACACAAATGCAAAAGTGAATCCACCACTTCGAAGCAAATCGGACGTTGCCTCGATGATTAAATCGTTAAATACCGGAACAATTGACTTTATAGCTACAGATCATGCTCCTCACAGTGTAGTAGACAAAATGACCACATTTCAGGATTCTTCATTTGGTATAAGTGTGTTAGAGACCGCTCTTGGATCCCTTATGGCTCTCGTCGATCAAGGGCAAATGGAAGTAAATACGCTTATAAAAAAACTTACAAGTGATCCAGCAACATTTTTGGGTATGGATATAGGAAATTTGAAAAAAGGAACTAGTGCGGAAATAACAGTTTTTGATCCAAGCGAAACTTGGTTGGTAGACACAGGAACCTTCATATCGAAAGGCAAAAATACGCCTCTAGCTGGTTCTATGCTCAAAGGGAAAGTTAAAGCAACGTTCTATCAAGGTATTAAAGTTTATTAAATTCTGAAGGTGATTAGACATTGTCAAAACAAGCTTTTTTAGTATTGGAAGATGGCTCCGTATATCAAGGAGAATCATTTGGATATCAAGGTGAAACTTACGGAGAGATAGTTTTTAACACATCCATGACTGGCTATCAGGAGATGCTTACAGATCCTTCCTATGCAGGTCAAATAGTAGTACCAACGTACCCCTTATTAGGAAATTATGGCATCAATTCTTCGGATGTAGAATCGAGAGAAATACAAGTATCTGGGTTTGTTGTGAGGCAACATTGTGAAGAACCAAGCCACACTAAAAGAACTCAAACAATAAACGAATACCTAGAATCACAAGGGATAGTCGGTATATCCGAGATCGACACCAGAGCGGTTACAAGAAGAATTAGGTCCAGAGGAGTAATGATGGGAGCAATAGCCGTCAACATTTCTACTGAACAAGCTCTACACCAACTAAAAAACGAACCCGCTTACGACGAACTAAATTTTGTCCAAAAGGTAACAACAAGTGAACCTTACCAGTGGACCGAATCAGGAATCGGGTTCGATTCAACAAATAGTAACCTTAAGATACTTGTTTCAGATTACGGGCTGAAATACAACATACTCAGAATTTTGAAAGGGAAAGGTTGTGAGGTAAAAGTTTTCCCTTCATCTGTCACCTCTGATGAACTCCTTGCCCAAAATCCCGACGGTATACTACTTTCACCTGGACCCGGGGACCCTGATATTTTGGACCACTTAGTAAGTACTACAAGTGACATTCTAGGAAAAATACCTATTATGGGAATTTGTCTAGGAAACCAGATATTGGCTAAATCACTCGGCGGGAAAACCTACAAACTCAAATTCGGGCACCGGGGAGCCAATCATCCTGTGAAAGACACCATCTCAGGAAAAGTCCACATAACTGCCCAAAATCACGGCTACTCCATTGATCCAGATTCCCTAACTTCAGACGTTGCTATAACTCACATAAGCATGAACGACTATACAGTGGAAGGAATAAAACACAAATCTATTCCTGCAATGAGCATTCAATATCACTCGGAAGCTTCTCCTGGACCAAAAGACAATGAATACCTGTTTGACGAATTTTTGGAGATGGTCAGGGAAACTAAATAGTTATGTCAAAAAAAATCACTAACATAGCACACAGAGGAGCCTCGTCCTACGCTCCTGAAAATACCATGGCAGCGTTTGACTTGGCAATCGAAATGGGCGTGAAACATATAGAACTCGATGTCCATTGCTCCAAAGATAACCAATTAGTTGTCATTCACGATGACACCCTAGACCGAACCACTAACAGCCAAGGAGAAGTTAAAGATTTCACTTTGCAAGAATTGCAAACCTTGGACGCTGGTTCCTGGTTCGGTAAAGAATTTTCAAATGAAAAGATATCCACCTTGGAAGAAATTATCACAAAATATGTAAAGTCAACGCACTTACATATAGAAATTAAAGGCCAAACACCCAAGCTTGCACAAAAAACATGCACCATGATTAGGAATCTAGGGGCGACAGATATGGTTACCATAACCTCTTTCTGGAAACCCTGGCTTGTTGAAACAAAAAGTTTTGCCCCTGAAATGAAGACAGGCTGGCTAGTCCCTTTGGGACCAGGCAGCCAATGGGACGAAACGATAGTAGAAATATCTAAAAAATATAAGTTCGACCAAATATGCCCGAGAGCCGAGCTGACCACTAAGGCTCTAGTATCAAATCTGCATAGAGAAGGATTTGAGGTCAGGTGTCACGGAGTTTTTACTGAAGACTTAATGCGAAGCGTGGTGAGTTCTGGGGCCGATGGCATGACAATAAATTTCCCTGATAAGTTGAATACTTATTTAAAACAAAAAGGAATAGAAGTTGACTGAAAAACCCCAAAAGATACTTGTCATAGGCTCAGGACCGATTGTGATTGGGCAGGCAGCTGAATTCGATTATGCGGGTACCCAAGCATGTAAATCTTTGAGAGAAGAAGGAGTTGAAACCGTTCTGGTCAATTCCAATCCCGCAACCATCATGACAGATAAAGATGTCGCTGACTCTGTCTATATAGAACCACTAACGGTCCCGGTTATATCAAGAATCATAGAAAAAGAACGGCCCGACGCACTTTTACCCACCTTAGGAGGGCAAACCGGCTTGAATTTAGCCGTTGAGTTAGTAGAAGCAGGAGTTCTAGAAAAATACGGAGTCGAACTTCTGGGTAGTAGTATTGATTCGATTAAGAAAGCAGAAGACCGACATTTATTTAAAGAATTACTTACAGCCATCGGAGAGCCTACTCCTCCTAGTTTTATAGTGAACAACCAAGAGGAGGCTAACAGTGCTAAGAAAGAAATCGGATTACCTGTTGTAATAAGGCCAGCTTATACCCTAGGCGGAACGGGAGGCGGTATAGCAGAGGACGAAGAAAGTTTCGACGAAATCATAAAATCTGGTTTAAGTGCAAGTCCCATCCACCAAGTACTTGTCGAGAAATCAATCGTTGGATGGAAAGAACTCGAATATGAGGTAATGAGGGACGGGGCGAATAACTGTATCACTATATGTAATATGGAAAATATAGACCCGATGGGAGTACATACTGGCGACAGCATAGTAGTAGCTCCGAGTCAGACTCTGTCGGATAACGAATATCAGATGCTAAGAACAGCTAGCCTCAAAATAATCCGAGAATTGGGCATTAAGGGTGGCTGTAATGTTCAATTTGCATTGTCACCGGGCGATGTAGTCGCAGAAACTCTGCCTGATGCGGGCAGAAGCGGACCTTCCTATTATGTGATTGAAGTAAATCCTAGGGTCAGCAGAAGTTCGGCTTTGGCTAGCAAAGCAACTGGATATCCGATAGCAAGAGTGGCTGCCAAAATCGCTATCGGAATGACTTTAGATGAGATACAAAATGCAGTAACAAAAAAAACAGTGGCAGCTTTTGAACCAGCTTTAGACTACTGTGTAGTGAAAATACCAAGATGGCCTTTCGACAAATTCCCCAGCGGAGAAAGAACATTAGGTACACAAATGAAAGCTACCGGGGAGGTTATGGCTATAGATCGCACTTTCGAAGCTGCTTTTCAAAAGGCGGTAAGGTCGCTGGAAATAACCAACAGATCTATAACTTGGGAAAACCCATCCTGGTTTGATGAAGGTGAATCAATTCTCAACAAACTCCCAATCCACCCCAACGATGAACGGTTGTGGGCTGTATTAGCCGGGCTAAGAAGAAACGTAAGCCCAGATGAACTATCCAGGCGTACAGGAATAGATCCTTGGTTTACAAGAGCATTCGCACGAATTGTCTCTATGGAAAAAACTATAACGAAAACGAATCTCTCCTACGATTTGTTACGAAAAGCGAAAAGACTGGGATTCACAGATCATAGGATTGGATCACTCGTAAACCAATCCGCAAAAGATATTCGAAAATTGCGGAAGGATTATGACCTTAAACCAGTTTACAAAATGGTAGATACGTGTGCGGCAGAATTCGAGGCACAAACTCCATATTTTTACAGTACCTACGAAACAGAAAATGAAGCAGAACCTTTGAGAGGAAAAAAAGCCCTGGTTCTTGGTAGCGGACCAATTAGAATTGGCCAAGGAATTGAATTTGACTACTGCTCTGTGCATGCTGCCTGGGCTCTACAGGAAGAAGGGGTAAAAAGTATATTAGTAAATTCGAATCCAGAAACAGTTTCCACCGATTTTGATACCAGTGACAGATTGTATTTCGAACCTCTAGATGAGGAATCCATATTTGACATCATTGACAATGAAAATATACCCAACAATCAATTCGAAGACACCCTCCCTTCGATCGTTCAATTTGGCGGCCAAACCGCAATCAATCTTTCCCAGAACTTGGATCAAGAATCCATGCCAATACTGGGCTCCACTGCCCACACTATTGATGTAGCCTCTGATAGACACTTATTTGAAGAGTTCTTGCATGAGGTAGGGATCCCCAACCCTCCAGGGGGCTCTGTATCAAACATTCAAGAAGCCTTGGTGGTGGCAGAAGAAGTGAGTTACCCAGTTTTAGTTCGCCCTAGCTATGTCCTAGGTGGTAGGGCAATGGAAATTGTGCAAACTCCCGAAGAATTAAAACGTTATATGAACGATGCGCTAGAAGCAGCTGAAGGCAGAAAAGTTCTAATCGACAAATATTTCGTTGGAAAAGAAGTAGAAGTTGACGCCGTATGCGATGGAGAATCCGTGTTGATTCCCGGAATAATGGAACATGTCGAACGGGCAGGAGTTCATAGTGGTGATTCCATGGCTATCTATCCTGGTCTCACTCTCACGCCACAGGAAATAGCAACTATTACCGAGTACACCACTCGGATAGGCAAATCATTGAAAATCAAAGGTTTAATGAACATTCAATACGTAATCGTTGGAGGGGAAAGCTATAGAAGTCCAGGGGCCGCTAGCAAAAATTCAGACGAGTATGAAAAGACCGAAATATTTGTGATAGAAGTCAATCCTCGATCAAGTAGAACCATTCCATTTATATCAAAGGTTACAGGTGTACCAATGGTTAATCTGGCTGTGAAATCTATGCTCGGCAGACAGCTGAAAACCATGGGATACGGGACTGGACTGTATTCGGCACCTGAGATAGTGGGAGTGAAAGCCCCTGTATTTTCCATGTCTAAACTAACCGGCGTTGATACATATCTGGGTCCCGAGATGAAATCCACAGGGGAAGTCATGGGAATAGACCATGATTTTGAATCAGCTATAAGCAAGGCTTTAATCGCAGCTAATTTGAGGTTACCTGAAAAAGGTTCCATCCTCTTGAGTATTTCTGATGAAGATAAAGGTCAATCAGTTCAACTTATCAACAACCTAGTTGAAGCTGGCTATGATCTTTTTGCCACAGAAGGAACAGCTGCCTTAATAAGTGAACTGGGAGAAAAAGTGGTGGCGATACCAAAACGTCTCGACGAAGGTCACCCAAATGTGGTCGATATAATCGTTAATGGAACCGTAAATGCTGTGATAAACACCATCACGGGAAACAGGAGCGCTCTACAAGACGGTTTCCACATAAGAAGAGCTGCCGTAGAAAAAAGAATACCCTGCTTCACTTCAATTGATACTGCAACAGCAGCAGCCGAAAATCTTAATATACAAAATCCAAATTACAACGTTAAATCGATGCTCGAATACGTTGACACACAATAAGGAGAACCCAAGAATGCCTAGCGATATACCACAATCTACAGTCGGATCGGAACTTCCTAAGGGAGTGTTCAAATCAACTGTGTCTGTAGAATGCGAGCACCTAGAAAAGATGTTGCATGTAGGTAGCAGGGACAAATTTACTTTTTATTCTGATGAGCCCCCTAGGTTAGGAGGAGATGATAACTACCCTTCGCCTCTCACATATATCGTAGGCGGCATAGGATTTTGATTATTAACTAATCTGAAGCGGTACGCTTCAATGAAAGAAATCGGGATTAACTCAGCAAAAGTTCATATAGAAATGGATTACTATCTGAAAGGTTCAGTTATGGACGGTACTGTTGAAAACGGTATAACCGAAGTAAGGAGCTACTTCAATGTTCAATCTGATCATTCACTTGAAGATTTAATAGAGATTATACAGCTAGCAAAAAAAGGCTGTTTTGCGGAAAGCCTAGTTAAAACCGCTGTACCTTTGAAAAGTATCTGCACTCTTAATGGGTCCGAGGTAAATATAGAATAAGTTAACCACACGTTACGGCTGGCCTAATATGATTCCGTTGTTACTAACAGTCGAAAATTTCATGTGCTACGGTGAGGGAGTTCCTACCCTCAACTTAGAACCAGTTCATATCGCATGTATTTCTGGTAATAACGGTTACGGGAAAACAGCTTTGCTTGACGCAATTACTTGGGCGATATGGGGAAAGGCGAGAGCCAAAACTCATGACGAATTGGTAAATGTGAATCAACAATCCATGTTTGTAGAACTGGATTTTTTTGTACATGAAAATAGGTACAAAATAACTCGCACATATAGCAAAAGCAAAGGCGTTTCAGCCGGAAAATCTGATTTGAATCTTTCAATGGTTAACGGTGACACAGTAACTTCTCTTATGGCAAATACAATAAGGGAAACCGAAGAAAAAATAATATCCCTGCTAAACATGGACTATGAAACATTTATTAATACCTCGTATTTAAAGCAAGGCGATTCGAACCGCTTCACCTCATCAAGGCCAACCGAAAGAAAAAAAATACTCGCCGACATACTTGATTTGTCTTATTACGAAAGGCTTGAGTCAGCGTCAAAACAAATTTCCAGAGAATTGGGAACCGATGTTGCAATAAAAAAAGCACTTATTGATAGTAAGTTACCAGAATTAGAAAAAAAAGAAGAATCAATAAGGAACTTGGAAACATATGAAAAAGAATCCGCAAAATTATCTTCGGAAGAACAAACTTTAAACACCCAATTAGAAAGCCTGAAAATAAAACAGCAGGTCATATCCACAGAAATTTCCAATAGAAACATAATCATCAAACAGATTGAAACCTCTGAAAAAGAAATTGAAACTATGCAGGCACAAAAGTCACGCTTAGAGAAAGATCTAACTGAATTAGGAAATTTACTAGCCAGATCTGAAGAAATCAGATCCAAATACGAAATATATATAACCCTGCAATCTAAGCATAGTCATTCTTTGGAATTAATCTCTGAGATTCACCAAATCAAAGAAGGCAAAATTGTAATAGAAAATGAAATTGCACTCGAGAGAACCAAGTTAGAATCGCAAATATCTTCAATTCAAAAACGCATAAAAACCGACCTGCAACCAACTGTTGACAACATTCCAAAAATTGAGCAACAAATGGTACTTGCAGACAACAAGATTAAAAATCTTGAAACAACTATCCAAAAAAACGATCTGCTATCAAATCACGCCGCTGCCATTTCCCAGGAGATAGCTTTACTGGAAGCTTCAAACAAAACATTAATGACACAAATGGCAGATAGTAGGAATCGATTTGACCTCATCAACCATGCCGAGGCGACATGCCCACTTTGTCTTCAATCTATTTCCTCTGAGAACAAAAACCATATAACCAGAGAACTTGAAAAAGAAGGGAAAAGTAGTAGGACAGAATATCAATTCAACATGGCTCAGATACAAACCTTAGGAAAAAAAAGGCAAGATCTAGTGACTCAAGCCGAATTAGGTATGTCAAATTTACTCAAGGAAAAAGCTGAGACGGAAAAGCTACAAACAAAATTAATGGGGAAAATGTCACAAAGTGAAAATGCTTCCCTACAACTTAAGACTATTCTAAAAGATGTCCATAAATTGGAACAGGAACTTAAATCTGAAAAATTTTGTTCTGATCAACATAAAAACTTACTCGTACTACAGTCTAGACTTGATGAGTTGAACGTAGTCGAATCAAATCACAAATTGTTAGAGGCTGATCTTAAAAACCTCGCACCCTATGCGGAATCGTACTCTCAGTTATCGGACTCCGAAATTAGATTAAAGTCCACAACTCGATTACTTGAGGACAATAAGTCCATAATTACAGCTAGAAATACACAAACAGAGAGTTGGAAAACTGAACTATTAGCAATTGAAGAGAACCTATCCAAAGAAACCGGTATAGATGATCAAATCGGTACGATACAGTCCAAACTTAAAGAAATAAAAAGTAAGAATTCACACGTTATATCGTTGAGAGAAAAGGCCCGTTACCAAATTGAGGAAATTCTCAAATCTGAGAAAAATATAAAGTTAACAGAACTGGAAATATCAAAAACAAATGAAGAAATTCAATTGTATGACGAATTGGCTTCAGCTTTTGGACGAAATGGAATTCAAGCTCTCATGATAGAAAGGGCGGTGCCAATGCTAGAAGATGTAGCCAATGAGTTACTTGCTCGCTTAAGCGATAACAAAATGGTGATAAATTTAGAATTGAAAGAAGGAAGAGTCGATAGAGCCACAGGGTTACCCTCCGAAGCTCTAGAGATAACAATTTCCGACGAGCAAGGATCAAGAAGCTACGAGACTTTTAGTGGTG
>CAYPXS010000006.1:0-19698 GCA_964414725.1 uncultured Dehalococcoidia bacterium
ACGACCTCAGCCTTCGCAGGGCTGCGCTCTATCCAACTGAGCTACAAGCGCATTAAAAAATATTACGCTCCAGATTAAGACAGTACTTTAATCTACTAAATAATGTTAGTTCTACTAATACTAGTAGTCAATCACGAAACGCTCTGTATTCAAATTTGATTACAGGTATATCTCTATCAGTTCTGCTTTGGTACTTTTGAAAATTAGGGTATAAAGTTACTAAGGAATTCCACGCATCTGCCTTGGATTGACCTTCTAATATATGGGCTTCAGCTGTGAATAATTTACCATCTGCCAAAATTTCAACTCGGGGATTAGATAATATATTCGTGTACCAGTAGGGAGCTTTATCACTGCCTCCAAAAGAACCTGCACAGTAAAAACTAGAGTCTATTTTTTTAAACAATAATGGAGTGTAGCGTTTTTTACCCGTCTTTTTTCCTACTGTGGTGAGCAAAAGCATATCCAACCCGACTAGTCTTCCCATCAATTTTCCTTTGGTCATGCGAAGTACCGTGGTATGGAATTTACTGAAAGCAACTATAAGGGTAGATTTAAAATTCATAGAAACCTTTCTGGTTAATCAAAGCTTTTCAAATCTTCAACTACAGTAGGGTGAAGTTTCAATATGCATGCTTCAACCAGTTTTATTGCAGCTTCTACGTCCTTCAAATTGATAAGAGAATTATGGCTGTGTAGGTACCTTGTTGGTACTGTTATGTTAATTACCGGTACCCCTTCGAAGGATTTTTGCATTTCTGCACCATCTTGCCCGTAGCCGCTTAGCACATTGAACTGCAATGGAATATCGATTTCTTTAGCAGTTTCTATGACAAAGTCACGGAGATTTAAATTGGGAAGCATCGATGAATCGTGCAAGAATATTGCAGGTCCAGCGCCGAGTTTTTCCTGAGCTTCGTACTGGGAAATTCCAGGGTAATCGCCGGCCACCCCGGATTCTAAATTTAGTCCAATGTCAGGGTTAACAGCATAGCTACTTGTGTGTGCCCCACGTAGACCAACTTCTTCTTGTACAGTAGCCACGGCGTACAGACTAAAAGGGAGATCCTGGTTCTTTATTGAATCCATTACCCCTATCATAACCGCCAGTCCAGCCCTGTCGTCCCATGCTTTGCCTAAAATAAAGTCACTATCGTTCAATTTTTCTGCTTGGCTATAAGGGGATATCGGGTCACCAGGCTTTATTCCCAATCTATCTTCTGCATCTAATTTGTCCTTAGCTCCAACATCTATGAAGAGACTTTCGCCCTTGAAAATTTTGCTCCTTTCATCGGTAGACATAACGTGAGGGGTTTTAATTCCAGTTACACCAAGAACAATTCCTGTTGATGTGATTATTTGCCACCTTTGGCCAATTAATGCCTGGTCCAGCCATCCTCCCAGATTTTGAAACTTGATAAAGCCATCTGAGGTCACATATCTGACTAGCAATCCTACTTCGTCCATATGAGCGGAAAGCATTACTTTAGGGGAATTGGGAGGGCCATTCTTTAAACCAATTAGTGATCCAACGCCATCTGTTTCTAAGGAATTGACATATGGATCTAATTCCTTGCGGACGATCTGGCGAACTTCACTCTCGAATCCAGAGGGGCCTCGAGCGTTTGAGAGCTTCAGTAGTAATGATTCTAAATTTAGCATAGCTTTACCTTGGCGAAACCAGAATTTTAAGTTAGTAGATTTTTGAGAGATAAGTATAGTTAAATATTCGTCTAAGGTACTACATTGGTAACAATTTCTGGTATCTTCATAGCTAAATTGCTTATTATTATGTGGGCCAGATTAGTATTCAGTAGGTTTTGAATCCGATTTAGAGGTTTTATGGTTGATATAGAAGGCGCTTCACTTTCAAACAAAAATGTTTCTTTTCTGGATATTGCCAAAGGATTTGTACCCAAAATTTTGGAGGCCTCTAGAGAGATTACTGAAGGTAGGGAAATACCTCCAAATCTCGCATCAGAAATGGCAGAAGAAGGACTTTTCAGACTTTATATTCCAGAATCTTTTGGCGGTCACGAGATAGATTACATTGATTTTCTGGACCTTGTCGCTGTTATTGCAGAGGCAGACGGGAGTGTCGGGTGGTGTTTCAATCAAAATAACGTTCTATCTACCTTGTCTGCTTTTATGCCTGAGCAATTAGCTAAGGAAATATGGTCCGATCCAACGGTCATTTTGTCTAATGGCCCTCCTATTTCTCCCAAGGCTGTACCAGTAGAAGATGGATATTTACTAAATGGTAGGTGGAATTTCAGTTCTGGATCTCGCCATGCAAAGTGGGTAGTCGCTTTGGCTCCGGTCGAGGGAAGGTTTTTGGAAGACGGAAATTCACCAGAGATGCGGAACATGATGATTCCCAAAGAGCAAGTGGAATTCATTGATACTTGGGAAGTGAACGGGTTAAGAGGAACTGGTAGTTTTAGCTTTGTTGTCGAAGACTTGTTCGTCCCAGAAGTGCATTCTTTTGTTGAAGGAATGCCTCCTAGGGAAAAAGGGCCTATATATGTGATTCCTAAGAGTCTTTTGTTTTGCTCCGGCTTTGCGACTACTGCATTGGGTGTTGCTAGGGGGGCTTTGAATGCTGTAATTGAATTATCGTCTGCCAAGACTCCTCAAGAACAAGACTTACTAATGAAGCAGCCTTTTACACAAAGAGAAATTGGACAAGCAGAAGCTATATGGAGATCTGCTAACTCGTATCTCCGGGGCAGTGCTGAAGCTGTTTGGGAAAGTGCGGTTAATGATAGAGTGATTCCTGTGGAGACGAGAATAAATTTGAGACTTTCCAGTACCCACGCCATTAGAGAGGCGGTAAAAGTGACAGATATGGCATATTCTCTTAGTGGGGCAACCGCTATTTTTGAAACCAGTCCAATACAAAGACGCATGCAGGACGTCAGGGTAATAGCTCAACAGATTCAAGGTAGAATGTCCCACTATGACACAGCAGGACAATATTTTCTCGGTATGGATCCGAAAAGTAGGTTGTTTTAGTTTTCTTTCAAGAGTAATTGCTTTGGTTTTATTATTCCGAATGAACTTGTGTATCCGTGGACGTAGGTAGATTCCCCCACCGGACCGACTTCGCCATTGCAGAAAAAACCTGTCAAGGGTATTTCACCAACGACCTCTTTAAACATGTTGGTGTCGTGATTAGCTTCACCATATAGGTATGCACCTCTTCCGAGGCATGAAAACAATAGGGCTCCGAATTGACTTTGTTTAGACTGGTCGCTGTCGTAGTTCTCTAACATTATCTTCAGATTTTCTGAGGAAGTATTTGAGTCTCGTAGATGAAATTGTACTAATTGGCCTTCTCTTAGCATTTCGCCTATTGCTAATTTTCCTTCATCGGGGTTGGCACCGACTATGTTACGGATCAAAAAGTCTTTCGTAGTAGGGGTGTCAATAAAAGGATCGGTAACAGTGCCTAGAAACAATGAATTTTGGAACAATTGTTGATCTGGTTCAGAAAGTTGATTGTATATCTCTGACAAAACTGTAAAAGGGTTGTTGTCGTCTAAGCTGGTTAGTATATTTCGTTCGCATCCAGTTATTCTCATAAGACTTCCGATTGGTTTGCAACCCTGGGCAACAATAGTGTCTATTTCCACGTCACCAGTCAGAGCTATGCCGGCCACACCGTGGTCAGTGGTTCCGTTTAAATATATGGCGTTACTTCCCGGTTGGGACCCTCCACTAGCTATACCACCAATGATTGTGGAGTCTGGAAAGGCGTAGTCCATTCCCTTGATAAGACTTTGTATTTCTACAGTAAAAGGATCAGCAAGAATAATAAATTTGGGTTCTGAATCTCGTTTCACCTTTAATAGAGATTCCCATTTTTCAGGTGGTTGATCACCATCCGGCAATTCGGCACCAGTAATATGAAATGGGGTAATTGAAACATTAGGCATTATGGCAGCCGTCAGCGCTATTCCTGGCCTATTCTCAACCTCAATTGCTTCTCCTATCACACCATTACCAGAGCAGCCTATGAGCGTAATTTCAGGAAAATATTCAGAAACTAAACTGGGTAATTCTTGGTACAAGGCCTGAAAATCTGGAGATACAAACGCTATGAGTAGGTGGGGTTGAACCTCTAAATCTGCTTCAATTGCAGACAGGCATTCACGTACCCCAGTTTCAAAATTTGCGGACTCTGATATTTTTGAGGACCAAGCCATATTCATATTCAGTACCCTCTGATTCCACTCCCACCTTCTAGCATTTCTCTAACGGAGTCTCTTACGGCTATAGTCGCGTCTACCGAAACCATTATGTCTTCGTTTCGATACTTGCCTGCTGCGTGTATTTTTTCAGTACCCTCATCGGTAACTTTGATGCAGTCGGGATGATCAGGTTCACCCGGGAATCCCATTGATTGAGCGAGGTCATTGGGTCCGCCGGCGAAAACATTGATGCCGTCGACTTTCAATATTTCGTCAAGATTATTATAGGCTTTTATGTCTTCTATTTGAGGCATGAGTAAAAGATCATCATTGGTGTCCTGCATCATCTTCTTTAAGTCATCAAGAAGACCGAATCTTTGAACTCTTTTGCTTGTATAGCTCCGATGGCCTTGAGGGGCGAAATAGCAGCAATCCACCATCGCTTCTGCTTCTCCTTTGGTATTTACGAATGGAATAGTTATCGCTTTAATACCTCGGTCAATATAGTTCAAAATATTGCTCGGGATTTGGTCTGGCACTCGCATTGTGGGTGTGACTCCCCACCCATCGCACATTCTGCAAAATCTATCTATCGTTTCCGGAGTAACTGGCGCGTGTTGGCCATCATAATTTACAAAATCCAGCCCCATAGCGCCCGCCAATTCAACCATCTCATCAGCATAAAAGCTCAAGGATATACCATATGACTTTTTGCCTTCTTTCATGTTGGAAATAATTTTGTTTGCCATTTCTATTTACTCCTTATTTTTAGCCTTAGAATTTAATTGTTCAAATTACGCTTTTTTATCCCCATGCCGATATGGTCTGGTTTGATTGTAGGATAGCTTGGTAGTTAAGGATTTTTCTAAATCCAATTCAAACTCACCGCATAGATCAGCTATTCGGATAATAACGTCTGCCAATTCCACTGTGAAACCTTCCGGTTTTCCTTTTTCATCTAACCAGTTTTCACCTATAGAATCTTTGCCTTTCACCCGATACACTTCAAGAGCTTCACTGACTTCACTGTGTATAAGAGCGAGGAGCTCACCCACATTGCGGTCTGGATCATCCCACCACCCTTTGGATTTGGCAGTTTGATGTGATTCCTGTATGAGACTTTCAATTGTCATAGACATTTATCATGCCTCCAATGCAACTAGTTTATGAATGGAGCCAGAGATTGAATGGTTGCTTCATAGGCTTCCTTTGTATCCTCATTTAGGACTAATCTTATTTCATCTACACCTGCATCAAAAAAATTCTTCATTTGCGCAGCACATTCTTCAGGAGTACCAATTATCGTAGTGGCATCAACCATTTCATCCGTAACAAGGCTCGCGGCTTTTCCTCTTTCTTTATCTAGGTATGCTTTTCTTACCATATCAGCCTCTTCCCCAAAACCGATTCGATGCATGTATTGATGATAAAACACTCCCATACCTCCAATATAGAAAGATATGTGAGGACGCTCCCGGTCTCTTGCAAGACTAGGATCATCTGTCACGTATACAGAAACTTGAGGTGAAATGGTGATGTCATCTAGGCTTCTACCTACAGATTCTGCTCCTTCTTTGAGTTGAGCGACTGCGGCATCCATTCTCGAAGGAGCGAGGAATATCGGCAACCATCCGTCAGCTATTTCCCCTGTCATTTTGAGGCTAGGGGGACTTAAGGATGCTATGTATATGGGTAGGTCAGGTCTATGGGGAGTGAAGCGTAACCTAAACCTGTTTATTTCAAAAAACTCTCCTGAATGATCTAATCTTTCACCTTTCATGGCTTTTCGCAGTATGTCAACATATTCTCTTATTCTGGTGATGGGTTTTGAAAACTTTTCACCGTGCAGGTCTTCAATTACCAATTTGCCACTCGCGCCTAATCCTAAAAAGAACCTTCCTTTTGACATAACATCCATGTTTAGGGCCGTCATAGCTAAATTTGCAGGTGATCTTGCAAATACCGGAACGATGCTTGTACCTATTTTGATTCTATCTGTAACAGCTGCTATTTGGGCTAATGAAGTGAAGGCGTCTTCCCCCCAGGATTCTCCCATGGTGATACAGCTATACCCTAAGTCGTCAGCCATAATTGCCAATTCCTTGGTTTCGTCCCAAGATCCCCCTGGGGCCCTTAGACCCATTATTCCTACATCACCCATTGCTTACTCCTCTTTTTGGTTTCAATTTATTCTATCTGTTAATTTGATCTGATGAATTCGTTTCCAACAATTTCCATAGTATTGATAGCTTCTTCGTGATTCAAATCACCCCATTGGAAAGAGAGCAACAAAAAATTGCAGCTGCTGTCACTTCGGTATTTCTCTAAGTAACTAATGACAGAGTCGGCAGATCCCACAACAATTTGTTCTCTTTCTATAGCTGTTTCGAAATCAATCGTCCAAGGTAGTATTCTTTTACCGATTTCACTTTCAATCATTATTCTAGGTCTACGGCTTTTTCCTCCTGGAAGCGGTTTTTGAAAGTTGGATCGATATATTCGAAAAGATTCCTTCGCTCTCTGTATCGCAGATTCATTTGTTTTCCCGATAAAAAGTCGTTTGGAAACCCCGACGAGAGGTTGTTTAGGGAAATGAAACCTAGATTCTGTGTTTCTGTGTTCATCACGTGTCTTTGAGTAAAGGTCATTGATCTTAGGTAAGCCAGCGATTGTACCTTCTGTTATCAAGTTTCCGCCGATCTGACCCGCTTTGACAGGATTTCCGGCAACCCAAATGGGGGGGTGTGGTTTCTGAAAAGGTCTCAGTTCCATCCAGAGATCTTCAAATTGATAATGGTTACCGGAGAAGGTTATGAATTCTTCGGTCAGACCTTGCATTACTATCTCTAAGGATTCCTTATATAGATCATCAGAATCTAGTGGGTTTTCCCCCCACATCGCTAATTCATCTCCTACGGGTGCGCCTCTGCCAAACCCAACATCCAATCTTCCCGCAGTCAAATTATCTAGAGTACAGATTTCTTCAATAATTCTGATGGGGTGATGAAGAGGGAGAACATACACTAAAGGACATAATCGGATATTTGATGTAACTGATGCTAGGGCTCCAAGATAGGCCCCTTGGACCGGGGCCGCGGTTAAAGGAGAGTGGTGATGTTCAGCTACGTGGTAAGAATAAAATCCTAAGGTTTCAGCTTTTTTGACCAGCGATATTCTCTGATCGTACTGTTTGTGAAGTGAAAGGGATTTAAGCCTTTCTACGTGATCAAATATACCTACTTTCAAGAATTTACTCTTGATTGCCTTATGAAACCGGTTCAGCTAAAAAGACAGGTATTACACGGTCAGTTTTCTCTTGGTATTCGTGATACGGAGGGAATGCTTCCACTGCTATTTTCCAGAGTCTTTTTCTTTCATTTGAATCAGTGATTTCTCTTACTGTCATGTCGTATATATCTGAGCCGTCCTGAATGATTACGGATGGCTCAGCCTTGAGATTGAAATACCACACTGGATGTTTGGGAGCACCTCCTGTTGAGGCTACCAATATGTAGTTCGAGCCATCGACAGCCCTCATGAGAGGAGTTTTTCTCACAGCGCCTGTTTTATTTCCGGTATTTGTAACGACTATGACAGGTAGACCTGTCTCTCTGAGGGTGGTCCCTTCTTTTCCTCCGCTTGATTCATATAATTCAACTTGTTCTCTAACCCAGTCTCTAGGGCTTGGAATGTATTCGGCCATTTTGGAAGATCCTCTTTTCTTACCTGATAAGGTAGCTGCTATTTTTAAGCAATCGCTGTCACCACGTTTTCCTTATGATACTTTTTTACCTTTTCACGAAGCAATGGTATTAACTCTTTGCCCCAGTATATAGCGTCTTCAATAGGGTTGAATCCTCTGATTAAGATGGTAGTACCCCCGATTTTGTAGTACTTCAATAAGGATTCAGATACTTGATCGGCAGTTCCAACTAACGCAGTACTGTTTCCCGTTCCCCCCGTAGCAGCTGCAATTGGCATATACAGTCGCTCGTCTTGTATGTCGCCTTTTTTGGCAAAGTACACTAACCTTTTTGACCCAGCAGACATGGTTCTGTCATTGTAAGGAGCATTTTTGTCTTGGACGGCCGCCAAGGTGTCATAAGCTCTGTCCCAAGCTTCCTTTTCAGTATCAGCAACTATAGGTCGGGTAGAAACCGAGAATCTTATTTCACTAGTGTTTCTGCCGGCATCCTTTACCCGTTTCTTAAAATCATTGATCTTTTTACTAACGTCACTAAGCGGTTCTCCAAAAGTGGCGTAGACATCACATTCTTTAGCTCCAATGTTCAGGGCTATCTCAGAAGAGCCTCCAAAATATACTGGTATTCTTGGTTTTTGATAGCAATCCACATCGCTAAAAGCCTGATTAAATTTGTAAAATTCACCAGAGAAATCAAAGGGCGAGTCCTCACTCCAAATCCTCTTAATGATGTGCATAAACTCACCAGATCTTCTATATCTGTCCTCTTTGGTCAAAAAATCTCCATCTTTCTGTTGCTCAAGTTCTGAACCTCCGCTGATTATATGAAGGGCAATCCGACCCTGTGTGAGCTGGTCGAAAGTGGCAGCCTTTCTTGCAAGTAAAGTGGGACTAACAAATCCTGGTCTATGAGCGATTAAAAACCCTAAACTTTTAGTGTGTGCAGCTGCATGCATGGCTACAATAAACCCGTCTGCCGCGCTCGACCTATAGCCTACCAAAACTTTATCAAACCCACTGTCTTCGTGAGCTTTTGCAAAGTTGACTATATGTTCCTTACTGACTCCGCTGCCAATAACAGAGACTTGATTTTTATTTGAAGTCCCCTTCTCAGCGCCAATCATTCCTATGATTTCTACACTCATTTTGAATTCCTTTATTGATCTTCCCAATTGTCTCCTTGGGATATTGTATTCACGATTTTTTCTGAAAAGTCCCAAAGTTTTTTGGCCATCATCTGGTCTGTTCCATGTGTTGATGTTGTCTTCGGATTGCAGTTTGAAAAATATTTACCACTTACATCTTTTAGATCTGGATGCGTACTCGCATATATTTGAGTGGCTGCACCTTGATGAACATTTTTAAAGAGCATTTTTTCCACTAAAACGGCGCCATATTTTAGGACGGGGTTGTAATGTCGGAGTAAATTAGTTCTGATCACTCCAGGGTGGACAGCATTGGCAGTTTGGTGGCTACCTTTTAATCGGTTGGCTAGTTCATTTGAGAATAAAAGGTTTGCCAGTTTAGAGTGTCCATAAGCTTTCTGGGGGTTGTATTTATTAGTACCAGAAAAATTATCAAACTGGATTCCGTCATGGTACGAAAAAACTTTGTGTGCCGAGCTTGAGACTATCGTTATCCTTGCTTCCTTAGTAAGTAAAGGCATCAGCAGGTTCACCAGCATGAAGTGACCGATGTGATTGGTCAAAAATTGTAGTTCTACCCCATATTTTTGGTGAAGTTGTGGGATTGCCATGATTCCGGCGTTGCAGATTATTGAGTCTATTTGGATTCCCGACTTAATTAGAGATTCAGCACATTGGGTAATGGAACTAGGTTCGGATAAGTCACATTCAAGAGGTAAGAATTGATCGTTCGCATTTGAGGCTATTGAATTGGCTTTTTCAATGGTTCTGGCCATGCCAATTACCTTAGCTCCCCTTAAAGATAAAACTCTTGCAGTTTCTAGACCCAGCCCGGAATTGGCTCCCGTAACAGCGATTGTTTTGTTTGTAAGGTCAATAGATTTGGTCACCTCTTCGGCAGTTGTGTGGAACCCTAAACCGTTTGGACCAATTTTGGTAAAACGATCCATGAAAGGAATTCGGGAACTGGCCAGCGACTCTAACAACTAGGGTTGCCCCCAAAGAAGTTGGGATTGCTTCTAATATTCATATACCGCACACCGTTCGCAGACGTCTTCTGGTATAAGCCCTACTGAAATTAGAACTTTGAATACTTTACAAGCAAAGCAGTACCCCAATACCGATTCTAGAAACGCAAATACACTCAGTACCGAAAGTAGAACTATACAAATAATGTGGAAGTTAATTAACCAAAAAATAAAAATTAATGTTGAAAAAATCAATCCAATGCTTTGGGCAAAACGCTTGGGGGGTCCCGGTACCAATTTTTCGTCCAAATTCAATTTGGGGACTAGAAATTTTGTGACTAACAGAGCCAGAGGACTGACTTTTGGACCTGACGATACCCTGGCTAAAAAGCCGTAAGCCATTATCAACAATATCACCCACGCCAAGTTTGCTTCCAGACTGATTAAAAATATTGATAGAATCGACATTAAAAGTACCCCTGAGGCCACTAAACGTGCCGCAGGTTCATTTATTAGCTCTGGGAATGAAAAGAATTCCTTCATAATTAATTCACTTTTATAAATTGGGCTGAGGGGTGGTTCGAAGATATTCTTTTATTATCGTGTGTCCTTTGGGAAATTTGCTTGGAATTTCCTCTGTGGCCACTGCCGGTACAACGATACAATCTTGGCCATCTTCCCAGTCCGCAGGAGTAGCAACCTGGTAATTAGCAGTAAGTTGAAGAGAGTCTAAAACACGAAGTATTTCGCTGAAATTTCTTCCTGTTGATGCAGGATAGGAAATGATTAATTTCACCAATTTATCTGGTCCAATAATGAAAACTGACCTAACTGTTAAAGTATCGTTTGCATTCGGATGGATCATTCCGTAGGCGTCGGCTATTTCCTTGTTTGGATCTTCTACTAGTGGGAAATCAACATTTGCATTCTGCGTCTCATTTACATCTTTTATCCACTCACTATGTGATTCTAGAGGGGTGAGATCTGCTTTGGTGCCAACACTAACTACCAGTACCTTGGCATCTCTTTTTGAGAATTCAGATTTTAAATTTGCAACCCTTCCTATTTCAGTTGTGCAGACTGGAGTGAAATCAGCCGGGTGAGACATAAACACGCCCCACTGGTTGCCAAGCCAGTCATGGAAATTTATTTCACCTTGAGTGGTATTTGCTTTGAAATTAGGTGCTTCGTCTCCAATTCTTAGGCTCATTTTTTTCTCCTAATAAAAAAACCCCGCTTTTGCGGGGTCTGCTACTTGATCAGATGGTTTTTTAACGAACGATCAATACCCCGAACCTCGTGGGTCAGTACAACAAGAACAGTTTTGTGTGTCTATTGATATGTTCATCTTGATAACCATCCTAAACCACTTTACGACAAGTTATCAAGTCGTGGGGGGTCGAAAAATTATTAGCACAATTTATCCTTTCTTATCTTTTAGGGGTGATTTAACATGATTGAAATTAAATAGAATGTATTTGATTTGGGGTTGCTGGCAAAGGTTTTAATGTATGACTGTGTCCGCTTTAATAGTATTGGCTTTACGGATAATTCTTCCATTATCAATATTCCGAAATAGGATAACAGGTGCCATTTTATCTATGGCATTGGACCTATTGGATGTAGTGATAGTAGATGCTTTGCAGGCAGCTTTGGGTGAGGCTCCAGTTGGGTTTGGCGAAAATTACCAAATGTTCGACAAATGGCTCGATATGTATTACTTATCGATTGAAGCTGTGGTTTGCCTGGGTTGGCCAAATCGTCTAGCGAAAGTGGCTGCGATCGCTCTATTTGTATTCCGGTTGGCGGGTATTTCTGCCTTCGAAATAACAGGAGAAGAGTACAGGAAACTTATTTTCTTTTTCCCAAATCTTTTTGAAAATTTTTTCCTGTATTACATAATCTGTGACAGATTCGCTCCTCGCCTTATTCCTACCAAAATTAAATCGCTGCTGTTTGTACTGATTCTTCTATATGTTCCGAAATTTGCTCAAGAGTATGTCTTGCATTTTGCAGAAGTGAAACCGTGGCAATGGATTAGGGCAAATGTCCTTTAAGTGGCTTTGGTCACGGCTAAGCTTTGGACTTCTCTCCTTCTAGGCCTTCCGTTTCCATTACTTTGGTAGCACTTTCATGTTCAGCAACATTGCTTAGCCTAGCATCAGTGGCTCTTGTCCATGTTTCTCTATTATTCACTACAAATTCTATAGAGTCTCGGTAATCCACCAGCATGGAATTTATTTCTGGGATTACATATCTTGCGACCAAATCCCAACTCTTCTTAGTGTTTTCTCTGTTGGCCCAGTCGTGGGCGAATCCAATAACGGCACCAAACCCGCCTGTAACATCGATCATTTCTTGTATTTTGTTTATCAAATCTTCAGGAGTTCCAATTACTGCATTCCCTACACCGGAAAAAGCAGTGGCATCCACAGCTTCGTCGGGTGTTTTGAACATTTGACCGTCATCAGGTCGAAGGGCTCTGGTTGTGTATTCGTTATTGTGTATTAGCAGCCCATCTTTAGCTTCTTCTCTTGCTTGATCTCGAGTTTCTGCGATGTGCCAACTCATCAGAACGCGCCAATTTTTTCTGTTTATTTGAGTCCCATGTTTCAAGGCGGATTCTTCCGCAAACTCCCATTGCCTTGCGAGCGACTTAAGCCCCTGTGAGGCCATTCCGCCGATCGATATCACGCCAGTTTCATATTTTCCTGATAATGTCATTCCAGAAGGTGTGAATGTTGAGGCGACGACGAATTCCATTTCTTCTTGCAATGGTCTCAGCTGCAATTTAGCGTCTCTCAATGTAAACCATTCGGATTCGTATGAAAATCTTTCGCCTGAAAACAGTCTTTTAATTATGCCAATTGATTCATCTTGTCTTGAACGCAGAAGCATTGGGTCTAATCCCAATGTGTGTGCATCAGATGGTAATGCCCCTGGGCCAGATCCGAATATGACTCTTCCTCTTGATTGGTAATCTAATTGCACCAGTCTTTGGGCAACCATAAAAGGGTGATGATAGGGAAGAGAAATCACCCCTGTTCCTAGCTTGATTCTCTGGGTACGTTCCGCTGCTGCAGCTAAAAACAATTCTGGTGAAGCTATAACTTCCCAACCAGTAGAATGGTGCTCACCACACCAAAATTCGTCGAAGCCTAGATTATCTAGGTGTTGCACAAATCCCAAATCGCTTTGGAGTTGTAGCATGGGATTTTCCCCAATTGGGTGATGCGGGGCCAAGAAGGCACCAAAGCGCATGTTGTTCAAATTAGACTCCTAGCTTTTTTGACATTTAAGATTCTGCTGATGCCGCTTTGTTTTTCAGGTTTGTTAGACCTGTCTGTATGTATCCTTGAAAGCTGCATAGGAACATCCTACCGCCAGCGGAGACCCACCGTTCTATATTATTGTCTCCTGCAGTCGATCCTGTGGCATATCCTGCAGAAGCAATTTTTTCCATAGAGTTTTCAATGATTTCTTCAACGTCAGGATGACTTGGTTTACCGAGATATTCTGGTCCCATACTTTGAGAAAGATCACCTGGCACAACCATGAAACAGTCTACTCCGTCTACAGTTAGGATTTCATCGAGGTTTTCGACCGCAACAACATCTTCTATTAAGGCCAAAAGCATTATTTCATCGTTAGCTTTGGTTATATAGTCTGAAACTCCTAGTCCTTGGCGGGAAGAAAACATTCCTCGACTACCTTCGGGGGTATATTTTCCCCCTTGAACTAATCTCTCAGCCTCTTCTTTTGTATTTACATGCGGAACTAAAACAGCTTGTGCTCCTCTATCCAATGCTCTTCCTACCAGCCAAGGGTCGTTGTTGTTTACTCTTACAAGCGAGGTCATACCCCATAGATCACATGCCCTAGAAATGTCGCCTATTTGCGACCAGATTGCTTCGCCGTGCTCCATTTCTACCCAAATTACATCTACCGCTCCTGTTGAGCCGAGAAAATCGATCATATCTGTATCTGTGCATGGCACTGCAATTACGGTTTCTCCATTTTTTAATTTTTGCTTCGCTCTATTTTTTCTTAATTCAGGCATATTATTTATGATCTCCCTGTGTCGTTGTATCAATGGTGTTAAATGGCTTCAATATCACGGAGGTTATTAATTTGGGATTCGTTATATCCGAGAGCATTCAGAATTTCATCGTTATGTTCCCCGAGTTCCGGTGCAAACCCTGGCTTGCTTGGAGTTTCAGAAAAATTCCATGGGGAACCGTGGATTTTAATGTTTTCTCCGATTTTTGGGTGAAAAATTTCTTTGACGTACCCATTTGCCACTACGTTCGGGTCATTAGAAGCCTCCAACATAGTATTAACTGGGGCAGCAACCATGTCTGCCTCACGTAAAATTGACACCCAATGTTCTCGAGTATTTGTCGAAAACAGACTTGCTAAAGTTGCTAGTATTTCATTTTTTTTGTCATCAGAGTCAAAGGCTAATCCCAAGTCGAGCAACCCTTTTTCTTCCATAGATTTGTGAAATCCAAGTATTTCAAGTGCAGGTATCCAGTGACGTGCATCCAGCTGAATAGCTAGAGGTTTGCCTTTGCTATCATTGAAACAGGCAGCTATTCCTGCTCTATCTCGGCTCCCATTTATTCGCGCTCCTGTGATAGGTGCTTGGTTTTTCCACATAGTTGTTGCCATGGTCCAGCCCATGAGGCGGAAAGCACTACCGACCAAAGAAGTGTCCACTTTTTGGCCTTGTCCGGTTTCTTTAGCGTGAATTAATGCTGCCAATATACCGCCGAAGGTGAGAATGGCTGTAGTTTCATCTGCTACTGATGCGACACCGGTTCTCATTGGTTGACCTGGTATGGAAAAAGCTTCGGTAACCCCCGATAAGGCTTGTCCAACGGCATCGGTGCCAGGCAAGTTGGCATCGGGTCCCTCCAAACCGTAAGCCGACACAGATGCGTATACTAGACGTGGGTTAATTTTCCTTAATTGCTCGTATCCGAACCCGTTTCTTTCAGCTGCCCCGGGCCGAAAATTTTGTCCAAAAACATCCGCGCTCTCGACTAACTCATACAGAATCTTTTTACCTTCCTCTGATTTTAAATTCAAAGTGATACTTTTTACGCCTCTATTATTGGTTTCGAAAAAAGAGCTAACTCCGTTTTTAATTTCACCTGAACGCCGTGAGCCATCTCCAGTTCCGGGAACTTCTATTTTGATAACTTCGGCTCCAAGGTCTGCCATTAGCATATAAGGAACTGTTCCCGCCTGAGCGGTTGAACAAGTTACTACTCGTATTCCTGATAATGCTCCTACTTTATTACTCATTAGGTTTACCTCCAGCATTCCACGTTGTTCTTATCTAATTTGTTATTGTCTCAGTTTCAGTTTTGTGTGAATTAATCCATTCCCAGTTCAAATCCACTCCAATACCGTGTCCTTGAGGAGCATAAACGTTCCCCTCTTCATCTATAGCATCTAGGTCATCACTATAATTCAAATACACAGGTGCCTTAGTGGAAACCACATTTGGGTGTACTAAGCCGAGTTCGTAAAAATTCGTATTTCTTATGGACGACATTACATGTCTATGTACCGGCCCAGGTCCGTGAAGTTCCATGTCGAGACCGAAGCCTTCTGACGCATGGGCAATTTTCATGGCTCCGGTAACTCCTCCGTCTTCATGAGCCCCACATCTAACATAATCTGTACCATCTGCGATTATGAAATCAACATGTTGTTCAAGAAGCCTAATATGCTCTGTTTGAAGCAAAGGCGTTTTTACTAACTGTCTTAGTTTCCTATGCGCAAATTGTGAGACACCGTTGTCTTGGAATGGATCCTCCCACCAAAAAAATCCAGCCTCATCGCAAGCTTTTCCGAGTTTTAGAGCGTCGCCAAAATTCTTTATTTCACAAGCTGGATCAATCAAGAGGTCTAATTTGCCGCCTAGTTTATTTCCTAAATTTAGGACGTTTTCTACTTCACGATCAATGTTTGTGCGAGCTTCTCCCCATCCATGTACCTTGAAAGCCTTGTACCCCATTTGTAAGCATTCTTGAGCAAAGTTTTCGAAGTCTTCTGGGGTAGTTAGCCCGCCATTTTCATCTCCGTGTAGAGTAGACGCATAGGCCTTTAGTGGTTTTAATTCCCCTCCCAATAGACGAAACAATGGTTCCTCATAAAATTTTCCTGCGATGTCCCAAAGGCAAATATCAATTACTCCCATACCTAACATTGCTAAGTGGCGAGAGCCTCTTTTCAAGTCATTATAAATTGATTCCCTAGCTAAGGAATCTTTACCAATCAAGTATGGAGCTAATATCTTTATTTCGGCCAGCGCTATGCTATTAACGTCAGGGTATTCGCCAATCAATCCGAGATCAGTGTGAATTCTTAGCAAAGAACTAGATTGTTTGGCATTTCCGCCTGGTTCGTAAACCATATTGAAAGTGTTGTAGTCTCTACCCAAATCGGTTAATGAGTGTGAGTAGTGAATAGCTTCTATTTTGGTTATTACTGGCGAATCTTTCATTACTTGACCTTCCTAAATTTGTGCTTACTCGGTAGTGGTTTATATTTCAGGTTTTTTCCATCCACCCGACATTTGCTCTAGTACAAGAGCTATTGCTAGCGAGATATCCTCTCTCCAAGGTTTGGAGATTATTTGTACACCAATCGGTAAATTATCCTCCGTGTTCCCGTATCTGACTACTGTGCCTGGCCATCCTGTAAGGTTGTATGCGCTTGTGTACGCAAAAGCATCTTTATTTTTGCCGTTGAAAGTTTCCCCATGGTTGCACGCAGCAAAAGGAGCAGTAGGAGTGATTATTGCGTCATATTTTTTTATAAATGTCAGCATTTCACTACGGTATTGATCCAATCTTTCAAGGTTAGCTGTGTAGTCTGACGTTGGTACAGGCTCCGCACTATCTATTCGTTTTTTTAGGAAAGGAGAGATTTCCTTAGTACCGGCATTTTCCATCAACCTTTTCACCCATGCCCTGCCGTCACCGCCGTTTAACCCATTAGTTATATCAGGGACCATTTGCAATGCAAGTGGTCGGTCTTCTTCAACTTGGCAACCCCTAGCTGCAAGATCTTTTGCCGCCTGTTCAACGGTATCCTGGATGGCTTGAGAGGGTTTGTGGATCCCGTTATCGGTATAGAAAGCTATTTTTAAATTAGATACATTGACTGAATAAGGGTCTTCTAAAGGCATTTGAATGATCGCTGGATCTATCCAATCCGGCCCACAAAGAATCGGCAGGGTCAGTATCAGATCTTCTACGTGACGAGCCATTGGCCCATTTTGAGTTAGAGAGTCAACAGCTCCCATAGTGTGGTTTACTATATGCCCGGTTCTCGGGATTCTTCCGCTGTTGGGTTTGATACCTGTTATTCCACAAAAGTGTGCAGGCATCCTTATACTTCCCCCAGTGTCGCTGCCTATGTCCAGCGGTGAACCTCCTGAAGCGATAATGGCAGCAGCTCCTCCGCTCGATCCGCCAGGAATCCTATCTCTGTTATAAGGGTTGTTGGTTCGACCATAGACCAGGTTGTCCGTTTCTCCAGCTAAAGTAAATTCCGGTGTGTTTGTTTTACCCAGCAGTATGGCCCCGGCAGCTCGCAATCTGGATGTGACGGTTGAATCTTTATCCGGGACATGATGGGCTCGGCCTTTTGTTCCCCCCGTTGATATAACTCCTTCTGTATCCAACGAATCTTTTAAAGTCATGGGCACTCCATGCAAGGGGCCAATGAATTCCTTTTTAGAAATTTTCTCATCTGCTATTTTTGCTTCAGTAATTGCTCTGTCAGCACACATTTGTACAACGGCATTAAGCATTGGGTTTACTGAATCGATCCGTTCTAAATGCATCTTGATAATTTCAAGACATGAAACATTTTTATGTCTAATTTCTGATGCTATTTGGCTTGCTGACATATAGATTAAGTCGTTCAATGTACTTCTCCTTATTTCGCTATTCCGAATAATATCACTAGCACCGCATGAATCTTTGAAAGAAGTTTGCAAACAAGTTATTCCAGCAGTGTTATATTTGACCCATTTTCAAACTGGCTATTTGTGAAGTTAATGAACCAAAATACATTAAAGGTGTGGTCTAGCAATAGACTTTGGGCTGTGTCTGTAGGCGAAACTCTTGCGTGGGCAGGGCTTTTCTATATATTCCCTGCATCTTTGCTACGGTGGAAGTTACATTTTGGATGGAGCATATCAGAGTTATCTGTGGCACTTATGATCGCTCTTATAGTTTCAGCTGTTTCCGGAATAGGCTCAGGGAAAGTGATTGATAAAGGATTTGGTAGAGAACTGATGGTGATTGGAGTGGTGCTGGGAGGAGTTTGTTTAGCTATTGTACCTTTCATTCAGTCCTTAGGGTCGTTTTATATATTGTGGGCTGTAATAGGTGTTGCCATGGGGGCGTGCCTTTATGATCCTTGTTTTGCGATCCTGACTAGGCAGTATTCTTCTGAAGCTAAAGAACCCATTGTGATGGTCAGCCTTTTGGCAGGGTTTTCGATAACATTTTGTTTCATATTGTCTACTTACATTTCCAGTGTTTTCAGTTGGCAGTTCAGTTTCTATATATTTGGGTTTTTGCTGTGTTTTTTCGCAGCGCCACTTTTTTGGTTCGGGATTTCTGCCGACAGAGGAGAAAAATCTTTAAAGGAAGAAACACCCTGTAAACCAAATGGATTTTCTACATTCTTAGGTGATCTGATTTCAAAGCCGTTCTTTTGGGGATTAAGCATTATGTTCGCGGCTTTTGCATTAAATCACATAATGCTGATAAGCCAAATATTACCCTTATTTGAGAGCAAGGGGGCCACTCCGACTTCATCTGTTTTGATTGCTTCAGCTATGGGGCCAATGCAAGTCGGTGGTCGTGTGGGATTACTGTTAATTGAAAAACGCCTAAAAAGACAGTTTGATATTGTCTGGGTTGCTATATTTAGCTGCTTGATTTTGGTTTGTGCCAGTGGAATGCTTTATTTTTCTGAAACCAGCCTTCTGGTTCTGGGTGTTTTTGTCGTGTTCCAGGGAGTTGCGTTTGGAATCATAAACATTGTCAAACCAGTAATAGTTGCCACCCTTTTAGGGGAATCCGACTTCGGATTTATTGCTGCGATTGTAGGTGTTGGCTATATTCTAGGGTTTGCTGTTGCTCCAGGGGTATCTGGATTAGTATCAGATTTTTGGGGTCTTGATGCTCTTATTTCAACGACTTTTTTGATTGCTTTATTGGGATTAATTGTATTTTCCTATGTAGTACTAAAAAGTCGTAAAGTGATTAATCTGTAAGGCTAGCAATAAAATTTGCAAGATGACCGCCTATGTCGTTGGGAGATATTTCCTGAATGAAATGGCCCCCCTTAACGGTTACTTCTTTTTGATTGTGCCAGGTCCGTGTCTTTTCTCTCTGCTTGCCGACTAATATAGATCCAGGTTCAGCATTTATAAAGAGTTTTGGGATGTCACATACACTCAAAAAATCTGAATATGATTGTACTAACTGAACGATTTCCTTAGGTTCTCCAGCGATGGGTATTTCTCGAGGCCAAGTCAAAGTAGGTCTTCTATCTTCCCCTGCTGACTTAAAGGGCTCCATATAGACTTTCAGATCTTCCTCTGAAAGTCTTCCATCTCCAGCTAGTATTCTTTCGACAAATATATTTTTGTC
>CAYPXS010000006.1:19798-32528 GCA_964414725.1 uncultured Dehalococcoidia bacterium
GGGTTGTCCAATTTGTCTGATTCACCCATACCAATGAGGTCTGGAGCGATGATTCTTCCAAGATGAGCAACATGGGGAATTATATTCCTCCAAAGATATGAAGAGGTTGGGTTTCCGTGGATGAAAACTATTGGGTCCCCTTCCCCCTGGTCTATGTAGGCCAAGGATTTTCCGTTTATGCACATACGATTTTTAGGGTATTGATTTGCAAATGAATTGTCGTTAGACATCACTTTCCCTTGGATTTTATTTCTTATTCCCCTTAGTGGGATTTGTTGTTATTTGTTGGATCTTATCAAAAATGCCCTGAAAAATTCTTTTTTCCCACTTAGGTATAATCGCGCTTACATTTACTTTTAGGAGAACACTTTGGATACTAGCAAGCTTGAAGTTGGGCAATCAGGTCGAATAAATGTAGAGGTTACTACTGAAATGACGACTAATAGGACCGGGAATGCAGGGGATGATGTATTGTCTACTCCGGCTATGCTGGGACTCATGGAAGGTGCCTGTATAAAGCAGTCTGACCATCTTTTGGATAAGAATTCCTCAACGGTAGGTTATGCGGTTGATGGGCTCCGACATGTTGCGAGGACTGATGTTGGGGAAACTGTGGAAATAAGCACATCTCTGACTGAAGTGGACCGAGCAAAAGGCCGTCTCACTTACGAAATTGAAGTGACCCATAATGGTAGTACGGTGGGTAAGGCAGTACACAAAAGGGCGATAATTTCTAAAGGATAATATTATCTAATACCAATGTGGGCGGCAATATATATTTTTGAGCTTTAAGAAAGGAGAACCAGAGATGCAGGGGATGTTTTTTACTGGAGATTCTGTTGTGGAGGCCATAAATATCGACAAATTAGAACCAGCCTCTGGAGAGGTGTTACTCCAAATGAAAGCTTCGGGTGTGTGCGGTAGCGATTTAAAGAATTTTAGAGCTCCAAAATCGGAGAAACCAGAATTTTTTGACCTGAAAGTTCCTGGTCATGAGCCCGTTGGCGTTGTAGCGGAAGTTGGTCCAAATGTAGGTGGTCTTTCCGTTGGAGATAGGGTAATGATGCATCACTACACTGGATGCCTACAATGCTCTATGTGTCTTACGGGATACACTCAAATGTGTTTGGTTGCCCACGAGGTTTATGGATCAACAGAGCATGGTGGGCATCAGGAATACATGCTCGTTCCAGCTTATACATGTATCCCTATGCCAGAAGGTCTGGATTTCGTTTCTGCAGCTGCTTGTTCCTGTGGCACGGGAACGGCTTTTCATGCAGTAAAAAGATTGAGCCCTACAGGGTTGGATACAGTGGCTATATTTGGTCAAGGACCTGTTGGCCTTTCGGCAACTATGTTTGCTGCACAGCTGGGTGCAAGGGTTATAGCGGTTGATATATCCCCGTACAGACTGAATCTGGCTAGGGAGTTAGGCGCTAGTGAAGTAATAGATTCGTCTTCACACGATGCAGAACAGATCATTAGGGAGCTCACTTCAGGAGAAGGCGCCGAATGCACCTTGGACGCCACAGGTATACCAGAAGTAAGAATTCAAGCTGTTGATAGTGCTAAGTACTGGGGAAAAGTATGTTTTGTAGGAGAGGGCAATACCACAACTTTTGATGTTAGTGCTCAAATAATTCATAAACAATTAACAATATTAGGATCCTGGACGTTTAGTCAGGCTGGTCTGAGTGAAGTTGCAAATTTTGTCATCCAAAGACAATCTCCTATGGATAAATTAATCACACATACATTCCAACTTAAAGAAGCCCAAAAAGCGTACGACACTTTTATTTCAGGCGAAACAGGGAAAGTTATTCTGACAATGAATTAATCCGGTGAAAATCCGAATCTGGAAGTTTTTGACTTAAAACAGAGCGATTGGATTTACGGGTGACCCTGTGCCTCCTTCCACCACTAGTGGTGCTATAGTCAAATGAAAGGTATATCTGCCTAACTCTTCACAGGTGTTTGATAATCGATCAAAATCTGCATTGTCCAAAATTGGCATTCCCATGTGAGGGATGATTACCTCGTGGACGGCTATCCGTGCCGGATAGTCGTGATCTCTATACCCCGATTCTTGTAGATCCCAGCCTAATAATGAAGCATCTGTATTATAAAGAAATTCAATTATTGAAGGTGCATTTCCAGGAGTGTTGGGTGGGAATGTCATTTTTAAATCTGGATGTGCTTCCCAAAATGATCTATAACCAGACCGTATGAAAACCGCATCACCTGTTTGGGGAGTTATTCCTTGGCTTTTTGCCCAATCTTCTAATTCCCAACCTTCCACTGGTTTGTCTAATTCAACAAAATCAGTACCTCTAAATTTTGGGATGTCATACAGAACCCCTCTTGTTACGATACCGTCTCTCCAGTTTTCTATTGAATGACTTGTAGCTCCTGACTCAGTTACAAGAGCCGGATCTTTATCGTTGTATAGACGTCCTCCTTCTTCCACACTTTTAGTAAAAAAATGGCATAGGGCGTCTATGTGTGTGTTTACAAACCCATGATAGGAGACGCCAATGTAATCTCCAGAACCTCTTTCATGGACCGACATTTCGTGATCGGCTGGTTTGGGATTTCTGTGTGAATCTGGAATGACAGCCTGCGTTGCCAACGGATTCGCACATGAAACACTCTTCCCGGTTCTAATAAGGCTAGCGGTTTCCTTTACTAGCCTGGGATTTATGTGGTTAAGTGTTCCAAATTGATCATCATCTCCCCATCTTCCCCAATTACTGAATTTACTTTTGTAATCCAGATATTCTTGTACTGTGGTTGGTGTTCGTTCTTTAAGACCCATGTCATCTCACTTTATTTAGATTTTTCTTAATTAAATTGAAATTGTTAGTTCTAGTTGTCTTGGACTCATAGGATTTATGTTAGTTTCCACTGAATTAGAAATATCATCCATTGGATATTGCTGAATGGTCCCAAGGGGTTATCCATTTGTCCTTTATTTCCATACCGAAACCAGGTGCATCCGAAGGTTTGATATATCCATCTTTTGGCATGGGCATTCCTGGTATTGGGCAAACCTCCTCTAGGGGTATGCCTGGGTCTGAGCCCATCCAAAATTCTGCCATCGGTGATTCTGGCATGGATATAGCAAAATGCTGTCCCCATGGTGATGCCGCTGCGGCATGTGGGATAGTAATTAGGCCCGCAGCTTCTCCAATGGCATATATTTTTAGAGCTTCTGTCAAACCACCGCACCATTTTAGATCTGGTTGCAGTACATCAACTGCTCTATTTTCTACCAACTGCCTGAATGTCCACCTTCCATGGTGGTCTTCTCCCGTCGCAAGAGGAACCCAGTTGATCGCTTTTCGCAGTTCAATATGTCCTTCTAGATCTGTCGGAATTAAAGGTTCTTCAAGCCATCTCAAGCCGTATGGTCTAAGACGTTCGGCCATCCTCACTGCAAATTCCACATTAAAAGACATGACCGGGTTATACATTAATTCAGCGTTGTTACCTATGGTTTCTCTTGCTGCGGAGATTTTTTCTTCTACTAAATTAAGACCCTCTATTCCCATGTCATAATGAGCTGGATTTGAGACTTTAAAATGTTTGAATCCTAACTCTATTGACCAATCTAGATCGTCCGATGTCACATAGCAGAGGGATTTCTCTCTACAAGGGCCTCCAAGTAGGCTGTAAACTGGCTGCTGCATTAACTTGCCCTTTAGATCCCATAGGGCAAGGTCGATACCGGACTGGGCTACCGTAGCTATTCCACCAGATCCAAACCTTTGGGTAGATCGCCACATTAGGTCGTTTAGAAACTCTAAAGCGAAACAATCTCTTCCTTCCAGTAAAGGTGCAAAATGATAATCGACGATTGATGCCGTTATCTCCCCAAAGCTTGTTTGACCTAGACCCCAAGTGCCATCTTCTGCAATAACCTGTACCCATATGCTTTCGTTGGTGTTCGCACCGGGCATTTGTCCGTGAGCTGTTGTGAATTCCGGGTATTTATTTATCGGAAGAGCTCTGGCAGAGGTATTGTTCCAGTTTGGTCTTCTTGGTTTGGAAGTAGGAGGTGATTTTGGTATATCGACCTGCACGGCTCTAATTTTCTTTATTTTCATTCACTCCTCCGCTGTATGTGTATGCATTCGAAATTTCTAAGACCGACCTGATTGTTTTCGCTGCATAATACAGGTCTTTCCGATCGGGTTATACTTCCCTGAGTTTTCGAAATGTTAGCATCGTTACTATTGCCAATAGAATTAAAGCGCTTCCATGTAGGGACAGCGCTGCAGTAACCCCCAATACTGATGCCAAGGCACCGATTTCTAAGCTTCCTAATGGGGCAGTACCCACCGCTGTTGTCCACGCTCCCATTACTCTACCTCTTAAATCATTAGGAACGAGTCTTTGAAGCAATGTCTGGGAAAATAAGTCAGATAAGGCCATCATTCCGCTCATCACAAATATAGCTATGATGGCTACATAAACGGTTGGTGCCAGTCCCAGAAGAAGAAGAGCAATACCAAATACATGTAGAACGATAATAAATTTGATGCCTTGACGACCCTTTTGCCCAAATATTGAAACTATAGCTATAGCTGCGATACCTCCAGCAGAGCTAAATGCGTTAAGGAGACCTAGTCCTTCAGGACCCATATCCCAGATGTCTCTAGCTATACTCGGCATTAAAGCTTGAGAGGTAAATCCTAGAAGTTCAACAGACATTACAATAAAAACCAATGCAGACAGAGTGCGATTCCGTTTTAGTTCTTGCCAGAATTCATAGAAACCATTTGAAAGACTACCTTTCCTTGTAGGCGCCGATTGCCCAGGTGATTTGATTAAGGCTAATATCAAAAAAGCGCATCCACATCCAGTAGATATGGCAAAATATCCGGCTCCGGCTCCCCATTTGCCGAGTACAAAACCGACCACTAATGCACCGACCAGTCCACCACTACGCATGGCCAGAGCAAGGTAGGACATGCCTAATAATCCATTTTCGGTCCCCACTAAATCAAAAACAAAACTACGATTGATAGTATTAATCATCATGTGACAAGTACCTCCGATCGCTGGAATTATCAGTAAGTGCCATAATTCTGATTTTCCATATGCCAAAAGTAACCCCATCAGGAATGCGACCAAAGTAGCTGTAGCCATTAATGATCGAATGAGGGTTCTCCTGTCAACAAGATCTGAAATAGTACCGGCTGTAAGACCTAGAAAAAATGCTGGGGCATGACGTATGCCCATTGCCAGACCTACCATGAACGGTGAGTCAGTTAATTCTAGGATCACCCAGCCTAAAACGACATTTTCACCACGAGTAACACTCTCAAAGAAAGTTGCAGAAGCCAGTAATCTGAAGTCCCGTAACCTTAGGACGGGCGAGTTTTTAATTTTATTTAACAAGTTAGTTATTAAATGGGAACAAATTATCTTCCAAAGGAGTTTTGACCTGCAGATGTGCCCCCATCAACCATGTAGACGCCACCATTACAGAAGCTGCTTTCATCGCTGGCTAGAAACATCATTAGTTTACCTACTTCCTCCGGTTCTCCATATCGTCTTAAGGGGTTCCCTGCGGCCACGGCTTTCTGTGCTTCCTCAACTGTATTGAAGCCTTGCTTCCCCTCTGCCACTCTTTGTTCTTCAATCGATCGCATCATCCGGGTTTGTATAGGAGCTGGATTAACTGTGTTTACACGAATACCCATGGATGATCCTTCCATGGCAGCAGTACGCATCAGTCCGATGACTGCGTGTTTTGATGTGGCATATGGGGCCATGCCTGCCGATCCCCTAACACCAGCTGTAGAGGAAGTGATCACAATACTCCCTCCACCTCTTTCTTTCATCACCGGCATTACATACTTTAAACCTAGCCACACCCCTTTGACGTTCACCTCAATAACCTTGTCAAACATATCTATCGGCGTATCTATTATTGAATTAACTTCGCCTTCAATTCCGGCATTAGCGATAAATACATCAATTCCACCATGCCGTTCCACAGTAGCATTTACAAATCTCTGTACTTGACTAGGGTCTGTAGTGTCAGCTGCGACGTAGCTCACATTTTCATCTCCAATGGCCTGGACAGCATCTTTCAGGGCTGATTCATTCAGGTCAACTAGGACTACATGGGCTCCTTCCTCGGCGAAAAGTTTCCCTGCTGCTTGTCCAATGCCTCCCGCACCACCTGTTATTACCGCAACCTTATTTGAGAGTCTCGCCATAAAGCACCTCTTTTTGTTTTACGTATTAAATTTTCGCTATCGAATAATTAAACTCTGTGAATGATTCGGCTGTTAGTTTGAAATCCGCTTGCCGTAAGTTCGCTTACAGCATCTCTGTTTTTCTTATGATCAGGATCAGTGTTTATGGTTGATATATTACCTGCAAGTTCTTCCAATGTTTCGATTGGAGAAGTAATTCGTACAATGTCCAAATCACTTGCCAGTGGTCGTGTTACCATCGGTTTCTTGTTGAATTTATCTCTCCATTCCAGAAGGGCTTCTATCAAAAGTTGCGACTGACCTCTTTTCGCTTTCAAATACCTGCGGTTGATGTATTGAGCTTTTGCCATATCTGTATTTTCAGGAGGTGCCAGAATTACCAGAGTCTGGTAGGTTACTTTTACCGAAAGTTCCTCAAGGGCCATCAATCTTGATTGAGCTTCCGGAGAATTGAGTATAGACGATTCCAGCTCTGTTACTTCATTTAAAGTTAGCCCGGTAATAGCAGTGGTGACATCTCTGCTTTCCCGATGAGATGAAGCACTTGTCGCTGTAATGATTCCTGATTTCCCGGTGGCCTCTAACGATTTTTTTACCCCTTCAGACAGGATGAATTCCTTTCCAGGTAGTGGCACTCTTCGGATTTCGATTAAGGCTGAAGTCATTTAAATCTCCTTGGTTAGTAAATTTGATGAATTTGAGAGTGATTGTAATGAATTCGCTTACTTCTTACCAAATAAGAGATAAATACTAGATTGGAATCTCACTTGAGTTGCCGGATTTGATTCATTAATCTACAAATTGCAACGGATTATCACTTTAGGGTGTAAAGGTGTATTGAAAATATGAAGATGGAATTCGGGGTACAAGTTAATTGTTACGAAACAGGCTGGCCAGAAATTTCTAAAACAATTTTGGCTATGGAGAAAGGCAACTGGAAGAGTCTGTGGTTTGCGGATCATTTTTTGCCGCCGCATGCTTTAAGTTCAAAAGATGATCCAGTAGCTGCAGAAAAAGGAAACGCTTTTGAAGGATTTACTATCTTGGCTGCGGCGGCAGGTATGACCAGAAGGCTTAGACTTGGTCATTTAGTTTTAGGCAATACCTATAGAAATCCTGGGTTGGTCGCGAAAATGTCTACTACTTTAGATCAGGTCTCAGAAGGCAGGTTTACGTTATCTTTGGGGGCAGCTTGGTATGAAAGGGAACATCTTGCCTATGGGTGGCCTTTTCCTTCCATGAAGGAGCGTTCTGACAGATTTGAAGAAGCCTGTGAGTTGATCAGGCTATTATTCACATCGAAAACTCCTGTTGATTATAGAGGTGAATATTATCAATTGGAACAGGCTCCGATGTCTCCAGGCTGTTATCAAGAACCACATTTACCGATACTGGTTGGTGGTACTGGGGAAAAAAGAACATTAATGACTCTAGCTAAATATGGGGATGTCTTTAACTTGGATGGTTGGTCGGGTAGGGGCATGTCTATGGATCTGTATAGGCACAAGATCTCTGTTTTGGAAAGCCATTGTGAAAAAGTAGGTCGAGACCCAGGTGAAATAAAAAAAACTTTGCTAATGCCCATTAAAATCACAAATGACCCCAAAGAAGCGAGAGATTTTGTTCGTAAATTAGGTTACCGTTCCTCAGACCCTGCACATGGCAATTACGGGGGTAAATTGGTTGAAGCGGAAGAAAGTGGATCTGTAGCAGGAAGTTTGGACTATGTCATTGAGCGAATTGAAGAATTCGCTAACGAAGGAGTGAAAGAAATCATGTTTGGTGGTATAGAAACTGGGGATGTTGATACCTTGGAAATGTTGGACGATGAGATTGTCAGCCATTTTTTATAGAGAAAAAGTGTTATTGAAGTAACTACGGACATTGGATATGCAGGTTAATAGAATTCTTATAAAAGATGCCGCCTACGTTATTACTATGGACGAGAAAAGACGGATTATTAGTGGTGGCAGTATATTGATCGAAAATGATCGAATCGCTGCTGTAGATAAGACCATTGATGTTTCTCAAGTCGATGTTAATAAAGTAATTGAAGCTAAAGACATGGTAGTAACCCCTGGATTCATAAATGGCCATTGCCATATAAGTTACGCACATGCGACTCGAGGGATATTTCCAGACGACCTTGGAGATGATTATCTTGTTAATGTATTTCGTCTACAAGATTCAATGACAGCTGATGAAGAGTTGTGGACTTCACTGTTAGCCATCACTGAATTATTGAGTTACGGCACCACCACTATTATGGACCCAGGAAGTACCAAAAATGTTGATGTATGTCTGGATGCCTATGAAAAATCTGGAATACGAATGATTACTGGTATTCAGTTAACCGACACAGGAAACCCCTATCGGATGACAGTATATTCCCACGATCAAGCCTTGCGAGTCACAGAATCATTTATATCTCAATACAATGGTGCACTTGATGGAAGACTCTATGCCTGGGCCATGCCCTTTTCTCCAGAATATGTTGCAGGGGAACTGTTAGGTGAGTTAAAGGTCTTGTCGGACCAATTTAACGTCGGTTGTACGCTACACGTAAATAAGGCCGGTAAGTCTATGTCTGACGATATTAATGAACCTCCTATTATTGCCTTGGAAAGATATGGGTTTGCAGGAAGTAATGTGACTCTTGCTCATTGTGTTGGATTGTCTGATAAGGAAATTAATTCTCTTGCATCTACCAATACGGCTGTAATTACATGCCCAACGAATGTGGTAAAAAATGGTGGTGGTTATGGTCAGAACTTTCCCTTGACTGAATTAATAAAAGCTAAAGTGCGAGTTGGCATAGGAACTGATGCTGGTAATAATTCCAATTTATTAGAAACTAACCGAGCAATGTATTTAGCAGCTGTGCTTATAAAAGACGCAACTGGTGATCCTGCTCAAATTCCAGCCGAAAAGGCTCTGGAATTAGCCACTATCGATGGGGCAAAGGCCTTGGGGTTGGAATCCCAAATAGGGTCTCTTGAGGTTGGTAAGAAGGCCGATATAGTGATGTACGATACATTGAGACCTGAGTGGCAAACACTTTTTAATCCTGTGAATAGTCTTGTGTACAATGCTGATGGTAGAAGCGTGAAAACTGTATTAGTGGATGGGCGGGTTCTAATTGAGAATTACGTACCTAAATTCGTTGACACCGAACAACTAATACGGAAAGTACAAAGCGTCGGGTCAAATATGATGAGTCGAAATAATGTATCGTTCCCTCCAAAGTGGCCCGTCGTTTAGAGGTTTCAGTAGCTCCCATATTTATAAGGTATATCTGCCGGCGTTTGCGCTTTTATCCACTCTGGTCGCAAATCCCCAATAATCGAATCTATCTCTGTGAGGTCTGTGGGAGTAAGTTTCCACGTTGCCGCTTTAGCTGCATTTTCAACCTGGGCTAATGATTTCATTCCTACAATGGCTGATGTTATGGCTGAATTAGCCAAGGTCCATGCGATTGCTAATTGTATTAAATCTCTTCCATAATTTTTAGACCATTCCTCTAAATTTTGTGTCACTTTATATATCGCTTGGAAGAGATTACCTTGGAAAAAATTGAATAATCTTCTTTCGTCATCTGAAGCGAAAATGTGACCTGGTTTGTAACTGCCACCTAATAGACCTTTGGCTAAAACCGAATGAGGAATAACTCCTATTTCGTTTTCCTCACAAAATGCGAGGGTAGGGTCTTCCTGGCGAAAGAGTAGATTATATCGAGGTTGTGAGCTGACTATAGGACCAAAAGACATAGCCTCATGTGTTTGTTCTGATGTGAAATTGGATAGACCGATATGGCGGATTTTCCCTTCTTCCATCAATTCATTCAAGACCTTCATAGTGTTCTCAATAGGCCATTTGGGTTGTGGAGTATGAAGTTGGTAAAGGTCGATGTATTCAGTGTTCAATGCAAAAAGACTGTTTTCTAGTGCTTCACGAATGTGTGACTCAGAATGGTCTGGGCCAGAGAGTTTGGTAGCCAGTATCACTGAATCTCGCCTGCCCTTTAAAGCTTGTCCGAGAACTGATTCGCTAGTCTGGTATCCCTCAGCGGTATCGATAAAGGCAATACCTGAATCTATTGCAGCGTGGATAGTTTTAATAGCTTTATGGGGATCGACTTTTCCCATACCACCGCCAATTGGCCAGGCACCGAAACACACCGTGGAGACTACTAAATCAGATTTTCCTAAAACTCTCGTTTCCATTTGTTTATAAAGGTAATGTTCTTGGAAGGCCAAGTCCATATTCGTTTGTATCTTCAATAATTGCCATGTACCTATGTATTGTCCTTGCTAGGTCAATGATAAAACCTTCTTGGCTAAGGGAGTCGACCATAGAAAATTTGCTCATGATGGATACCGTGTATGGGTTATTAGGCAGATAGACGATTCCTGTGTCTCCGCGTACCTTATCCATACCTCCAGGTTTGTTGGCTACAGTTAACTCAGATCCAATGGCTTTGTTCAAATAAGCAGACTTCGGCTTACTCATGATACGTAGAACTTGCGATGATACCTTGGAAGTGGGCTTTCCGTTATGTAATTGGTTCATCATCATAACCAATTCATTCGGAGTTGAAACATTTTCATCTCCTCTGTCTATTGCTTCAGGGTCCATCATCTTCCGCCGGAGCTTTGTTTCAGGCAGTCCCATATCCTGGATTAAATCATTGATACCTTCAATACCAGCAATATCAATGCACATATTTGTAGCCGTGTTGTCTGATGCAAGCATCATTAGGATGGCTACATCCAAAACAGTGAATTCTGGATCGTTCTCCAAAAAATGAATTACTCCGCTTCCACCACCATACTTATCCTGGGTAAAACGGATTCTTTCCGATAAATCGATTTCACCTTTTTCTTCTAAATAGAAAAGTTTGGCTAAGATGTGTATTTTTATCGTTGAAGCCGTTGGAAATACTTCGTCTCCGTTTATGGAGATGTGATTGCCGTTACTGAAACTTTTTAAAGATACTCCTGCCACGCCGTCGAATTCATCTATTTTGGCTTTTAAGGTGTTTTCAAGTTGCTGCCACAAGGAGTCTCTGCTCATATCATTTCCCTTTTTATTTCGTATGTAGTTTATGGTTTTAATTTTCGATACAAAGTGGGCAGGTAAAACACAATCCTTCAACATGAATGGATGTTACTAGCGAAAATAACAATTTGTTTTTAATTAAGGGAGACTACCTAAAAATTTAGTTAGGAGATTGATTACACTTTCAGGCTGTTCTTGCTGCACCCAATGGCCGGCACCGTCCACCAAATTAATTGTACCCATATTAGTACAAATATCGTTTTCCATTTTATCTATGGCTCCTGGTCTTTGATATATCCCCCAGTCCTGTTTACCGGCGATAAACATAGCGGGTATATTGATTTGCATACCTGAAAATAATTCCAATTTTTCTCTATTTCCTGTGCTACCTCCTGATCTGTACCAATTAAGTCCACCTTGAAATTCTGTTCTGCCGTATTCTGATGTATAGACTTGAAGTTCCTCATTTGTAAGCCATTTACAGGAATTTATTTCCTCAAGGGTCGGCATATATTTACCTACTGCTTCCGGCATCGTGTCGTTTAAATCCATGATGTAATAGGTTGGCATTTGTGCGAGCTGATCTGCTGTCCATGCGGATAATGGGAAAGGGGTGTTTTCTTTCCAGTCAGCACTTTTATGATGGTAATAAGCTCTTATGAAATCAGATAGACCAGAGTTGGATTTCATAATGTCGGAGTTCGCTTCAGATGTTCGGTAATAGTGCTGATAGTGTTTTCTTGGTCTTTCCAGAGAGGCTAAATCCTCTGAAATGGTGTCAGAGGCTGTATCAAGTGGTATCTTTTCTTGCTGTGTATCAAAAGGGATCGCGGGTGGTCCAGCGAATGGTGCACTCATCATCACAACAGATTCAAAAATGTCTGGCCGTATAAGAGAGGCCCAACCTGCCACCCCAGCACCAGAGTCGTGACCTATAATACTTTTTGCCTTTTTGTATCCCAGGGCTGAAACGAAACACAATATGTCTTTTACCAAATTAATCTGGTAGTAGGAAGATAGATCAGATACATAAGTGTTGTCCCAGCCTGTCGTCCTGCCAAAGCCTCTCTGGTCAGGGGCCACAACATGGTAGCCTGATTCTGAGAGGGGAAGTATTATTTTTCTCCAGCTATATGAAAGCTCGGGAAAGCCGTGTAGTAGCACAACCAGGGGGTTGTTATCGTTTTTGTTACCGGATTCTAGATAATGTATATCAAGTCCATTGACCCCCCGGCATATTTTGGATTTTATACCGGCGGGAATAGTGTTATTGCCATAATCGGTAGTGTTCAAATTCATGTAAATACCTGTTTAAATCAATAGAGCTTTTAATACTCAGCAAACATTTGTTGCAGAACTTTCCGGTCCTTTGTGGTTGTTAATCCAATCATTAGTAATATTCTTGCTTTCTGTGGGTGCAAATTATCAGCAACAAGAAGGTC
>CAYPXS010000006.1:32628-34592 GCA_964414725.1 uncultured Dehalococcoidia bacterium
GCACTGTGTATTTCGTTGTTGAGTAATGTGAGGACACCTTTACCGACAGAATCGGGACTTGCGGCAACCCGGATAGCGTCTAGCAAATTAAGATCTGCATCAGTGCCATATGAAGTAGGTGGACGCATCGCCCCAGTTATTACCACTGGTTTTTTGCTTTGCACCGTTAAATGTAGAAAATAAGCTGTTTCCTCCAATGTTGCAGTGCCGTGAGTCACAACAATCCCCTCAATGCTATTTGTGGCGAGGAGTGTGTTGATACGCTTGTTCAATTCAAGCCATTCTTTGGGACCAATTGCAGGGCTACCCACACTAATCAAGTTTTCACTGCTTACATCGGCAATTGAATTGGCCTCTGGTATTCTATCTATTGACTCTTCAATGGTGAACTTTTTGCCTAGCTCCGCGTATTGAGTGTAATCCAGTTGGTTAAGACCTATTCCGGCAATGGTTCCGCCGGTGCCTATTACATGTATACGGGTTCTGCTGGAATCTGACATTTTGCCTCAATTTAATACGGGATTTTCAATCCTTTGATAACCAAATTACTACTTTATTTCGATCTCCATAAAAGCGACTTCAATTTCAGAGCGGTTCACTACATTATGTTCAGCGCCAGCGTACCTGAAATATGGAATGCCAACTGCTATATCGTTTAATGACTCTGTTCCCGATTTTTCCACTATGGTAAGAGTTCCACTGGTCAGCGGTACCACTGTGTAATCTAATTCATGCCTGTGCCAACCCGTTTCTTCCCCCGGGCCAAAGCGCCATTCTGTGACCCTTACTCTATCGTTGTCTTCAAAAATAGTAGATTTAGCATCCATAAGATTGACTTGAATCCTTATTAATTGGTATGAATCTTTTGCTTTGTGAAGCGGAAGTATATCTCTAAATAGCTTATTTATACATTTGGTTGATGTGACTATAAATATAGTAATGAATATGAATGTTTAGATCTGTGGAAAGTTAAATCGGGAGCAGCAGAGAAAATTATTTCGTTTCAATTAGCAAATATATATTTCAATTAATATAATACGTAAATAATTAAAGGGGGCTAAGTAAATGAAATACGCATTGAGAAATACTTGGACATGTCAGCGTGGGAAAAGTCCTGAGGCCATGACAGGTTTCAAGGCAGTGGCTGAAAATTACAGGGGTATGGGGGTGCCTACAAGGTTGTATGTGGACATTTCAGGGGATATGGATGTAATCGTAATGGAACTTGAAATTGATAGCCTTGATGAATACTTTAAAGACCAAAGAGCTTTCTACGCTGGAATGGATGACGCTACTAAAGGGTTGATTGACGGACTAAACGAGAACACATCTTCAGGCAAACGTGTCCTTTACGAAATAATCGAATTCTAGCCTTTATATTTCAATTTAGCGGTATTATAAGATTAAAGCCAAATTGAGTATGACTGGAGGCAGTAAGGCCGCATGATTGATTACGTAGCGGTTATAGCTCAAATCGCAACAGGGGTCGCAACTTTAGCCGTAGCAATTTTTTTGGCCTCACAGCTAAGGCTGCAGCACAGAGATTTAGCGGAATCGACAAGAACTCAATTGACTAGTGGAATCGTCCAATGGATTGGACTGATGATCACGGACCCTGGATTTACTAATATTTACTTAAGAGGTATTGAAGCTGACTCTTCCTTGGATAAGGAAGAGCAGCATCGATTCAATGTATTTATGGTTTCCTACTTCCTGAGAATTCAACAGTTATGGGACTATGACAACAAAAGCGCGGATGCGTTGACATACGCAAACATAATGTTAGGCACAGGTCCAGGTGTACTGAATTGGTACCGTGATATGGGGCGTTTCGTTTTCAAACCTGGGTTCGTTGAGTACGTCGATGAATTGATTGAAGAAGAATGATAGAAAAAAAATTCCAGACAATTTATAGATGTAAATTAACGTATTTCCATTGATTCGATTATTTCCATAAATGTAGT
>CAYPXS010000007.1:0-28693 GCA_964414725.1 uncultured Dehalococcoidia bacterium
CATGAAGACAGCCCTGAAATATCTAATCCTATTCATTCCACAGAGGTTGCGAAAGCTTATGGTTTTTCAGGCCCCCTTGTTGGTGGAGTTACTGTGTGGGGTTGGGCTACAGACACAATCTTGGAGGCTTTAGGAGAGGAATGGCTTAAGGTTGGCTGGGCAGAATATTCTTTCCGGCAACCTACTATGCCGGGTGATGAGATGCTTATAAGGGCTACAGAAGATGCCGCTTCAGATTCCTGGTCTGTCGAGATGCTCAATCAAGACAATGTTAGCTGCGTGATAGGAAAAGTTGGTCTCGGAAAAGCAGAATGGTCAAACGAATTCGTTAGGTCTGGATCCTTCACTCCCACCGGCGACGAACAAGAAAAGAAATCCTTAACCTTGGAATCTGCTGAGGTTGGAAATGACTGGGCCGCTATGAAAGTAGATTTCACCAAAGATGTTGCGAGTGAATTTACATCAGAAAAGCAACAGACCGACAATCCTCTATTTGTTGGTTCTAAGCCTATCGCTCATCCATCATGGACCGCTGGATGGGCTGAACAGCTTATGCGGCACAACTACGATATTCCTACCTCAATGCACACTAAAAGCAGAATACAACACCTTAATGTTGTCCCTGCAGGCACTCAGGTCACAGGTGGCGCCCACATGGTTGATGCTTATGAAAGAAAGGCTCACCACTTTGTTAATTTTGATGTACTTTTGCGAGATCAGAATGAGGAAGATATAGCCCAGCTAAGACACTGGACTATTTTTAAAATCGCCACTCCTGAAGAGAGAGCACAGGCGACAGATTAACCTTCCTACTCGGTTTTGCCAGTGAATATAGGAGCACGCTTTTCGATGAAAGCCCTCCTAGCTTCTTGGCCATCCAAACTACCCAATGACTTGCCGATATTAAGAAGCTCATAGTGAAGCTGTTTCTCGACATCTATTCTATTAGCAGCCCTTAAAACCCTTTTGGTTGTCCTACCTGTAATTGGCGACAAATTGGTCAATGAGTCCAGATAATTATCGAATTCCTCTTGAAAAAGCTCATCCGGTACAACCTGGCTCACCAAGCCGATTTCCTTTGCCTCTTCACCGGTGACTGTCCTATTCTCAAGCAAGAATTTCATCGCCTGCTCATAGCCAATCGCCTGTGACAATGTGATGGATAAACCGCCGTCCGGAGAGCCTCCAATACGTGGATATCCGGCCAACAAACGAGCCGATGATGCCATAATCCGAATATCCGTGGCCATGGCTAAAGAAAGCCCAGCCCCAACAGCCACCCCATTAATACCCCCTACTATTGGTTTATCGCATTCCTCCCGTAATGTAAGGTAAAAACGACTAACCCAACCTAGGTCGTCCAAATAACTGTCCTGTCCTGACATAGGTATGAATTTCTCCTGACCTTCCTCGGGTGTAAGGTCTAATCCGGCGCAAAAGGCATCTTCTGTCCCGGTCAATCCAATGATCCAAACATTTTCTTCTTTGGCAGCCTCTCTGACCGATTCAATCACACCCCAAGCAAGCTCTAAGGAAGCTGCATTTTTCTTCTCCGGCCTATTCATTACGATTTTTCGTACATGGCCACGGTTGTACACTTTGACCAAATCAGTCATGACACAATCCCCTCTTTAGTAATTAGTACAGACTGAGCAACATTTTAGGAATCCTGCTTATTCACTCATCCAAGGCTTTTATCTGCTCTTCAACTTTTCCTAAATCTTCGTATTCTTCCAAACTGAGGTGGTAACACCTTCTTAAGTAAAGGTTAGCAATGTCTGATGCCCTTTGCCCTTCTTTACAAGCCCACTCAATTAAGAGTGGAAGTTGGAAGGTATCAGGCAAATATGACGACAAGGCTGCCAGGTCCGATTCAGTTTCATTAACCAATGTTTCTTCATCTGATTCAATCGCATATCGCATCCGCCCAACGAGCTTTGTCAATTCGCCCAACTTATCGGACTCACTCATCATCGAATACATAATGTCATTTACTTGATAGGCAGTTTTTTCAGGTATAGGAACTTTATTATCACCACTTACCAAGTCAATCCCATCGTCATATAGTTCGAGATAAGCTTGTACGACATCATTTACCTTCATCATGGCAGAAGTAACATCTGTAGCGGCATATTCGCCTCCAAAGATAAGGTCATCGTGCCTTGTCTCAGCCAGAGCTATCAAAAATTCCAGCCCCTCAACCTCTTCAGGAGCAGGAGGAAAGGCGAATGCTGACATATCGCCTGGGCCTATTTCTCCTACCTGGTTCATCAAAAATGGAGGGACGTATTTGCTAACATCTACTGTGATTGGGAGTAGTACAACATACGAAGCAAAACAAGCTCCTGTGCCTGTGTCATTGAAATAGACCAAAGCGTGACCCCTGGGATTTGCAGAGTCTCCCAATTCAAATTGTAAATCCATATCTGCCTCTTGGTTGCCCGGTTGGGATTGCTGTAGCAGGAATAATAAAACCATTATATGCCAGTAAGAAAGGGTTTATATCAGGAAATGGTTCAATAAAGGAATATAATATAGAAAGACTTTATGGCTTTAGAAACAGCGTATGCAGATATATAAAAGATTATTACGTCCAGTTTTATTCACTCTACCACCTGAGACGGCCTGGCACCTCTCTGACCTCGGGTTATCTCAAACATGGTTTTGGAAAATGACTAGGAATAATTTTCAATTCGAAAGCGACCTTTTAGCATCGACAGTGGCAGGTATCCCTATAAGTAACCCCGTTGGCCTAGCAGCAGGATACGATAAAAATTGTAAATTTTTATCTTCATTAGAAGAACTTGGTTTCGGGTATGTGATGGGCGGCACAGTGACAAAAGATCCTAGGCCAGGTAATCCTAAACCGAGAGTTATACGACTAAAAGATCGAAAAGCTTTAATAAACGCCCTTGGTTTCCCGGGCAATGGTCTCACAAGTGCCTTGGCAGAAATGCTTAAGCTGAACTCCCGACCCAAAAAGTCGGTTCGAATTTTAAGTGTCTCTGGTACAGACACCCCTGATATTTCAGAATGCCATCGAGAATTGGAACCTTTTTGTGACGCTATCGAGTTGAACATAAGTTCCCCAAACACCACGGGTCTAAGAGTTTTCCAAGAACCGTCCAAATTAAGATCTTTACTCCAAGCTGTAAACGAAAAAAGAACCAAACCTTTATTAGTTAAAATGCCTCCCTACAAGTCAGAAGAAGGGACTGATGAGACTGCATTAAATTTAGGTCGCATCTGTGTAGAAGAAAAAGTAGAGGGCCTCACAGTTTCCAACACCATCCCGATAGAACACAATGGACTCGCCATTGGCCAAGGTGGACTCAGCGGCGCCCCTCTATTTGAAAACACTTTGGCAATGGTCAAAACCTACAAAAAAGAATTTAGGAATACCATCGAAATAAATGCCTGCGGAGGAATTTCAACTGGATCCCAAGCATATGAAGCCCTAAATTCAGGAGCTGCATCCATTCAAATACTTACTTCGCTTATTTATGAGGGACCTAGAGTCGTACAAAATATAAAAAGGGAGCTGAGTGAACTGTTTTCCAAAAATGGAGACCCTAGAGACTAAAAGTTTTGATCAACCAACTGATCTACCTCTGGCCGAAACGGCATCGCTGACTGGGCCCCCATTTTACTAGTGGCCAAAGCCCCTGCAGCACACCCGATCCTGGCCGCTACCCGCAATGATTTCCCTTCAGATATCGATACCGACAGTCCCCCAGTAAATGCATCCCCAGCGGCGACTGAGTCTACACTCGCAACAGGACAGCTAGGCATATGATCTAGTTCTGAACCGGATAAAAAGTAAACCCCGTCTTCTCCCATCGTAATGAAACAAACAGCTTCCGATGACTTCTTAATTTTAAGAAGAGCCTGATGAATTGATTGCTCATCAGTTATTTCAAAATTTGCCAACAATTCTGCCTCTTTATGATTTGGAGTCAAAAAATCCACATGGCCAATTAACTCGTCAGCCTGGCCAATGAAGGGTGCGGGGTCCCAGACGACAGGTACTTCATTCAATCGGGCCAAGCGAGCCGCCTCCACATTCACCTTATATGGCACTTCATTTTGGATTATCAAACAATTAGCACTAGGCAGAGAAGCCTCTATAGCATTCAATTCGGATTCGCCACAGTTCATGTTCGCTCCTGATGAAACCACGATTGTATTCTGCGATTGTGAATCGACAGTTATCAAAGCAATACCCGTACTGTGATATTTATCCTCGGTGATCATTCCGGTATCAACTGATTCTGACTCTAAGTTCTGAATCACTTGCCGTCCGAAATCATCAGAACCCACTCGCCCTATCATTGAAACCTCAGCCCCAAGGCGGGCAGCTGCCACCGCTTGATTTGCACCTTTACCGCCATTTTCGATTAAAAAAGTATCAGAGAAGATCGTTTCACCTTGCCCCGGCAACCTGTCTACTTTGGTAACCAGATCCACATTAATACTGCCAAAAACTAAAAGATGGGATAATTTCATTTAATTTAGGTACCTATCTGGTCATTTTCCAAAAGATTTTCTAGGTACAAAGCTACTCCGTCTTGGTTAGGGTTTCGGGCAATATCATCGCAAACTTCAAAAACGACAGCTTCTCCTCCTTCCATCGCTACCCCCTTGCCGGCCCATTTAATCATTTCGACGTCGTTAAACCCGTTTCCGAAGGCTAATACATCTTCCACTTTTACATCGAATTGTCCGCACACCCACTCCAAAGCCTTATCTTTACCGGCATCAATGCTTAGTATTTCACAAAAATGAGGTAGTGAACGAGTAGCATATATTTCATTGGAATAGCCTGTTTTCAAGTCATATTCGAGAGTTTCTATAACATCAGGATCCCCAACTCCAAGCACTCTATACAAATTTCTTGGGATTTCTTTCAAAGAATCTACCTGAACTATTTGGACTCCATTTCTTTCCCCATATGATCTCGCCCAATCAGTCATTTTCTCTACGTATACATCATCACCTGCATAGGCAACTATATCTACTTCCCTTTGGGCAAGGAGGTCGACCGAAAGTCCTATCTGCTGCCGAGAGAGAAAAGTCTCCCAAACATTATTCTTCCCTCTTTCAAAACTAACTAAAGCACCTTGAAATGAGATCACAGTTTCTATCATAGGAGCCTGCTTTAAAAAAATTAAGGCGGACTTCAGACTTCTTCCTGTCGCCACTGAAACAATTGCACCTCGAGCCGAACACTCTGCCAAAATTCCTAACATGTATTCAGACATTAAGGGTGAATCACCTTTTAACGTCCCATCTATATCAAGTGCAATGATCTTGTATTTCAATTAGAAGGTTCTCCGTTATTATATTTCCTTGTGCTAGAATCCATCTTATTTCTCTACCTTTGTAGAGTCAGGTAGGTTCATGCGCATCACACCCAGATTGATACTATGGCTCTGTATTATTCCCCTCGTTCTTTATTTGATGATACAGGCCTTTGGAGAAAAATAATAAATCCACTTAGGAGATATTTATTGTCCGTGAAAAAAGTTTTAGTAACAGGGCTAGCCGGTAAAATAGGCGGCATAATCCGTTCAAATTTGTCCACCAAATATATTCTTTCAGGACTCGATCTAGAAGAGGTCGTAGGATTTCAAACAACTATAGGAAATCTTTCAAATTTAGATGAGATTTTGCCTGCGTTCAAAGGAATTGACACGGTTGTACATCTAGCAGCTGACCCCAACCACCAAGGTGGATGGGACACTAATCTTGAGAACAATATTATTGGAACGAGAAATGTTTATGAAGCTGCCCGAATGTCAGGGGTCAAGCGAATAATCTTTGCTAGCAGTAATCATGCTTTGGGTTTCTATCCTTTGAAAGATAATCCATATAAACAAATTTATGATGGAGATTTTCAAGCTATAAGACAGCCTATTAAACCTTTGACAACAGATCTCGTTCGCCCGGACGGTTATTACGGGGTAAGTAAAGCCTTCGGAGAATCTCTTGGCAGTTATTTTCATGACGAGTATGGAATCTCAGTCATCTGTATGAGAATAGGGTGGGTAATGGAACCAGATGATCCAACCTTCGCACCATCAGCTTTGTCCCTATGGATGAGCCATAAAGACACCGCTAGGCTGGTAGATTCTTGCATAAATGCCCCAGAGGCCGTTGGGTTTGCTATTGTTTACGGCATGTCAGACAACACTTACGGCATTTGGGACATGGAAGAAGGTCGAAAAATAGTGGGATATGAACCGAAAGAAAATGCTGGCACAACATGGAATCCAATTGAAGGTAGGTCCATAGTAATGGAATCAGGGGACCCGCAGAAATAAAAATAAGGAGCAAAAGAATGAAAATACAAACGTATGAGACAGGAATCGTAGGACTTCCCAGAGCTGAAGGTCCACTTTCTGGCGGAAGCGGGGATGTAGCGGAATTCATTACCATCAAAATTATTACAGATGATGGTATTGAGGGTATTGGGTATGCCGGTTTCGCTAGCTCCATAATGGTAAAAGCTTTAAAAGAAACCGTTGATGCCTTACTTGATCAAATTGTAGGTGAAGACCCAAGGCGAGTTGAATACATCAACACCCACCTCAGAACTATAGCCGGCGGCGGTGCACCAGCAGGTCTGGTGACACGAGGGGTTTCCGGCATTGATGTAGCCTTGTGGGATATTAAAGGCAAAGCAGCATCCGAGCCTGTGCATAGAATGCTTGGGGGCTATAGAGATACTGTGCCCACATATGCAAGTGGGTACCTTTGGCGGACCTTTGACCTTGGAAGACTAGAAGAAACCAGTAAAAAACTAGTTGAAGAAGGTTTCAGGGCAATGAAATTTCGAATGGGTGCAGAAGACAGTGCTAAGAAAGAATTAGCACGAATGGAAACCATGAGAAAAGCGGTCGGGGACGAGGTCACTATCATGCTGGACATTAACCAAGGTTGGGATGTCAACACAGCTATCACTATTGGCCGAGAGCTTGCGGCATACAACCTATACTGGCTCGAAGATCCTATCAATCATCAGGATTTTGAAGGATTAGCCCGAATCGCTGACGCTTTGGACACACCCATCGCAGCGGGAGAATACCATTATGGAATCGAGCCATTTAGGACTCAGCTAGAACGAAGATCTATTGATATTGTTATGGTCGACCTTTTAAGGGCCGGCGGAATAACACAATGGATGAAGGCCGCTCATTTAGCCGAATCTTATAATTTGCCAGTAGTAACTCATTTGGCCACTGAGGTCCTAATGCACTGTCTTGCAGCATGTCCCAACGGCACATATGTAGAGCATATGCCCTGGACGTTTGCGATGTTTAATGAAGAACCTAACGTAGTAAATGGAGAAATTGTACTCCCGCAAGTTCCCGGATTAGGCCTATCCTTCAACGAAGACAATTTACAAAAATATGCTGTTTCTTGATCCACAGGGGTAACTAACAAAATTTTACAGCTACAGTTACTACTGCAGTATGGTAAAATCGTGAGTGGAATTGCACCTTAAGTTTTCACTTTTTAGAATCTCTCAAGGAGTTTTGATTTGGCAACGCAAACACCAGAAAATTATAGCGTTATCGGGAAGAGACCAGTAAGGCACGACGGTGCCGATAAGGTTACAGGTAAGGCTCAATACGGCGCAGATTTGAACCTACCCGGAATGCTGTTTGGAAAGGTGCTTAGAAGCCCGCATGCACACGCCCGAATCAAATCAATCGATTTATCCGCGGCCCTATCCCATCCAGATATTAAAGCAGTAGTTACATCTAAAGATTTGTCCCCCCTGCCAGATAAACCAGCGGAGGTTGGAGAAGACTTATACGCAAACATGAAATATGTCAGAGATAGAATTCTTGCCTCTGATAAAGTTCTGTTTAAAGGCCATCCAGTGGCAGCTATCGCTGCTAGCAGCTTACATGAGGCCGAGGAGCTTTTGTCCCTAATCAAAGTCGAATACGAGATTTTGGATTCAGTAACTGATGTCGAAGCGGCAATGGCAGAAGACGCTCCAATACTCCATGAAACCATTAGATTTGCCTCTATATCGGGAGATGAAGTTCACAATTCAAATATAGCCAGCCATGACCAATACATTCTTGGGGATGTGGAAAAAGGATTTAAACAGGCTGATCTTGTCATAGAAAGAGAATATAGAACCAAAACTGTTCACCAAGGCTATATAGAGCCTCAAAACGGAACAGCTTCTTGGAGATCAGACGGACATGTAACAATCTGGTGCAGTAGCCAAGGTCACTTTGGAATAAGGGACCAAGTGTCTACTGTCTTGGGTTTACCTGTTTCAAAGGTAACGATAGTACCAATGGAAATTGGTGGAGGATTCGGCGGTAAACTTCCTTGTTATCTGGAGCCATTAGCCGCATTACTTTCAAAGAAAACTGGCAATCCAGTAAAAATGTTCATGACTAGGGCTGAGGTAATCGAAGCCTCTGGCCCAACCTCTGGAAGCTACGTAAAGGTAAAGATAGGTGTTACCAATGACGGAAAGATCACCGCAGCCCAGGGATATCTTGCATTCGAGGCCGGAGCTTTTCCGGGTTCGCCAATAGGCGGAGCCACAGCCTGCATGCTCTCACCATACGATATTGATAATCTGCTACTCGATGGCTATGACGTAGTTGATAACAAACCTAAGACGACAGCTTATCGAGCCCCAGGAGCCCCCATAGGAGCCCTGGCGGTTGAAACAATAATGGATGAGATAGCAGAAAAGTTGGAAATCGATCCGATTGACCTAAGATTAATGAATGCAGCTAAGGAAGGTTCAAGGAGATCGGACGGAGTCGTCAACGGCAAAATAGGAATGATCGAATTATCAGAGATTGTCAAGAATCACGACCACTACCAAACTCCTCTTGAACAAGAATCTGGAAAATTGAGAGGAAGGGGAATCGCTTTTGGGTACTGGAGAAACAACACCGGGCCCGCTGCTTGTGTAGCTACTGTCACACCAGATGGAGTTGTCAATCTATCCGAAGGCTCCGTTGATGTTGGCGGTTCCAGAACTGCCATTGCCCAGCAGCTTGCCGAAGTTTTATCTATTCCAGTGGAGGATGTAAATCCGCAGGTTGCCGATACGGATTCGATAGGTTACACCTCGGTGACTGGAGGTAGTGGAGTCGCCTTCAAGTCAGGATGGGCTGCCTTTGAGGCCGCTCAGGAAGTGAAAAAGGAAATGATTAAGCGGGCAAGCCTAGTGTGGGATGCCAACGAAGATGAAGTTGAATATTCAGATGGGATAGCACAGCACAAATCTGACCCTGAACTCAAGCTGACTTTCAAAGAAATTGCCTCGGCATCCAACGGGACCGGTGGTCCCATCGTTGGAAGTGCCGGAGTAAATCCAGGAGGGGTGGGAGGATCTTTCGCCGCTATGCTTGTAGATGTTGAAGTTGACGCAGAGACGGGAAAAACAACTATCCTACGCTGCACCCCATTTACAGATGTCGGAAAAGCAATCCACCCTGACTACGTAGAAGGACAAATCCAAGGGGGTACTGCCCAAGGAATTGGATGGGCACTCAATGAGGAGTACTTTATGAGCGATGACGGTAAAGTAATGAACTCAAGTCTGCTCGACTACCGGATGCCAACAAGCTTGGATCTACCAATGATAGACCCAGTAGTTGTCGAGGTTTTCAATCCTGGACATCCTTTTGGGGTTCGAGGGGTGGGTGAATCGCCACTGGTGCCGCCTTTAGCAGCCATGGCTAATGCTCTATATGACGCCACCGGAGTAAGAATGAGGGAACTACCTATGTCTCCTGTAGCTGTGAAAAAGGCTCTGGATGATGCGACCGCTTAAATTCAGACAAAAGTTTTAGTATCATTTAACATCTTGGTTAACAGAAATTTGATGAGGTTTAAGAATGCCAAAGCAATTCCAATTTAAAGACAATGCCCGTTCCCAATTGATGGAAGGCATCGATCTTATGGCCCGCACAGTGGGTATAACTTTAGGTCCAAACGGTAGAAACGTAATCCTAGAAAAGGAATTTGGGCCTCCGCAGGTATGCAGTGATGGGGTGACTATCGCAAAAGAAATTGAACTACCTGAGCCTTTCTTAAACATGGGTGCGCAGTTGTTGAAAGAGGCGGCCTCAAAGACGAATGACGATGTTGGCGATGGCACTTCTACTTCAACCATTTTGGCTCAAGCGATACTCAAAAACGGCTTCAAAAACATCGCTGCCGGAGCAGATCCCATGGCTCTGAAAAGAGGTATCGATGAGGTGGTTGACACTATAACAAAAGAACTGATTTCCATGTCTAAAACTGTGACTGATGATGATCAGATTTCTCAGGTCGCTATCCTTTCGGCCCACGACGAAAAAATGGGCGAATTGATAGGACAAGTAATGAGCAAAATAGGCAAAGATGGCGTTGTCACAGTCGAGGAATCGAGAGGCTTAGATTATGAGGTTGAATATGTGGAAGGTATGGAAATAGACCGAGGGTATCTATCTCCATATTTCGTAACAGACCAAGACCGAATGGTCACAGAACTTAATGAACCATACATCCTAATAACGTCAGAAAAAATCTCTAATATTGAAGAACTAGTTCCGTTTTTGGAAAAGTTTAGTGCGGTAGGTAGAGAGCTAGTACTGATAGCCGAAGACATTGAAGAACAAGCCTTAGCCACTCTTGTGGTAAACAAAATGAAAGGGACCCTGAATTGTTTGGGGGTGAAGGCACCAGCCTTTGGCGACCGAAGGAAAGCAATTCTAGAAGACATGTCCATCCTATTTGGAGGTACTGTAATCAGCAGCGAGACAGGAAGAAATTTGGAGTCAGTGGAAATTTCAGACCTGGGCCGATGCAGAAGAGTTATCTCAACCAAAGATTCCACTACGTTCGTAGAAGGCACCGGAGATACCTCTTTAATACAGGATCGAGTAAGCAATATAAAATCACAAGCACAAGAAACTAAATCTGATTACGACCGGGAAAAACTAGAAGAGCGTGCAGCTAGGTTGTCTGGAGGTGTCTCTATAATAAAAGTAGGGGCAGCAACAGAAATTGAACTAAAAGAAAAAAAGCAACGGGTTGAGGATGCTTTATCTGCCACTAGAGCAGCTATGGAGGAGGGTATTTTACCTGGAGGAGGAACTTCTTTAATACGTATCGCAGAAGGTTTGAGGGAAAATTTCTCAGCCAGTTCTGACGAAGCAACTGGTGCCAGAATCGTCCTAGATTCCGTCGGGGCTCCTCTTGAACTGCTCGTCAAGAATGCGGGTTTTAGTGGTCCGGTTGTACTAGACGCAATCAAAAAAGGCAGTGGTGACTACGGGTTTGATGCTGAAAATGATCGTTACGGGAGTATGTATGACTTCGGTATCATTGACCCAGTTAAGGTGACCAGATCAGCTTTAGAAAATGCAGCAAGCATCGCGGGGATGGTCTTGACCACCGAGTCGCTAATAACCGAATTGGATCCACCTAAATTGCCTGCCCCATTTGATGACTAAATAATAATTCTCAAGAAGGCGGGTGTCATACCCGCCTCAAGGGAAAGTCATATGTCCACTACCAACGAAGCAGAACCAACCAACGATAATAGTAGTAATCTTATCGACCCAAATGTAACTATTTCAGTCGATGCTGTAAGTAAGAGCTTTGGGCCTCACAAGGCTGTATCTGATTTGTCCTTTTCTATCCAAAAGGGAGAAATAGTCGGTTTCCTTGGTCCGAATGGAGCCGGCAAAACGACCACAATGAGATTACTTACTTCCTACTACACTCCAGATGCCGGAAAGGTCCTTATCAACGGTATAGATAACTCCGAAAATGATTTGCAAACACGAAGAAGTATCGGATATTTGGCGGAAAACAATCCCTTATACGAAGATCTTCTAGTAAGCGAATATCTAGATTTCATAGCTGACCTAAGGGGACTTTCTGGTAAAGAGAGAGCTAACAATCTGGAGCAAACAGTCGAAGAGTCAGGATTACAAGAGGTTTTTTACAGGCCGATTAGTGAATTATCCAAAGGATATCATCAGAGAGTCGGCTTAGCCGGGGCTATTATTCACCGACCCTCTATCTTAATTCTCGATGAACCCACGGAGGGGTTGGACCCGAACCAGCGGATGTCTATGAGGGATTTAATCAAATCTTTAGGTCAAGATAGAACAGTTTTAGTTACCACTCATGTAATGCAAGAAGTCGAAAGCACTTGCGAGAGGGTTCTACTCATTAATCGCGGCCAACTCGTAGCTGACAGCCCGGTGGATAAAATATTCCAACTTACCCCTGGCCTCAGAAAGATATATGTTGAGGCAGAAGGCAATCAAATTGAGTCTGGTCTTGCATCTCTAGATGCAGTGGAATCCGTAGAAAGGCTGGAGCCCGTCGATAAAAGGAAGAGATATATAGTTAATTTGTCAGGCTCTGAAGATCCGCGACCCGATATTTTTCGTTTAGCGACCACCCAAGAATGGGTGTTATGGGAACTACATGAAGAACGTATGCGCCTTGAGGATGTCTTTCATACCCTTACATCAGAAAATGAGGCTGAGAGGACGTTACAGGGATCATGAAGTCTCCTTTTATAGCTTTAATAAAAAAAGATCTCAAAGGCTATTTTGACCAACCTACTGGATATATTCTGATAGTAGTTTTTGTGGCCATGCTTTCGTGGTCGTTTTTTCAGTCGGCTTTATTAATTGGTGAAGCTTCTTTACGACCACTATTTACTGTTGATTTCGCAATTGATAAGCCTTCTTTACCATGGCTGTTGGCCCTATTTATACCTGCGGCAACGATGAGGTTGCTGTCTGAAGAACAGCGAGATGGCACATTAGAAACACTGCTTACGCAGCCAATAAGAGGTTGGATTGTCCTTTTAGCCAAATTTACTTCCGGACTGCTGTTTGTATCAATAGCTATCTTGGCGACAATTGGGATACCACTAACTCTTACCAGTGCAGGCGATTTAGATTGGGGAGCTTCCATATCCCAATACATTGGTAGTATTTTTCTGGCCGGCTCATTGGTGTCCATAGGACTATTCACCTCTAGCCTCACAAGAAACCAAATCGTTTCATTTATCCTGGGGTTAACTGTGAGTATGGCCCTTATGATAATGGGCCTTGAAATCGTGGCAGTCACCCTCCCGTCAACAGCTGCTAATTTACTGCAATTATTAAGCCCTATAACTCACTTTGACAATATAGGAAGAGGAATAATTGATCTTAGAGACATTCTCTATTTCCTATCGCTAATTTCCACTTTTTTGTGTGCCACCTTTTTAATCATTAGAAGTCGCACACTCAGCCACAAGACACCCCAATATAGAAACTTACAATTAGGAGTGGCTGGTTTCATTATTCTAAGCATCATTATTGGATGGTTTGGCACATCAATCAAGGGAAGAATGGATTTAACAGAAGATAAAATTTTTACGTTGAGCCCTGCCACTGAGGAAATTGTGGGACAACTCGACGACTTATTGACCATAGATGTGTTCATGTCAAAAGATCCACCTGTTCAAGTCTCTCCTGTTTCGAGGGACGTCAATGATTTTTTGGACGATGTAGAATCTAGCTCTGATGGGATGGTCAAAGTAGTTAGACATTTTCCTGAAAGCGATGAAAAAGCCATGAAAAAGGCTACAAATGCCGGTATTCCTCCGATCCAATTTAATGTCAGGTCTCAAGGGGAACTTCAAATCAAAACTGGCTATATGGGAATAGGGTTAACTTATCTCGATAAGCGAGAAGTACTTCCTTTCGTTCAAACCATCGACGGCTTTGAATATCGCCTCGCAAGTCTAATCAATAAAATTCTCGACGATAGATCTGAGAAAAAAACCATCGGGTTTCTATCAGGGCATCAAGAAATGGAAATATCGGGAGAATTACAATCTTTCGCCTCAGTTTTGAATCAACAATACCAAGTACAAACCATAGCCGCTGAAGATGGTATGCCAATAAACCTTGAGTCTATCGATGTGATGATCATCGCCTCCCCCAAATCACGGATAGGAGAAACACATCGAGAATCGATTAAAGAATATATATATGGCGGTGGTAAAGTATTCATAGCAATAGAACCTGTCCTCGTCGATTTTAACCAGTTGGCAGGAATATCGAATCGAGATAGCTCTTCCGACTTTGTATTATCTGAGTTCGGTATATCAGTAGAATCTGATTTGGTTTTCGATCTGCAATCCAACGAGACACTCTCATTTGGAACTGGAGGTGCTCGAAGTGTCTATCTCCCGTACCCGTACTGGGTTAAAGCGGATGTAGTTGACAGTAAAATCGGAGGGGAAGTTAATAGTGTTGTAATGCCATGGGCTAGTAGCGTAGGGATATTAAACTTGCCGGACTCTCCTTTTACCGCTACGCCCCTGATCTCAACCACTGAATTCGGTTTTATAGACATGAACCTAAGGAATTTAAGGCCAAACTCCCCCACATTTTCCGAAGTGACTGGAGATAATTTTGTTCTAAGTGATCTTGGAGTCGCCTTAGAACATACAAATGGATCGCGAATGGTAATCACCGGTGACGCAGACTGGATTTCCGAAACGGCCACACGTTTCAATAACAATGTGTTGTTGGCCCTCAATATAGTTGACTGGCTCGCTCAGGAAGATAATTTGGCTTCCGTACGATCAAAAGTGGTTTCAGAGCGTAGCTTGGTATTTTCCTCAGACAGCCACCGAAATTTGATCCAATACTCCAACATAGGTGGGGTTCCATTAGCATTTGTGCTTATAGGCTTAATTCGATTTATGCAACGTAGAAGTAAGGGGTTTAGAAACAAGTGGACTGTTAGAACAGCTGAAACGAATGAGAAACCCAAACAGAATGAGGTTTCAAACCAATGAAAAGCAGACAAGTAGGCTATGTACTTATAGCTTTGATAGTTATTGGTCTATCAGGACTGTTATACAGGATTGTTTTGGGAGGCGTCGATGAATTTATATTGGAAGGTATGCTGCCTATAAATCAAGAAATCGTGAATCAGGTAGACATAACCACCAATGACGGTTTAAGTTCCGAACTGATAAAGGTAAACGATTCTTATTGGGAAGTATCACACAACCCTATTTTTTCCCCTAAACTAGCCGCTTTTTGGGAACATGTGGATGATGTTTCTGGAGCGCAGTTGGTTGCGAAAAAAGCTAAACACCACCAATTACTCGGAGTTGACGACGAAAGTAGCACAAAAGTTTCTTTTTATGTCGGTCCTTCTTTGCAAGAACAACTCCACATAGGGAAATGGTCTGCGGAAGTGAGACTTTGCTATGTAAGAAAATCAGGCAAGAATGAAGTCTATACAATACCTTGTCCTCAAAATGGGATTTTTTCATCAGATCCAGACTCCTGGAGAAACCCTATCGTTACATCCACCCCCCCAGAAGACATCACTTCCTTTGATTTCATATACCCAGATAGCAATGAAAATTTTTCAGTTGTTAGAACTCCTGAAAATGATTGGGTAGTGGTTAGCGCAAGCGGTTTGCTAGACGGCCCAGCAAACCTTCAAGTAATGGAGTATCTACTACAATCAGTTCAGGTCCTTCCAGCATCCGGTTTCGAGGATGATGCAACTAGTAAAACCTTAGATTTCGATGCCCCAGACGGCTCGATAAGAATAAATACTGCCGAAGAGTCCAACTCACCAACCACTAGGCTAAAATTAATCAAAAAGGATGATGAGTCTTACTACGTGAAAACACCAAGTCAGTCAACTGTTTTTTTGATTCAGTATTTACTAGGTGAATTTTTGTTGATGGAAAAATCGGACATACTCGTCACAGATTAGAATTATTCTGATTGCTTAGCCAATTTCCTTCTGCGAGCGTGTCCTCTCATTGCGTGACCTAGCACCATTAAAGCAACAGTGACGAATCCGATGGCAAGGTCTTCATGCTTGTTAAACAAACGGGTTAGACACAAAAGAACCACAAACCCAGCTACTATGCTACTAAGAGATGTTATCCATAGTTTCTGAGCTAAGAGAGACACCAAAGCCGCTATGAATAATGTGAGGAGTCCAATCCCGCCGAATACTCCGATGGCTACGCCTCCTGCTATAGCCATACCATCCCCTCCCTTAAAACGAGTAAATATAGAGTTCCAGTGTCCGAAGATGGCAGCACAAGCCGGGACAAAAATCCATATTCCATCAACACCCATCATCCCCGAAACTATCACCGCCAAAGCGCCTTTTGCTATATCAAAAACTAAAACCATAAGAGCAGACCAGCGCCCGACATTTTTTAAAACATTGGAGGCACCAGCTAATCCGGTACCAATGGAAAAAATATCAATTCCTTGCCTTCTACTAATCCGATGAGCAAAGGGCAGCGCACCGAAAATATAACTCACCAAGCATGCCAGTATAAGAGTCAAAAGTTCGTCCATTTAAATATTCCCTTTGAAAAACAACCAGACTTCAATAGTATCTTAATTCGATTAAAGGGGTATTAATTCCAATATATCAAATTGATACTCTTAAATTCATTCAATAGATTCTTCTATAAAAGAAACTATATCTGCTGTGGATGTACCTGGCCCGAAGATCCCTCTTACTCCTATATCGTTGAGAAAAGCGTGATCTGACTCCGGTATTATTCCACCTGCTACTATCAAAGTATCATTCATTTCTCTGTCGTTCAGCTCACGAATGATCTGTGGAAATAATTCGATGTGAGCACCTGACAGTATGCTTAGTCCTATGACATCGACATCTTCCTGCATGGCTGCCTGAGCTATCATTTCCGGGGTCTGCCGAATACCCGTATATATTACTTCCATCCCCGCATCTCGGAGTGCCCTAGCTATCACTTTAGCTCCTCTGTCATGTCCATCTAAACCAGGTTTAGCGACTAGTACCCTAATAATTCTAGATGTCATATCATCTCCGAGCCGTTTTCTGATCCACTAATTCTATTAAAACACCTCGTGTGGCCTTCGGATGTATAAATCCGATTGTTCCCGACAAACCATCTCGAGGCTCTTTATCTATCATTTGCACTCCAGACTCATCCAACTTTTTCAATTTAGACTCTAAATTATCCACTTCAAAACAAATATGATGAACTCCTTCGCCACGTCTATCTATGAATTTAGCCACCCCGTTTTCATTATCGGTCGGTTGTATAAACTCAAGTTGAGAAGCTCCAACTCTAACCAGAGCTGCCTTAACGCCTTGATCATCTATAGTCTCTATTTCTCCAGAGCGGCTTACCCCGAATAAATCTTCATAAAATTCCAATGTTTCTTCAATATCCGACACTGCTATGCATACATGGTTTATATGTCTGGCACTACATATAGATTCGTTGTTCACTTAACCTTCCTTAGTTTTTCAAAATGTTTCTTGCGATTACCAATTTTTGAATTTCTGAAGTACCTTCATAAATTTCTGTTACTCTTGCATCCCTAAAATATCTCTCTACAGGGGTTGGAGCGAAATACCCGGTACCTCCATGAATTTGTACCGCTTTATGCGCGCTTTCCATGGCAACTTTTGAGGCGTAAAGTTTGGACATAGAAGCCTCGGTAGCAAATGGCAAACTAGCATCCCTCAAAGAAGCCGACTTCATAACTAATTGCCTTGCAGCCTCAATTTCCGTGGCCATTTCTGCGATCATCCATTGAATTCCTTGTAGATCCCCCAAAGTTCCTCCAAAGGCTTCCCGAGTTCGAGCATAGTCTACGGCTGCCTCCAAGCAAGCCTGAGCAATTCCTACACATTGAGCTCCTATTGAAATCCTACTGGCATTCAGTACTGCCATTGTCTGCCTGAATCCTAATTCGTCTCCTCCCATTCTATTGGTCGAAGGTACTAAGGCATTTTCAAAAACAATCTCACCTACCGTCGAGGCTCTAACTCCCATTTTGCCATGAAGTTGATTTACGGAGATTCCATCCGTATCTGATTCCACAATCAAAGCTTCTATTCCCCTATGCTTCTTTGAGGTATCTGAGGTGGCCAAGGTTACAAGTATAGCTGCCTCTGGGGCGTTACTAATCCAAGTCTTGACACCGTTCAGGACGTAGTGGCCGTTTGATCTAATGGCGGAGGTCTTTATCGCCGCGGCATCGCTACCTGCCCCTGGTTCCGACAAAGCAAATGCTCCTATCTTCTTTCCCGAAGCGAGATCAGGTAAATATTTAGTTTTTTGTTCTTCGCTCCCAAACATATTAATAAATTGGGTACATAATGAAAGGTGGGCTATATATACCACCGAAGTTGCCGCGCATCCTTTTGCTATTTCTTCAGCAGCAATAGCTAGCTGTCTTGTCGTCCCCCCACTTCCGCCATATTCCTCTGGTATTGTTAAGCCGAACAAGCCCAAGTCAGCTATCCCAGATACGTTATCCCATGGAAATAAGGCACTTTCATCGTACCCAGCTGCACGAGCAGCTAATTCATTTTTGGAAAAATCCGACACCGTGTTCTTAAGAAGTGTTTCCTCCTCATTTAAAAGAAGATCAACCATTAGTTAGCTCCTGTAGTGGATTAAAATGGAGTAAATTCAGTTTGCTCTCCAAATATATTTCGGAAGACATCAGATATTTCTCCGACTGTAGCGTAAGACTCTACACATTTAATAATTGCTGGCATAGTATTTTGCCCAGACTCTGTGGCGGTTTTTAATTCTTCCAGGGATTTATGAACTTGTTGGATATTCCGTTCAGATTTCACCTTCGCCAACCGAGAGAGTTGATTCTGTGTCTCAGAGGAAGATATTGTTTGTAATTTTTCGATAGGGGGAGTTGGGGACTGATATTGGTTAACCCCCACGACTACCCTATCCTGACTTTCCACTTCTTTCTGATATTGATAGGCGCTATTATGGATTTCTTCGATCTGAAAGCCTTCTTTCAAAGCCTCTACCGCACCACCCATCTGATCCATTAATTCGACATATTTAAATGCCTCTGACTCCAATTGATCTGTAAGATGCTCCACATAATAGGAACCCGCCAAAGGATCTACTGATTCTGACACCCCACTTTCATGGGCCAGTATTTGCTGAGTTCTCAATGAAATTTGAACTGATTCTTCGGTTGGTAATGCTAAAGCTTCGTCTTTGGAGTTTACGTGCAGAGATTGGGTACCACCCAACACCGCTGCCAATGCCTGCACTGTAGTTCTTATAACATTATTGTCAGGCTGTTGAGCAGTCAATGTAACGCCTGCGGTTTGTGTGTGGAAACGCATCATACAAGATCGGTCATTTTTCGCACCGAACCTCTCTTTCATTATTTTCGCCCACATTCTTCTGGCTGCTCGGTATTTGGCAACTTCCTCAAAAAGATTGCTCTGAGCTACGAAGAAAAAAGAAAGTCTCCCTGCGAAGGCATCTACGTCCAATCCAGAAGATATCGCAGCATCAACATAAGCTATTGCATTTGAAAAGGTGAAAGCTAATTCCTGGACAGCATTAGCTCCTGCCTCACTCATGTGGTATCCACTAATACTTATAGTGTTCCATTTAGGAACATTTTCACTGCAAAATTGAAACACATCCGTTATCAACCTCATCGAGGGCTCGGGAGGATAAATGTAGGTTCCTCTAGCGATGTATTCCTTCAGTATGTCGTTTTGTATTGTTCCACTGAGAGATTCTGTATTAACCCCTTGTTTTTTGCCGACAGCTATATAAAGGGCAAGCAGTATAGAGGCAGTGGAGTTTATTGTCATTGAAGTACTAACTTTATCTAATGGAATACCCTCAAACAGGATCTCCATATCCGCGAGACTAGAAATAGGTACTCCTGTACGGCCTATTTCGCCTGATGCCATCGGATGGTCTGAGTCATATCCAGTTTGAGTTGGTAGGTCGAACGCCACGCTTAGTCCAGTCTGGCCTTGGTCTAGAAGATATCGGTACCTTCTATTCGATTCCTCTGGGGAAGCCAAACCAGCATACTGTCGCATCGTCCAAAAGCGACCTCTATACATATTTGGTTGAACACCTCGGGTAAACGGATATTCACCTGGAAATTCATCACCTTGACGATCAGAACTAGTTTTTGTTTGCTCGGTATAAATTGTATCTATCGGTATCCCAGATGTGGTTTCAAAAGAATCTTTCCTTTCTCCAAACCTCTCTTTCAAGGGATTCAATGTTGAATCTTCCCAATCCTCTATTGTTCTTTTTGCCATAAGTGAATTCTCCAAGACGATAAAATAATCCTAGTAGGAGTTTATTGGGTTACGAAAATCAGTGTCAAACTATCCAACACAGTGTAATGTTGTATTAATACCACCTTTTAATTGACACTGAGTTTATATCAAACCTAGAATCTCAGGAAAGGGAAGCTTCAAAAAAGGATTACCACCTCTTGGAAGAAAGACTCGTTTCAGGCAATAATCAAGAAGAAGATCATACCCTTGATACAAACTTGCGTCCCAGAAATTTATCCACTTATGTTGGACAAGACAGTGTAAAAAACACTCTCTCCATATCCATTACAGCTGCTAAACAACGGGATGAACCTCTCGACCATCTCCTGCTTTACGGCCCTCCTGGATTAGGAAAAACCACACTGTCGAATATAGTTGCTACAGAAATGGAAGTCCGAATAAAAACGACTTCTGGCCCAGCTATAGAAAGAGCCGGTGACATGGTGGCAATATTGAGTCAATTGCAAAAAGATGACATTCTGTTCATTGACGAAATACATCGCCTAAGCCGAGTTGTTGAAGAAGTTTTGTATCCCGCCATGGAAGACTTTTTTGTAACCTGGGTAATCGATAAAGGGCTGAAAGCCAGAAGTATGAACCTATCATTAAAACCATTCACCCTAATTGGTGCCACAACTCGATATGGGATGCTCAGTTCTCCACTACGAGATAGATTCGGGTCTATACATAGACTCGATTTCTACACTATCCAAGACATGGAACAAATTCTCTTAAGATCTGCAAGAATACTCGATGTAGCCTACAGTCCTGACGGGCTATACGAAATCGCCAAACGTTCCAGAGGTACACCAAGGGTTGGTAACAGACTACTTCGACGAGTAAGGGATTACGCACAAGTTGTGGCCGATAACATCATAACGAAAGATGTCGCCCTAAAAGCTTTGTCCGATTTGAAAATTGATGAATTGGGACTCGATGGAGTTGATGTTAATGTGGTGAAATGTATAATCGAAAAATTCGACGGTGGACCAGTCGGAATAGATACTATTGCCGCTGCGATCAACGAAGAATCTGAAACAATTGAAGATGTATACGAGCCGTATTTAATTCAAATGGGATTCTTGGATCGTACTCAAAGAGGCAGAGTAGCTACTAAAAGAGCTTATGAACATTTGGGATATGAGTACAATAAAGCCTCTTCAAATCAACTTCAATCGCGAATGGAACTTTAATTAGACTCTCCACCAGTTTTTTCTGAGTCTCTATTAGTCCTCCACTTTGCAAGTATGATTACGAATAAAACTGATCCGATAACTCCAACTCCCGCCAATAGTGTAAGAGCTTCAAATTGTTCCTCAACAAAGGCTTGAACGTCCTCACCAAAAATAAATATCACAACTCCCAGACTAAGGAACCTCATTCCTCTCCCAATAATTGATGCGATTAGAAACCGCTTCATATCCAGTTTCAATACCCCAGCCAAAATCGTGAAAACTTTGTATGGTATCGGCGTTACGGCTGCTACTAAAACGGCCCACACCCCATATTTGTCAAAAAGTGCCTCAGCTGACCGTATCCTACCTTCAGAAACGAATTTACCAAGAATAGGCCTCCCAAACTGAGCCCCAAGCCAGTGCCCAACCACTGCACCCATTACAGAGGCCACAGTACATAAAACCCCAAGCCAAATCGCCAAATTTGGCTGCAATATTCCCATAGGAATAAGTAAAGGGTCAGGGGGGATCGGTGATATGGTTGATTCCAAGAAAGCCGTTACGAACAGTATCAGAAATGCCCAATCAGTTTCGGCAAACTCTCTAATCCAATTGGATAGTTCTTGGAGAATCTCAAACATAGCTAATTAGATAATCCCTGCCCTCAATAAAACCTCTTTAATATTTCCTACATCAGCATGTCTAATACCGCGATCAATCTCATCTACAACCGAGGTGATAGCTGTATTGATCGGCGTCGGTATGCCGACAGATGCACCTTGTTCAGAAATATACCCATTCATCAGTGTGACCTCAGTTTTTCTTCCTTTAGTAACATCCTGAGCCATAGAGGATTTCCAGTCACTCGCACTTGGATTAGGTAAGAATTTCTCATCTAACTCTTCGAAAACATCGCCTTCATCAGCTCTCGCCCACACATCAGCAGCGACCCCTTTAATTGGTTCAACATCAAAATTTTGTGCTAGAGCAACTTGGCAAGATTCCTTGGAAATCTCGATTTGCAACCTTCTCGCTTCCGGAATTTCTGCCGCACCATTCGAACCAAGGCCAGTCATAGCTGTGATGGGATTGGAAGATGCGTTAGTGGTCAACTTTGACCAGCGTTCTCCCCATATATTTGAAGTAGCTCTTGAGCCGTCTATACAAGAAAGCAGTTCGGCTATTTCTTCTGCCCTAGGGGTAATTCTCCCATGGAGTTCGCCAACTCTGAATACATCGTGGCCCCTATCTCTCCCTGGCTGCCCACCTCTGTTAACGTGAGCCGGTTCCCATAGACCCACTGTTATACCAGACATAACGCAAGGTATTTCTCGTTCAAACCCCACTATGGACGCCAATGTCAGATCATTCATACAGTTCTGATTGCTTACAAGTACCCCATTTGGCAACAGCAAGTTTTTTGCAAAATGAGCAGCCCAAACTGTGTCATAGGATTTCATTGCGAAAAAAATGATGTCATATTTATCTTTAAGCTGGGATGCATCATAAAAATGATGCGCTCGTACTGGAACATTAAACGGTCCTTGTGAACCCGAAACGTCAATTCCATCTGAATTCATTTTCTCTACATGCTCACCCCACATGTCTATAAGTACAATATCGTGCCCTTCTCTAGTAAGAAAAGCTCCAATATAGCTACCTGCTGCTCCCGCACCTACAACAGCCATTTTTTTGCCCATTTGATTACCTCACAATTCTATTCAAATATTTTCACTTCTACTTGATGGTCACCAGCCTCATTAGACACAGTAGCAACGTAGGTTGTGTTTTCGAGACTTTGGACAGTCAAAGGCTGTCCATTATCGTCAAGAACGTCAACTATCACACCATCTACTTCGAATTTTAACTGTGATCCTTCTCTACTCAATAATGATGCAAGCAATCTTTCCTGTTCTCTCAGTAAATCAACAGCTTTTTGCTGGTCCACCACTTCGAATTTTACACTGGACCCAGGCATTAATTGAGCCAACTTACTCCTATCTGCAGTAATAACAGTGGCTATCTTTGTGTACCCACCGGTAGTGCCCCTGTCAGCAAGCAATATTATCGGCTTACCGTCCCCTGGCACTTGAATAACTCCGAATGCATTTCCATCTGAAATGACATCGGGTCCATCCAGATGTTCCAACTCAGGGCCATCTAAACGACATCCCATACGGTCTGAGTTAGGAGTCACTTCATAAAAATTTGAGGTAAGAGTCTGAAGCGCCGATTCAGCAAACTTATCAATTTGAGGCCCTTCAATAATCCGAATCATTTCATCGGACCCAAAATGGGGAGGATTTTCTAAAGATAGCCCGCCTGTAAACCCTTCCTTCTTAATGCCAGTCCTTAAAACATCTCCATCTCGTAAGGCCCTGCCCTCATGCCCGCCAAATCCGCCAGGCAAATAGGTAGAGTAACTGCCCATCACCATATCAGTGCTTTCACTAGCGACCCCGCCTTCTATCGCTAAATAGGAACGAAGGCCATTACCGGTAGGACCAGAAAACGTCAGGATTGAACCTGAGGCGACTTTCAAGGTTTCCCACAAATTGACTCTTTCACCATCTATATCCGGACCTAAGTCGGCTCCAGTTATAGCAATGAAGGTGTCTTCAGAAAACTTTATCTCCGGTCCAAATAAACCTGATTCAAGTACCGCAGTATTCTCCGCATTACCAACCAGCAAATTCGCACATCTGAAGGCAAAATTATCTAGAGCTCCGGACTCTGGAACTCCCAATTCTTGATAACCTGTTCTACCAGCATCTTGAATCGTAGTTAATGTTCCAGCTTTTTTGATTTCTATCACTGAACTTCAACCTCAAAGGTGCCTTGTGCGGATTTTTCTAATATTTCTGTAAATTCATCATCAGAACCTATAGGAACAAACCTTATGTAATCACCTGGAGTTACTAACGATGGATTGGCCCTACTAGGATCAAACATTGTGACAGGGGTTCTTCCAATCAATCTCCAACCTCCTGGACTGGCCACAGGGTAAACCCCTGTTTGAGAATCCGCGATTGCAACGGCTCCCTGTGGAACACTCACCCTAGGCGTCTCCAATCTCGGACAATGTATCTTTGAATCCAGTCCCCCCAAATATGGAAATCCCGGACTAAAACCTAGGGCGTACACTAGGTAATCCACTTTTGAGTGAGTTTCAATCACTTCCTCAATTGACAATCCTGTCAATTCTGCTACGGATTGAAGATCAGGACCATAGTCCGAACTATACAAGGTAGGAAGCAAAATTATCCTTGACTCCGTGTTTCCTGAATTTAAATCTTCATTCCAAATGCCCTGGACACATTCAGTCAAACCTTCCCTGGAAAATTTTATCGGATCAAAATGAATTACGAAGGAGCTGTATGTGGGTACAATCTCCCTGATACCTGGCCAATCCTCTAATTTAATCAGTGAAATAATGTCATGTACTTTCTTATTGATTTCATATGAGATTGAATCCCCTACCGTTACCATCAGGGCAGAATCTCCCATGGAAGAGAATTGTGGCTGCTCATTTACCAAAGTTTCGTTCATTAAATATCCTCACCTAGGTTCTACTAAACAATATCACCCAGTTGTTTGACCTCGACTCCAGCGGCGTGAAATTCTTGTTTTAGAGTTTTTGCCATATCTACTGCACCCGGGGTATCTCCATGAAGGCAAATCGAGTCTGCTTCTACCTCCACTATGTCCCCTTCGACCGAAAGGATTTTGCCTTCAGTTACCATTCGCAAACTTCTTTCCACCACCTCATTGGTATCATGAATTACAGAACCTTCTTTTGACCTAGAAACTAAAGTTCCATCGCTATGAACAGCCCTGTCAGCAAACACTTCCCTCGCGACCCTCATGCCTAATTCATTGGCGACCTTTATCCAAGTAGACCCTGCCAGAGCTAGCAAAATGATATCTGAATCGACCTCAAGAACAGCTTCACAAATTGATTTACCCAAATCTGCATCATCAACGGCTTGGTTGTACATAGCCCCATGTGGTTTCACATGCTGTAAATTACGATTTGATGTAAAGGCTTTTAAGGCTCCTGCTTGGTAGACAACATCATTGCGAACCTCCTCAGGGGTGGCATTCATATTTCTTCGTCCAAACCCATTCAAGTCTGGGTAGCTCGGATGAGCTCCAACTGCTACACCATGGTGTTCAGCCAGTTCAACCGTCTTACGCATCCACATTGGATCACCAGCATGGAACCCACAGGCGATATTAGCAGAAGAAATATATTTGATAACCTCTTCATCAAAACCCATTTTGTACATGCCAAAACTTTCACCCATGTCACAATTAAAGTCGATTTCTGAAGCCATTATCACTTTCCTTTACCCAACCAAAATGGTGGGCACATTTTACTTTATTACGGCTACGGTTTCACAACACTACCATCAGCTCTCCGCACTGTGTCCCAAGCACCACCATAAGCCCTATCCTTAAATGGAAATTTTGCCGCAAGAGACTCGTCGATATCAATACCCAGACCGGGGGATTCGTTTGGCCACATGTACCCATCTCTTACTTCTGGACATCCCGGAAACACTTCTTTGGTATTCTCTCCAAATATCGCATATTCCTGGATTCCGAAATTAATAGTGTTGAGGTCTAACATCAAATTGGCGGCATGACCTATCGGAGAAGTGTCCCCCGGCCCATGCCAGGCAGTCCTGACATTGAAGGCCTCACACAGAGCTGCTAATTTCCTAGCGGGAGTAATTCCACCAATTTGTGAGATATGAATTCGCAGAAAATCTAACAACCTATCCTTAATCATTGGTATAACTTCATGAGGGTTGTTATAAAGCTCTCCCATAGCGATAGGTGTACTGGTCTGTTGCCTCACCAGCCTGAAATAGTCATTATCTTCTGGTGAAAACAAGTCTTCCAGGAAAAAAAGTTTGTACGGTTCAACTTCTTTGGCAAACCCGACTCCCTGGATAGGGGGTACGCGTTCATGAACATCATGGAGGATTTCAACATCCCAGCCAACTTTCGATCTTATGTGCTCGAAAAGCCCTAAAGCTGATTTCATATAAGGTCCAGGTTCAAATATGCCCCCAGGGTGGGCATGTAATTTACCTGGTATTGGCTCATATATCCTATCCGTTCCCAATCTTGGGCCAGATTGTGGGGGAGTAGTTTCTCCAGTAGATCCTTTATTACCATAGGTAACATATCCAGGGGTAACAACCTGCACACGAATATGGTGGAACCCTTCTTCCATGTACATATGTACATCATCCTCCACTTCCTGGTATTCAGTACCGTTGGCGTGTACATAAACCGCCGCTGAACTTCTGGCCTTTCCTCCAAGCAAATCATAAACAGGCATTCCGGCTAATTTACCTTTAATATCCCACAATGCCTGATCGATCCCACTTAATGCGTTATTTAATACCGGTCCATTGCGCCAATACGATGAAACATAAGCAGATTGCCATATATCCTCTATATCAGCAGGGTCTTTCCCAATCAAAAATGGCTTTAAATAATCTTCTACCGCAGCCATAACAGGAGTCGGTCTCTGCGTAAAAGTAGCGCATCCTACTCCGTAAATCTCCGGTTCATTAGTTTCGATTTTTACTATCACTAATCGAATATTGTCGGGTTCAGTAAAAATTGTCCGGACATCTCTAATTATCAGATTACTCATAAATATCTCAACGAAAAAAATAGTGTCGCACTGGAGCGGCAGATGGGATTCGAACCCACGGCCCTTTGCTTGGGAAGCAAATGCTCTACCCCTGAGCTACTGCCGCCTGAGAAACCCATTATAGGACAAATTTAGCTACCAACTCCAGTCACTTGGCCCAACCGCTAAAATGTTAGAAAAAATATAGGACCCTTTAAAAATGTCTGGTACTTCCTCTTAGATTAATTGGTCCGTACTCATAGATCGTCTCTATCCACAGCATTAGCCCAATCAGTTAGAATTACCGACAATCAAAAATCATTTAACAATTTAAATCGGAGAATAATTATGGCACTGAAGCCTTTAATACTTGAGATGGGTACAGGAATCGATTTACATGGCCAAAACGCGACTGAGGCTGCAAGAAGAGCTGTCTGGAACGCCGTGCATCAGAGTAGCATCATGGGGTTGGGCTTGTTTGGTCCTGACACTTCAAAAAATATGGTAGTTGAAGTTACTATTGCAATAACTCGACCAGATGAAGTGGATGAAGATGTAGTCTTGGCGGTTTTACCTCACGGAACTGGCAAATTGAACGTTATACAGGGTGGTATGGAAATTGAAGGAAGAGAAGGGTCTGGCGATTTTACTTTGATAGCTAATGCTGCCGTAATCGCTAAACTCGACCTTTAAACTAATTTATTTTTTGTAGGAGTTTTTTTATAAAATGACATCAAAACACGATACTGAATGCCAGGTTGTCAAAAAAGGTAACTTGGAAGTTGAAATATCATCCGGTCAAATGACCAGGCTCGCAGGCGTATCACAGGGGCTGGTAGGAGCTGAAGGAATACACCTTGCCGTAGCCACAGTTCCACCTGGATGCGCCTCTAGCCCTCATCACCACGTGAACTGTGAATCAGCGATATATGTGTCGAAAGGAAAAGGTAGATTCCTGACCGGCCCAACGCTGGGAACTACTTTGGAAATTGAAACCGGGGACTTCCTGTATGTACCGCAAAACTCTATCCACCAGCCCATCAACGACAGTTTGACAGAACCTCTGGAGTTGATAGTGGCGAGAAACACCCCAGTTGAGATAGTAGAAGAATACATCCCGTAAAGGCGCTGCATCTACAGTAATTAACTGGACCTAAGTTCATCCCGAACTTGGTTTGCCATTTTCTCAAGATGGTCTAATTGCTTCTGCTTGTCCTCTGGCCAATTGGAAACATCTGGCTTAGTTATCAAGATAAGGTCGTCTACCGCAGCAAGTAAATGTATGGTGGCCAATTTGGTTTGACTTGAATTCACCACCTCTGTGGATTTGCTATCGCAATCAGTGCATAAGGCATATTTGGAGAATTTACCCCGCTTACATATCCGACATTCATCAATTTCTCCTGTCTGAAACCACTCAAAATGGTCACCACAAAAGGTATGAACTGGAGATATGTTTTCAAAACAGTCCCAAAACTTACACTGATTACTCAAAAGAGACCTTTCCCTATTACAGATAGATACAATGGGAATGTATAATAGCAAGCTGAAGATGAACTTAGCTAATGAGTTTTCATGGCAACAAGCCACCTGCTCTAAGCTAATTCTAAGAAATGGGCCTGTAGCTCAGCCTGGTTAGAGCGCAGTCCTGATAAGACTGAGGTCCCTGGTTCGAGTCCAGGCAGGC
>CAYPXS010000008.1:0-26012 GCA_964414725.1 uncultured Dehalococcoidia bacterium
TCAGCGCAGTCAGAGTTAACAGCCCAAAATGAAGCGATATCTATATCTTTTCAGGCCGGATCATTAGCTAGATACAAAATTGGTGAGCAATTCGCCCGATTACCTACACCTATAACGGCAATGGGGGAAACGTCAGGAATAAGCGGCATAGTGTATTTGAATAAAGAAGGCTACATTAGTGACTCCGATTCTTCCGTCATTGTAGTCGATGTGCAATCGTTGAAAAGCGATGAAAATAAAAGGGACAATTGGGTGCGGAGAAATGGAGGCATCGGTTCAGAGATATCAATTGATGTTCTTGAAATTTTAGGTCATCCTTGGCCACTTCCAAAAGTTGGAGACATGCAGGTCTCCATAAAGGGAGACCTGACTATTTCTGAAATCACAAAGCCGATCGTATGGGAAGGCCTGTTAGAGATAGAAAATGAAGGTATAACTGGTTCAATATCCACAGTAATAACCTGGGATCAGTTCGCACTTTCGAAGCCAAGATTGCCCTTCATAATTAGTGTAGATGACGAAATTGTTCTTGAATTGGACGTGGTAGCAGCTATCGAATAATGGACTTTATGTTGTATCTTGAGATATCAGCCACACTAAATATGGTGTACTCGTTGACTGCGGCTTCTTTAGACTAATATACTTACTTCATTCTTGAGTCACAATTACTGAGGAGTGCTCAATATGAAAATATCTTGTCTTCAGCAGAATCTTAGTAGAGCCTTGGCAATAGTTGGCAGAGCGGTCGCAACTAGAAGTAATTTGCCAGTTCTCCAAAATGTAAAAATTGCCACAGAAGATGGCATGTTGGTTTTAACTGCCACCAATTTGGATATTGCCATTACTACTAGAGTGGGAGCCCAAGTAGAGAAGGAAGGAGAGATTACGATACCGGCCCGATTGCTTTCTGATTTCGTAAATTCCCTACCTGATGATCGCATTGAAATTGAAGCTGTGGCGGAACCTTTAAGTGTTTCGCTAAATTGTCAGAGATTTTCCGCAAATATTAATGGGACCGATCCTGATGAATTTCCTCCCATTCCTACTGTTGAGGAAGGAGCAACTATAAAAGTCGATCCTCAACTTCTCAAAGATACCGTAACTCATGTTGCTTTTGCTGCAGCTACAGAGGACTCTAGGCCTGTATTAACAGGAATAAAGGTCGAAGTGAACCAGTCTGATTTCACCTTTGCGGCAGCTGACGGATTTAGGCTAGCCGTGTACGAAGGTAAACTATTGGAACCGATATCCGAACCTATGGAGTTTATTATTCCGGCTAGAGCACTTCAGGAAGTTGGACGACTTATAGGTACGGATGATACCGCTGTGGAATTTACGGTTACATCCGCGGGAACACACGCTCTGTTTAATATTGGAAACGTCGAGATTGTCTCTCAACTCATGCCTGGTGCTTTTCCAAACTTTAGATCTCTCATTCCTGGTGAATATAAAAACCGAGTGATCGTACAAAATTCTGATTTCAGTCGAGCAGTAAAGACTTCCTCTATTTTTGCTCGTGACGGTAGTGGAATATTGAGGATCCAAATCGTGAACGATGAGAATGGCGGAAAACTTTCAATTTCCTCTAGGGCAGAAGAAGTAGGAGATAACCAGGGTGAAATAGATGGTGCAGTGGAAGGGGAAGTGGATGAAGATTCCAGAATTGCTTTTAACAACAAATACCTTGCGGAGGTTCTGGATGTTCTAGGGGACGGAGAAGTCGCCTTTGAGATGTCCTCGGCCTCAAGTCCGGGAGTTGTGAGAGCTACTGGCAAAGACGGCTATACCCATGTGGTCATGCCGATGTTTGTTCAGTGGTGAGTAAGAATACAAAGGTTTTGTTCTAGATTCCGTTGATAATCAACGCTTTCCAGAAAGTTTAAATTCTCTATCGTCTGAATATCAGGTTGGTAGGGACACTAATGCCCCGTAGTAACACGCCGAAAGGGACTAGTTGGATTTTCTCAAGCTTTATCTGGGATGCTCCATCAAGGTAAAGTATCCCAGATATTAATCTCTAGACGTCTAGCCAGGTATCGTGGCATGTTCATACCACTCGGCTGGCTCTTCACCAGGTTCAGGCAGTATATGTCCGGCTTCCATTGTCCAAGAAGCGGGCCCTTCGCTTATGTGACCGCTTACATTTTGAGAATCTGCACCCGAGATTTCACAAAACTTTTCTATCAGCCCTCCAAGTATTTCTTGTCTGACTTCTGAAGGTCTACCAGCTCGGTTACCTCCTGCTATATAGAATTCAGTTTTGTAATCGAGAAATCCGGTCCCATGTGAATCTTTGACTTTCTCCTCACCGTCGGCTTCTATGAACCAAACGTGTACGAAACTTCTCGGTGCAGCAGATATGCCACAGTGGACATCGGTGAAAGCTTCAGCAATTTCTTGCCTTTGAGCATAATTTAAAGAATCTTTCGGAACTAGGCATCTATAAAGTGGCATTACAGCAATCTCCTAATTACTTGTGATCGTATTTCCTTCCCAACCCTCATCCCTGGCTGCTACTATCAACTCATCTTCTGTTTGACCGGTGATATCGTACCACCTCTCTCCAATTTCTTTCATCAGCCGTTCTCTTGTTTCTTTATCACATCCATCAGGTATTTGACCTCTGACATGGGACGTTGTGGTCGGGTTTCCACCACGAAAACCGAAATCCCTAGGTATCTCGGCCCACGTTATGCTAAAGGGACCATTAGCATGCCCCAGTATTTCCATGGATGTTTTTTCGATAACCACCTCCAATTCTTCCCTCATATTTTCAGGTATGCATCCTTCTTGAACAGTGCACAAAAACTCGATCATTACAAAGCCTCAACTTTTGATTAGGAAAGTTAGGTTTCGCATGTTATAGGTCGTAGATAGATGATTGCAACCTACTTTTGGTTAAATTAAGAGGCACGTGTTTCTAGTTGGTGGGTCTGTAATATGGTTCCAAGGTTTCGGACGTTTCGGTTCATAAAGAAGGGCCCGATCGCAAAAATGGCTATAAGAAAACCTCCTACTGCGACTGCAACAGGAACACCCGTGGAGTCTTGTCCTATATATCCTGCCAAAGCCCCGGCAAACATGCCGCCTAGGGGCATTATGCTCCAAGTCATTCCGTAGAATCCCATGACCCTGCCTCTCATATGATTAGGAACCATCATCTGCAGGGAGCTCATTATCGATATCATGTAAGCGGAACTACTAGCCCCCACAATAAAAAGAAGAATTAGAGCCACATAATAGTTTCCATACTGCATGGAGGTTATTGAAAAAATAGCTATCGAAATACCGAATACTAGGGATCCTACTATTATCAACAGGCCTTTTTGTTTGAAATTTCCAGTTCTACCAATAACCATTGTTGCCATTAGGGCCCCAACACCACCTAGTCCCATCAAAATCCCCTGTCCGTCAGCGCCGACCTTTAAAATATCCACAGCAAAGACTGGCATCATTGGGATATAAGACATTCCGAAAAAACTATTGAAGAAGGTAATGCAAATTAGTATCAGGAATACGTTGTTTTTCCATATAAATCGGACACCCTCAAATAAGTCGTTTCCTCCTGGCGATTTTGGGGATTCAGATTCATTTTTTGGGATAGTTAGAGAAATAACTATGGCTGCCATCACAAAAAAGCCTAGGGCTGAAATTAGAAAAGAAGTGGCGGTACTAGTCAAAGAAATTATTATTCCTGCTATGGCAGGAGCAATTATTCTAGTCCCAGTCCATATAGCTGAATTTAGGGCCACAGCATTCATCATCACTGATCTATCAATTAAACTTGGATAAAGGGCCTGTCTTGCTGGCTGGTCAAAAGCGTTGATTGCTCCTGCCAAGAAGGCTAGGGCTATCACATGCCAGGCTTGGACAATGCCTGTAAAAGTTAAGGCAGACAAAACCAAAATTATCGCGCCATTTATAGTCTGCGTAATGCTTATTAGTTTTTTTCGATCCAGCCTATCGGCGACTACGCCACCAAAAATATTTAAAGCAATAGCTGGCAAAGCGTTTGCGAGGCCAACATAGCCAAGATATAAAGGTGATTGAGTTAATTCATGTATGATCCAAAATTGACTGAAATTCAGCATCTGGAAACCAATTACTGAGGCTAGGGTTCCGACCCAATAGGCTCGATAGGCAGGGTACGCCATTGCAGGGCCGAGCAGCTTTTGAGAAATTATTGCGATCATTTATGAATTTAGATATTCGTTTCCATACGATTCAAAATGCGTTCCACTGACCATAAAATGTTGGGCTGCGGCATACATATCTCTGAAGCATTGTTGGAGCGAATTATTTTTGTTTAGCGCGGTCCCACCGGCATACTGAAAAGATTTTGTCACTATGTCTAATGACTCCTTGGTTACCCAGGAGCCGATAGCTCTAATCTTGGCTTGTTCCTTTTCAGACAACTTTTTCCCTTCCTGTGCATACCGCCATGCCTCTTCAAATTCTTGTACAGCGAGAGCATTCATGGCTCGTAATTTAAGATCCAATTGCCCAATGTCTGATTGAAAGATAGCGTTGGAAGAGATGGTGTTTTGCCCCGGCCATCTTCTTGTTCTCTCTTGAGAATAACTTGTGATTTCTTTGAGAGCTCTTCTAGCTGTTCCTAGAGCTATTCCAGCATGGCCAAAAACGACAAAAGCGGGTCTCTGTATATTGTACAAATTACCCCCTCGTTTGGGTGAATCATCTCCTGCCCAAGTCATATAATTCGGTATTCTCACCTTTTCTGCCGAAAAGTCATTGCTGCCACTACCTCTAAGGCCCGAAACATCCCAATTTTCAATAATTTGAACCTCATCTTTCCGCAATATAGCCCGTATTTCAACAGTATTTACTTCTTGATTTACTTTGGCGCCAGCTGTGACCCAGGTGGAAGTTTTTATTCCACTTCCATAAGGCCATTTACCTGAGATTTCAAACGAATTGCCGTCTACCTTTTTTGCTTCCCCGAAGGGCATTCCCACGCCAGCTATCATAGGATGATTTCCTTTTCGGAAAACCTGTTCTATACCTTTGTCAGGCAGAAATGCTCCGGCTGATCCTACATTTGTAGCTGATACCATGGTGCACCAAGCAGCTGAGGTGTCTATGTTGGCAAGCTCCGATATGACCATCATTTGAGTTACTGGATCCGCCTCAGCACCGCCCAGTTCCAGTGGCAGTTTTAAGCCTAGTAAGCCTGCTGCAAGTAAGGCATCTGCTGTAGCTTGAGACAGGTGACCCTGTTCCTCAGATTCTTTGAAGTGAGTTTCTATAGCGTCCTTTGTTTGATGAACAGCATTAAGCAGTGCCTGACGCTTTTCTAGTTGTTCAGTTGGCCAGGAAATTTTCAAAGTTCCTATGCAGGAATTCTAGATTTAGCCTGGGCAATAAGAGATTCTTCAGAGTCCTTTAAATTGACGGGGTCTGCACATGGTTGAGGGACAGGAAAACCTGTTCGGTAATATATCTCTATAGTGTTACCTTCTGGGTCCAATGCATACATACCGAAGGCATTTCCATGGCTAACAGTTCTTTCTATACGAACTTTTTCATCTAAAAAGATCTGGTGGAAGTCTTTCAATTCTGCTAGTTCGTTCACATAAAAGGAAATTTGCTGAACCATTTTAGATCCTTCCGGTACGTCTCGCCCTTTCATCAAAACGAATTCGTGGTGCTCTTCCTCCGGATTTGAAGACATAAAAACTATGCCTCTTTCTTCAATTTCTTCATCAGTAATTTCAAGACCCATTACACGGGAATAGAAATCTCGCATTTTTGATAGATCGTGCGTATAGATTCCGACATGGCCCAAACCTGCTACTGAAGGCATCATTCCCCTCCTAATTTTTTATAACACTTATTCGTTCGGTTAATGATATGCTAACGGACAGCGTTTTGGAAACGGTTTCTGAAAGGAGGCTAAACAGCTATGAAATTAGCATTTTTTAATAACTTTACCTTAGGTGTTGTCAAAGGTGACAAGATTGTAGACATATCCGAAGCAGTTCCTGTAAATGAGCATAACCATGCTCAGGGCTTGCTTAACAGAATCATTGAGTCATTTGATGATTACAGGCCCGGAATAGAAAAATTGGTTGCCTCTGAGGATGGAGTTGACATTTCCTCTGTGACTTTTGATTCACCCGTGCCTAATCCGCACAATATTGTTTGTATGGCAGTTAACTATATGGAGGATGGTACAAGGGACGAACCAGCCCCGATCAATGCTTTTCCTAAATCGCCAAATGCGGTTTTACCGGATGGAGGAACCATTGTCCTACCTGACGTACCTGCAACAATATTTGAACCCGAAGCTGAGCTGGCCTTGATCATAGGTAAAAAGGCCACTCAGATAAAAGCTGAAGAGGCTTATGACTACATATTTGGGTATATGAATTTTATCGACATGTCAGCAAGAGGTTTAACAAGTGGTGGCGGTGTGTTTTTTCAAATGAAGTCACGAGATACTTTCGCTCCCATGGGACCTTATCTTGTCACTGCCGATGAAATTGATGATCCACAAAAATTGCAAATTAAATTGCATGTCAATGGGGATCTGAAACAGAATTTCAATACAGACGATATGGCACATAAAATTCCTCAAGCGTTAGAGTGGATAACCTCAATTCACACCTTGAATCCTGGAGATGTTTTGGCAACTGGGACCAACCATAGAGGTCTTAGTCCTATCATGGATGGAGATGTAGTAACCCTGGAAGGAGAAGGGATGGGACTTTTAACCTTAAATGTACGAGATGATCTAAAAAGGGAATGGGAAAGAGCTACTAGGTTAGAAAGAGAGGAACTAGGGCATAATGACACTGCCCCACAGACCAAAGGAAAGTATTCCTGATAATAAGGGTTAACTTTTCACGGCTGTTTCCAAGGCATCAGTAAATGTTCTGAGAAGTTCTTGATTGGATTTTCTTAAAATAGTCATATTTATTGTGAAATGTACGGTGTTTTGGCCGCTTGTTTCTGGGTTTATAAATACCCCATTAGCTCTTAAGTTTCTTTCCAAATTTTGTAAATTCACATTACTACTGAATTCTATGGGTATGATGTTAGATTCATCCTCGTATCGATTTACTTGTAGATTTGGGATTCTGCTGAGCAATTCGATCAATTCTTTAGATTGACTTACCGCCGATTGTGCATCTGTTTCAAACTTTTCAAGACCCTTTAGAGCTAAGGCTGCGGAAAGAGAAGAAGAGGGAAGGCTGCCGCCAAACGTTCTTCGGACGTGAAATAGGTTTTCACAAAATTCTTTTGATCCTGCTAGGATCGCCCCATAAGGCGCCCTGAAATATTTCCACATCGATATATAAACGGTGTCAAAAAGAGCGCTGTATTTTTTCAATGGAATGTTTGTAAAGGCACTGGCTATGAAAAGCCGTGCCCCATCAAGGTGAGTAGCGATGCCTTGTTCTCTGCAATATTCAGTTACATCTAGCATTTTTTCATATGGCATAGATCTTCCGAAGCATCGTCTTACAGGAGTCTCTATAACCACAACTCCCACCGGATTCACAACTCGACCGTTCATTGAGCTCGCCACAGCTTCTTTTAATTCAGGTAGATCAAAGTATGGATTGCTTCCACCGAGTGGAACGAGATTTATTCCGCTTAGTTGTTGTACCGAGTCACCACTATCCTGATAAATATGACTTTGTTGGGGAACTAAAGCTCTTGTTTTAGGTAGGCCTAGCTGTCTAATTGCAACATGGTTCGCTAAAGTTCCTGTGGGGAAAAAGACACAAGCCTCTTTCCCTAATTTTTTTGCCATGATTGATTCCAATTCCAATACTTCACCACCAATAGAATAATTATCCTCAGCCATTTTTCTGGTATCTAAAATATCTTTTAATTGGTTTACGAATTGAATGTTGCTGGATGGGGCGTCGTCACCATAAAAAAATACGGAATGTTCCGAGAATGGAAGTTCCTTTACACGTTTGGGATCCATAACAAATAATCCTTTTCCTTCTTTTGACTGGGTTCACAAATTCGAAGCTATATGAGTATATAATTTCCGCTACAGGAGCAATTATGTTATTTCTAGTAATTAGTTCACCAAATCCTCAAAAACCTTCTGAAGTTAAGGACCAAAGGCGTAAATATTGGCCTTGGGCGCAAGATAAATTAGACAAAGGTTTGGCCTTAAGTTTTTATGCACGTACAGGCAGAGGGGCTGTAGCAATTTTTGATGTAGATTCAAATGATGTGCTTCATCGTCTTTTAAATGAGTGGTCCGAAATCATGCCGGCGAAGTTTGACATATACCCCCTATTAGATTCGGAATCCATTAAAGCTTTTCTAGATAGTTAAAGAAAAAGCTAAGCCATCGATACGACTAGGAGGAGTGATGATTCAGGGTAAATATAAGTTATCAAATCCGGATACTTTAGATACTCCGGCTATGCTTACATATCCACATCTTGTGGAACAAAATATTGATGAAATTATTCGCATTTGTGGTAGTTCAGAAAATGTCGTTCCGCACGCTAAAACCCATAAATCTTCTGATATTTTGAATATGCAGCTTGTTAGGGGGATTAAATCGTACAAATGTGCCACCTTAAAGGAAGCTGAGGTTGTGGCAGAATGTGGTGCTAGCCAGGTAATTCTTGCTTACCCAATGGTACATCCACGGAAACTGGAAAGATTTACAAATCTGACCAAAGCATTTCCTGAAACAGCTTTTAGGGCCATTGCTAGTACTGAAAAACATTTGAATCTTTTATCAATAGCATCTAAGAACACCGCTGGGAATATTGGGGTGTACATGGATCTTGATACAGGAATGCGTCGGACTGGTGTTCAACCGGGATCAAGCGCCATTGAATTCTATCAACTGATCGATAAGACGCTAGGGATAGACCCAATGGGGATACATGTTTTCGATGGGGAGACATTGTATATACCAGATTTCGAGCAAAGGAGTCGAATAGTCCGAAGAAATATAGTCAGTATGGAAGAAATTTGGGAATCAGCGAGTGATTCAGGTATCCAAGTTAAAGATAATCTTGCCGGTGGGTCATGGTCTTTTCAGCATTATGCTGACCATCCCGACATTAGGCCGACTCCTGGAACGTGGATTTACTGGGATACCCGAAATGCTGAAATGGATGAGTTAGGTTTTCAAATAGCTAGTCTAGTTTTGGGTCAAGTTGTGGATGACGATACTGAAATGGATACGGTGACTGTCGATATAGGGTCCAAATCTTGTTCTTCAGACCAACCTTTGGAGCATAGATTCAAATTAATCCAGCATCCTGAAACTGAACTCGTTTTGCAAAATGAGGAACACGCCGTGGTCAGGTTAAATGGTGCGTCATTAAATGTAGGTGATTTCGTGCTTGCAGCGCCAGGCCACGCATGTACTATGACAGTCAAATTTCCGCACACAAATGTTGTATCGGAAGAAGGTAACTTAGTAGGGACTTATCAGCATGATGCTAGAGATAGATAGTTTCGATTAAATGTTCAGTTTATCGGCTAGCTCTTCGTCTGTTGGTTCAACCAAAAATGACCCATCAGAAAAGACGATGGTAGGAACTCTTTGGTTGCCATTATTTAAATTTTTTATGTATTCTTGATATTCTGGTTCATCGTCAACATTTGTCCAGTCATAAGCTATTTTATTACGGTCAAGGAATGCCTTTGCCGTCGTGCAATCACCACACCAGGTTGTACCGTACATTTTGATTGAGCTCATTGATGACTCCTCTTATTCAGGCGGATATTGTAGGCGTTCTAATACTCTTTGAACAGGTATATACTGCCACTTGATCACTTAGTTGCAAGGAGGTACATAGCGATGGATAAGGCTCTGCAAGGAATTAGGATTTTGGATTTAACCCAATATGAAGCGGGACCTTCTTGTACTCAAGTATTGGGGTGGTTAGGGGCTGATGTTATTAAGGTGGAACAGCCAGGGAAAGGTGATCCTGGTCGGTCCGTACAGCTTTCTGATTCCCAAAAAACTTCTCCGTATTTTTTGAATTTTAATAGCAACAAAAGAAGTGCTACCTTGGATTTGAAGAATGATGATCATAGAGAAGTGTTTGTAGATTTAGTCAAGAAATGTGACGTATTGGTTGAAAATTTTGCTTCTGGTGTTTTGGAAAGACTAGGGTATACATATGAACGTCTCTCAAACATCAATCCAAAAATCATTTTTGCTCGACTCAAAGGCTTTGGAACATACGGGCCTTATAGTGAATTCAAGAGTTTTGATCCAGTTGCTCAAGCAGCAGGGGGAGCTATGGCGGTGACAGGCGTTCCGGGAGGACCTCCTTTGAAGCCGGGTCCAAATATAGGTGATAGCGGCACTGGGTTGCATGGGGTGATTGGGATACTAGCTGCCATTATACAAAGACAAACTACTGGAAAAGGACAAGTGGTGGAGGTCTCAATGCAAGACGCCGTGGTTAGCCTTTCTAGGGCTTCTATGAGTGTCTTCAGTGATACAGGAGAACCCCCAGCTAGAAGGGGACCTAGGACCCCGGGTAGAGCGGGGGCCGGAGTATATAAATGTGCACCGGGAGGTCAGGATGATTATGTATATATTCTGGCTATGTCACAGAGACGGAATATATGGGAAGCTTTTATGAATGCAATAGGCAAAGAAGATTTGGCTGAATCCGAAATTTTTGATGACCCTGCTAAAAATTCAGAAGAAATAGACTCCATAATTGAAGATTGGACCAGCCAAAATTCTAAGGAGGAAGCCATGACAATTTTGGGAAAGGCTGGAATTCCTTGTGGAGCAGTGCTAAATGCAAAAGATATATACAGCAATGATCATCTGAACCAAAGGGATATGATAGTTGGAATAAACCATCCAGATAGGGGAGAATTTCGGGTCTTGGGCTGCCCTATAAAACTCTCGGATTCAGTTGCGGAAATTGCAAGTCCACCGCTTCTAGGACAACATACTGAGGAGATTCTTTCCGATGTGTTGGGTTATACCAAAGAAAAAATAGAATCAGTATTGGACTAGAAATTTATTCTGGTAACTTGCCCATTTCTTGTAGAGTCTTCTTTACTACTTTGATAGATGATACAGCTGCTGGTACCCCGGCGTAGGCGGATGCATGAATCAATAATCCGACTATTTCCTCCGGCGTTACCCCGTTGTTTATCGCTCCTCTAGTATGCAAGGCTATTTCACCTTCTGCTCGCAGTGCGACAAGTACGGAGAGAGTTATAAGACTTTTTGTTTTTTTATCTAAGGGGCCCCTTGTCCATACTCCACCCCAAGCATTCTCAGTCACAAATTCCTGGAAAGGTCTATCGAAATCAGTTGCTCTAGCAAAGGAACCTTCCACATATTCGTTTCCTAGAACCGACTTGCGCATTTCTAAACCTTGATCAAATTGACTAGACATTATTTAAACCGCTCCATTTGCGACATTTGTATGGTTTTTATCGGCCACCATATTTTATTTTTTAATTTCCTTCTTTTATAAAATCAGCAATTCTTTCAGCCATCGTCATTACCGTTACATTAATATTTGCTCTCACGCATTCAGGCATTATTGAAGCGTCTACCACCCTGAGATTCTTGACCCCGTGTACTTTGCCAGTTTGGTCAACTACTGAATAAGGATCTGATGCAAGTCCCATTTTGTTCGTGCAGGATATATGGTGTCCTGTTGTTACTTCTTTCATCAACCAAGAATCTAAAGATGTATCAGATTCCAAATCTGCATCTATAGGTGTCAAACGTTCTTCAATCATGGAGGACATATCTGGATGGTTTTCCAATCCTACAAGCATTCTTACTCCGTCACGAAAGCGTCTTTTATCTTCTTCTTCTGTAAGGTAATTGTAATCAAGATATGGCTGGTCTCTGTAATTGTTGGAATTGAGCTTTACTTCTCCTTTACCTTTGGCCAAATTGATGCAGAGATTAGTTTGTATTCCTACAGGTTCTGTCCTTAAACCTCCCCTTTCGGGCCTATCGCTAGCTACGGCCATCATGTAGACAATCATGTCGTTATCAAGGTCTGATCCATCTGCTGTATATCTGAGAGTAAGTTGAATTCTAGGACCTAATGCGTCTAAATCCACCTCTGGCTTTGTCTTCCATGTAACGTACACCATTGGATGGTCAGCGAGGTTTTGACCGACTCCTGGCGAATCTTTGATAGTTTTAATTCCATGGTGACTAAGGTGACTTTCGGGTCCCACTCCAGACAGCATGAGTATTTGAGGTGATACAACGGCACCAGCACTTAGAATAATCTCTTCTCCTTCGACGGTGAATGTATCGTCGCCAGATACCACTTCTACTCCTCTAGCTATAGGTTCTTTACCAGAAGTGTCGAAGAGGATTTTCTTCACAAATACCTCAGGGCGTATCGTTAGGTTTAATCTGTGTCTGGATAGTCCCAGATATCCTAAAGCTGTGGACCACCTTATTCCATTTGGATTATTCAGTGGTAAAGGTCCTACTCCTGTTGTTCCGGGTGCGTTGGCGTCTTCGCAGGCGGCGAAACCAGCATCTAAACATGCCTGCTCAAATGCATTACTTGCAGGAAGCCATTTATCTCTTGGGAAGCGATGACAAATGATAGGACCATCCGACCCGTGAAAATCACCTGGGTCGTCTTGATATGTGGTGTCAGTTTCAACTTTGTTGAAATATGGGACTAATTGCTGATAATCCCACAAATCATTGCCCATTTCAGACCAGCTGTCATAGTCTTGAGGTATTCCTCTGAGAAATATTTGGCCGTTGATGGCACTTGATCCTCCGGTAACTTTTCCTCTAGGTACTGATATTTCTGCGCTATCGGTTCCTCTGGCAACATATTGCCAATTATGGTCACTAGTGGATATTTCAGTTCCAGTGGCGTATCCATATTTCACTTCTTCTGGAAGACTTTCCAGGTCTGGGTAGTCTGGTCCGGCCTCCAATAAAAGTACCGATCTACGGGGATCTTCACTTAATCGGGTTGCCAGTATGGATCCAGCTGAACCTGCTCCTATTATGATTGTGTCGTATTTCATTTTCTCACGATTCTTCGGGTTGAAATATGTATTTTGGTACCTTTAATTTTAAAATTTATTCATCTATGAATTTTTTAAGTGCGTCTGGATCAATTTCTAAACCGTGACCAGGTCTTTCTGGTAAGGAAATTACGCCGTCCTTTGGCAATACCGGCTCCTTATATATCTTAGAAACTTCTTCTGCGGGTCCAGTAAATTCTTCTGAAAATTCGTGGGGTCGAACAGCATTGGTCACGGTGGAATAGAGGTGTAGACTAGCCATCGAATTTGCTCCCACACTTGGACTATGTGGCATCACGACTTTGTTGTGGACTACCGCCATCTCATAAACTCGCATCATTTCTGATAATCCACCCACGTTCAATACATCCGGTTGCAGTATGTCGGGATTTCCTAGAGAAATCAGGTCACGGAATCTCCAAGATGAAATTTCCTGTTCCCCGGTGGAAACAGCACAATCAAGGGCATCAACTACCTGCTTCAGCCCTGGGAAATCATATTGAGGCAGCGGTTCCTCAAAATGATATATTCCTAGTTCTTCAAATCTTCTTCCTTGTTCTATCGCAGTTGGAACAGAATATCCACAATTAGCGTCAAACCCCAAGGTGCATTCATCCGGCAACCATTCACGGCATTTTTGAAAGATAGCCAGATCTTTTTTGGGATTCGAATCCTGTCTGTAATCTCTCCAATCCATTCTCACCTTAAAAGCTCTGTAACCTTTGTCATAACCCTCTTGTACTTCTTCTAACATCTCTTCTGGGCTTTTGCTCCAGCCATTGCCTCTGCTCCAGTAAAGGGGTATATCTGTTCTTCTGGCACCACCTAGAAGTTGATATATTGGTAAATTAGCAGCTTTACCGGCGATGTCCCAGAGGGCTACATCCACTGAACCTACGATTTGTGAAGGGAAGCGTGTTGCCTGTTGGCCATCGCCTAAAGCAAGTAATTCCCAAATTTTTCTAGGTCGAGTTGGGTCCGCACCGATAAGTAGTGGCTTTATCAACTCTTCTAGATATGCTCTTACGACCGTTAGGTTTCTACCGGCCTCCGAGATTCCGGTTATTCCTTCGTCAGTGTGTACCTGTAAAAGTAGACGACCAGGTCTTCCCACAAAGCTACGAGCATTCTCACCTTGAGGTGCCCGGATACGATTTACTGTAATATCGGTGATTTTCAAATGAGACTCCCTTTTTTAATTATCATTTCTTTTTCTTGATCAGTAGGACAGCAGCCGCGGTTGACATTAGTCCAAAAGCGGATCCGACAGCCGTTTTCATTGGATGCTTTTTTGCAGATTTATATATTGGTGAAAGTCTATTTTTTATAGATAAAGAAGTTACCTTGCCTACGTCGACGGCATTTCGGATATATTTCGCTTTGGAATCTAATGAACTTTCATCATCCAGGTTATTAGGAAGATCGATTGTACTAATGATTGCTTCGGCTTCTTTAGACAATAGCTGAGGACTAGAAGAAAATTCATCCCAGATCGCTGATTCCATGCGACTGCCTTTTTGCATTCCTGAAGACTCTCCTGGGTCTAGGGTCGCGAATTTGCGAAGCTTAAGGGCTACAGCATCAGAATTTCTAAATTTAATCGGATCTGGTGTAGTTTGAGGATCGGTAAGATGTCTCAAATAGCGACTGAGTTTTTGAGCCTCATCGCTGTTTTCACGTACTCTTCCATGGTTTATGTACGTGTGAAGGGCGAGGATTGTCTCCTCTCTACTCCACGGAGGTATTTTCACCATGTCATTGATCCTTGATTACTGTATGGACTGGAAACTTACATAAAGTTGAAAAATTGTGCAAATTTAATCCTTGTATTTTATTAGGTTATACTTCACTCAAGAATCAGAATGCATAGATGAGTCAAAAAGTCATAAAAGAGACACCCAAAACCTTAACCTCTTCGGATGATCTTAAAAAAATCATCGAGGATTCAACTACCAATCTCTATGTCAGCATAGACATAGAAGGAAATGGTTTTTTCAGGTACCCAGAATTTGTGTGCCTGATTCAGCTATGCATAGGCAAAGATATATATTTGGTCGACCCTCTAGCAATAGAAGATATTTCTGTACTTGGTGAGATCTTCAAGGATCATAGAATTACCAAAATTCTTCATGCCGGGGATTACGATATTCGAAGTTTGAATAGAGATTACGGATTTTCATTCTCTAATGTTTTCGATACTAGCCTAGGAGCTGCACTACTGGGATCCAAGAAATTAGGTCTTGATTCTGTGTTGAAAGAATATATTGACGCCGATGTAACCAAAGACAAGAAGCTTCAAAGAAGCGACTGGACCATAAGGCCACTTAGTAAAGAAGCTCGAGCATATGCTGCGGATGACGTTAGGTATTTATATAGCGCAATGCAGGTCATGGAAGAAAAGCTTGAAAGCCTAGGTAGGATTTCATGGTTGAGGGAGGAATGCGAAAGGTTGCAACAAGTGAAATTTAATCCCAAAGATGAAGACAGTGCTTTCTTGGATGTCAAAGGTAGTAAAAATCTAGATGGACGTGCTTTGTCTGTACTGCAATCGTTGTATGCGGTAAGGGAAGATGAAGCAATTGGTAAGGATCGTCCCCCGTTTAAGATTGTAGGGGATTCAGTTTTGGTAGCGATAGCCAGGAAACCACATTCTGATTATTCGGAAATCAAAGGAATAGGAGCTTGGGGTCGTCCAGGGGTATCTAACCGGATTAGAAAAATAGTGACGGATGCTCTTGCTCAGGAACCGGTGGAGAGGCCGGTAAGTAAAAGTATCAGAAAAAGCCCTATGTCCAATAAAGAAAGAGAAAAGGCCAATATTAGATTGAAAGATCTAAAAGAATGGAGAAAGGCTATAGGTGAAAACCTTGAGGTAGACCCAAGCCTACTATGGCCTACAAATAGCCTGAACAGACTTTCTAGAAATCCGGATAGTTTTGAAACAGAGGTGTATGAAACCGAGATTAGAAGTTGGCAGCGCTTGGAATTTGGGAACAAATTAGAAGAAAAGTTGACCTCTTTTCAATAATTAGAATCGACTTAACTCAAAAGGTGGACGTATGGAATTTACGGTACCGTGGTGGGCAATAGTTGTTTTATTGGGCGCTCTGATCCTTCTTGGTAATCTGTGTTTTAGGATGAGATCTTCATTAGCTGAATTGAAATCTCAAATTAGGAGCCAATCCACTAGATATGGTCAGATAACGGAACAATTTTTACCTCTGGTGGAATCTTATCCTTGGGATAGTAAGCATTTTAGATTTCTGGGGAGCCCGATTGACGGTATACAGTTTGAAGAAGATAGGATAATTCTTGTCGAATTCAAGTCTTCTTCGAGTCAGATGTCTGGTAGGCAGAGGAAAATAGAAAAATTGGTTGAACAAGGCAAAGTCGAGTTTGCATTAATTAGAGCAGGATAGGGAATTAGAAAGGTTTTGAAAGTATGAGTAACTTGTTTACGCCCATCGATATAAGGGGAGAAAAGATAAGAAATAGACTTTTTGTCGCGCCAATGTGCCAGTATTCCGTAAATCAAGAAGATGGTATGGCGACTGATTGGCACATGGTTCATTTAGGAACAAGAGCTGTAGGTGGAGCTGGCCTTGTTATGGCTGAGGCAACGGCAGTATCACCACAAGGAAGAATTTCTCCCCAAGATCTGGGTATTTGGTCAGACAAACACGCATCTGTCTTGGAACCTATTGTAAACTTTATTGACTCTCAAGGAGCGACACCTTCTATTCAACTAGCTCACGCAGGTAGGAAGGCTTCCCATAAAAGGCCTTGGGAAGGAAGCGACGTTTTAACAAAGGAGAACGGAGGCTGGGATATAGTCGGACCAAGTTCTTTAGAATACGATGATGGATGGATGATTCCCGAGGAATTGTCTATAGAGAACATCGATTCTATTGTTTCTGATTTTTCGACATCTGCAGTTAGATCTGTTCAAGCCGGATTCAAGGTGTTGGAATTACATTTAGCTCATGGCTATTTGGCTTGTGAATTTATGTCGCCGCTTTCCAATAAACGAAGCGATAAATACGGTGGATCTTTAAAAAACAGATGCCGTTTTCCAATGGACATTGTCTCCGCCGTTAGGAAAGTTATACCTGAATCTATGCCTTTGCTTGTTCGAATCTCTGCTACAGAATACATGACGGACGGCTGGTCGCTTGAGGATTCTATAGAACTTTCAGGTTGGCTTAAGGAGGAAGGTGTAGATATGATCGATTGTTCCTCTGGCGGCAATTCACCAGATCAAGATTTAGATCCGTTTCCGGGGTATCAAGTGCCTTTTTCTGCCGCCATCAAAAAGGAAGTTGATATATTAACTGGCGCAGTGGGGTTGATTACAGATGCCTCCCAAGCCGAACAAACTCTTCGTAACGAAGATGCAGACGTTATTTTATTAGGAAGAGAACTACTTCGAAATCCATATTGGGCTTTGAATGCTCAGGTTGAATTAGATGGTGAAGATTCTGTATGGCCATCTCAATATGTAAGGGCTCGGCAATAATCTAGTTAGGGGTTTCATTTAAACCGTTTTTGGGCCAAAAAAATTATAATTCCAATGATAAAGCCGGCTGCAGTGAGCTCTATGTTTCCCTTTATCAGGCCTCCTGTCACGAGACCTAGAGACAAGGAAAATGTGGCAACTAATATAAACCAACTCTTATTCACAGACTATTTCCCTTTGAATTTAATGAATATAGGGTTTATCTTACTCGTTATGAACAGGTTACAGTTACATTTTAAGAGGGTTTCATTTTAGAAATAAGAGACTAGATAAGGAGTTGGCTAGATATGCAAAAGGAAATTTTGAAATTGGCTGATGGGGTAGCAACCCTCCTGAAGGAGTCCAATCAAACTATTGGGATAGCTGAATCTTCCTCTGGTGGTTTGATTTCAGCTCATTTATTGGCTATACCAGGTGCTTCCAAGTATTTTATTGGAGGTTCAGTAATTTATACTCGCGTGGCCCAAAGGGGTTTATTGAAAGTAAAAGAAGAACAGATGGAGGGGTTAAGGGCTTCCACTGAAGAATATGCCTCTCTAAATGCTAAAACGATAAGGGAAACACTTGAAACCACATGGGGCCTAAGTGAAACTGGAGCAACAGGTCCCACCGGAAACCGGTATGGAGATTCTGCTGGGCATTCGTGCATAGGGATATCGGGCCCAATATCTCGCTCTATTACCATCGAGACCGGCGCGGATCAAAGAGAACAGAATATGATTGATTTTACAAAAGGAGCTCTAGAGTTTTTGATGGATTGTCTCGAAGAGTGCCGTTAATCATCTCCAATATTTACCTCGTATTTGTTGTATAAGGCTACATGTTATTTTGAGACATAAAATCTTTTTCTGGGGTTCCCATTGCTTGTAAAACGACTACGCCTATTCCCATTACAACAACTATTCCATAGAACATAGGTCGGTAGCTATCAAGGTGGTCGTATGATAAACCTGCTAGTATCGGCCCGACCGCAAATGCTATCGCGGTTCCATATCCTGCGACTCCCATTATGCTCCCGAAGCTTTTGAGACCAAAGTAATCTTGAATAATCATGTTTATCAACGTGCCAAATGCTCCCATACATAGACCCCATAGTGGAGAGCAAACCCAGATTATTCCGGGCATCGTAGGGTTGATCGAAAGTATAAGAGCCACAGAAAGACCAAAAAAGGACATCATCATTGCATATCTTGCGGTAATTTTTTCCCCTAAAATTCCGAATACTAATTTCCCGCTCATTCCCCCTAAGGCTAGAATGCTCATGGCTGTTGCTGCTGTTGAAGGGTTGACCCCTTCGTTAACGTAGTGGGAAATCAGTTGTGGTAACAGAGAAGCAAAAGGAAATGCACCGACCAAGAATATATATAGAAGTAGGTATAAGGTTTTTGATCGAATAGCTTCCTTCATTGACATACCTGGAAGCTCTGTATTTTTTACATTTGGTTCTGTCTGCAGGGTGTCAGAATTTATAGATTGGGGCTCGCGTAGGGCAATTAATACAGTTATGGCTATAAGAAAAGTCAATAAGCCTTGTAGGTAATAACCAGATTGCCAACCGCCGAATGCAATAACAGTGCCAACGATGCCTGGCATTACAACTCCTCCAAAATTGTTTCCCATCATTGCTATACCCATCACTCGGCCCCTCGCATTTGGAAACCACAGCCCGACTATTCTGCCTACAGGAGTCATAGTAGAAGAAAATCCGGCATATTGTAGAAAACTCAGAGCGTACCAATGCCATAGCTCACTCATCATCGGTCTTAGCAGATAACTCAAAGCAGTCAGGAGAACACAGAAAGCGACTACCATTCTAGGCCCTTTACGATCTATCACTCGACCTATCAAAGGCCCTAGAATTTGGCCGATTGCCAAAAATGAAAGTGACGCGTTGATATGGGTTCGCGACCAACCGAATTCTTTGGCCATTTCGTCCCCAAATAACGCAAATGTATATGTACTAAATCCCACTAAAGCGGTGGATATACCGAAACAAACAGCGACAGCCCACCAGCCGTGGGATGGGTTAATAGGATTCCATTTGGATTTGGATATATAAGGCTGAGTCATTGGTTCTTCAATGTAATTAGTCAGGGGCTCCGAAACTACTCATGAGCCTAAATTGAATTTATTTTCTAATGGCTGCCATAAAATCGAAAGTTTAATTAATTCCTCGGCATTGGTTTAAAGTACAATATGTTAATATAATGTGTAGTTTGTAGCATATATTCGTCTTTGCTGAGGGCCCTATACTTATTTCATAGGTCTCCAGTAGGTTTTAAGGAATCATAGTGACATATATTACAGGTCTTGCCCTAAGAAGAGGGCCAGTGACAATTTTAGCTTTTGTACTTGTGTTGGCCGCCGGTGTATTTACCTTCGTAAATTTACCGGTGGAAGTCTTGCCGCGCGTTCAGTTTCCGCTTATGACCGTTAATGTGGATTATCCTAACGCTGGTTCGGAAGAGGTTGTAAAGGCTGTCACTTATCCTTTGGAACAGCATTTGAATGGCTTGGACAACTTGGAAACTATTCAATCAACTTCAATAGAAGGAACTTCGATTCTGCTGCTTTTCTACGAGTATGGTTCCGATATGGAGGAAGCTCAGAAAGAATTGGAATCTCGTCTTGTTTCAATAGAACTGCCGGATGGAGCTACGGTACCTGAAGTTGGGGGAATAGATCCAGGCAGTGAACCGATTTTGCAATTGAGCCTGACCAGTGAAATTTTAGATTTTGCCGCTATGTCGGATATTGTAGATGCTCAAATAGCGCCGGGTTTGAATTCAGTGGAAGGAGTCCAATTAGTATCTGTCGCAGGAGTTCAAGAATTTCAGTTGCTGGTTCAAATTGAACCTTCCAAATTATCTGGTGTAGAGGGTAATTCTCTAATCACAATACCATACCAAATTTCAATAACTGAGATAGCAAAAGCACTTAGGGAAAGCAATTTTTCAGTACCATCAGGATTCCAATTTGATGGTTCTCAAATGATTTCAGTAAGGACCAGTAACGAGGTTAATTCAATTGAGGAAATAAAAAATATCCCATTGATAATTCTCGAAGAGAAAGTGATAACTCTCGGAGATGTGGCAGACGTAATGATGACGCCATCAGCTCGGAATTCAATTTCTCGGACGAACGGTTACTCCAGTTTGGGCATAAGTGTTACAAAAGAGCCCAATGCGAATACAGTGGACGTTTCCAAGGCTGCTCTCGAGAAAGTCAGGGATGTGTCGATCATAGAAGGCATCCAAGTGGTCGAAATTTATAATGGGGGACCCGAAATTGAAAGCCAGTTAAACACTTTGAAAAGTGAAGGAATGTATGGGTTTATTTTCGCTGTTGCGGGAGTATTTTTATTTCTCCTTAATATTCGTCAGGGTTTTTTAAAGGGCCTCACGCTTTCTTTGCGTCCTACTTCAGTTATTGCATTAACAATACCTATCAGTATTCTGGGAGGAGTTCTGCTGATGGGATTTACCGACCTTACCTTGAACATTATGACTTTAGGCGGGTTAGCGATATCTGTTGGTAGAGTAGTAGATGACAGTATTGTGGTGTTGGAGAACGTTTATCGTCACATGCAGAGGGGAGAGTCCCCCAAAACAGCTGCCTTGAATGCTACAAAAGAAGTTGCTGCACCAATAACGGCGTCTACTTTAACAACGATAGTGGTTTTTGCTCCCTTGGGTTTTATCCAAGGATTGGTAGGTTCCTTTTTCTTTCCGTTTTGCATTGCTGTGAGCTTTGCGCTCATTTCCTCGTTGATCGTGAGTGTGACATTTGTACCGGTCGTGGGAGCCTTCATACTCAGGCCAGGAGATCTGTCTGATGAAGATTCAGATTCTTCGCTTTCATTTATTCAAAGAATCTATAAACCTACTTTAGAGTGGGCGTTGGGCCATAAGTTGGCATCAGTAGGAATAGCCTTGGTGCTTTGTTTGGCAAGTTTAGGACTACTCAGGTTTATTCCAGTTACCCTTTTCCCGACGGGTCCTGACAGATTTATTTCCATCGATATTTTCGTGCCTCCAACATCTACTCCAGATCAAAGTAACGCTGCCGTAGTTGCTGCCGAGCAGGAACTTGAAAAGTTACGAGAGATAGGACAAGTGGAGAATTACCTGACGACCATAGGAGATGAAGGATTGGCATCTTTTCCTGGTGCAGGTTCGCCCAGTAGCGCTAACATTTTTGTAAACGTTGATAAATCGGCTCCGGCTGGCATTACCGATGGTTTGCGACTTTCCCTGCAGCCTACAGCAACTAGCGAGTATAAAGTTACCGAAGGCTCCGGTGGTCCTCCAGAGGCAGGCTTAGAACTTAGGATAACAGGGAGCTCTTTGGAAGCGGTCTCAAAAGTTAATCTAGAAATCCTTGAAGCCCTGAAAGAGGTTTCAAGTGTGGAGAACGTAGAGAGCGATCTCACCGGTACCAGGCCAGAAATGATAATTAAAATTAATTCTGAATCAGCATCCCGATTGGGTCTTACGCCAAGAGAAGTGGCGGGCAGAATTGGTGACCTAATGAAGGGTCAAAAGATAGGGAACTATTCCATTAACGGAAAAGATGTAGAGGTATTGCTGACAGTGCAAAGCTCGATGACTTCCGGAATGGCTTCTATAAATAAGCTCATAATTGCTGGCCCGTTAGGTTCAGCCTCAGCTGAAGATTTGATAGAAACCTTTAGACAAGAGACCCCTATTACCATAGGCCGCACTGACGGTCGTAGATCTGCAACTATTAGAGGTGAAATTATTGCTAAAGATACTCGTAAGGTTGGAACAGAAATCAACGAAATAGCCTTGTTGATTGAGAATAAAAATCCAGGAATCACTATAGTTTCCGGAGGTATTTTTGCGGACATAGAGGAAGGTTTTCGAGATATCTTTTTGGCAATGGCGATTAGCATTGTGCTCGTGTATTTAGTTATGGTAGGAAGCCTTGGTTCGTTAAGGAATCCTTTTGTTATCCTATTTAGCTTACCCTTAGCTGCGATTGGAGCTTTAGTAGGGTTAGCTGTGACAGGGAGTGCTTTAGGGCTTCCTTCGATGATGGGATTATTGTTGCTAATAGGGTTGGTTGTTACTAATGCGATTGTCCTCATTTCATTTGTCCAACAACTTCAAGACAGAGGCATGACGGTTAGAGAATCTTTGATCGAAGGGGGGTTAGTAAGGTTAAGACCTATATTGATGACTGCCGTCACAACGGGTGCAGCTTTGCTTCCTTTGGCGGTTTTCGTTGGAGATGAAGGCGGGGGAATTATAGGCGCTGATTTAGCAATAGTAGTTATTGGTGGACTGGCTAGTTCTACTTTTCTAACGTTGCTTATTATTCCTATAATCTATGAATTTATGCATGAAACCATCCCCAACTTTTTGAGATTACGAAGATAGAAGCTAAAACAATTAAATGTTACCCTGTCCGGATGATTTATTTTCCATTTACTGTTTCTTTTGTCTTCTAAGGTAAAGAACAACACTTCCATAGATTCGCCTCGCGGGATTTACAGGGGATGGGTAGTAGTAGCTGTATCATTTCTCTCTATTGGGGGCTCTATAGGGTTTGCGCAATATGGGTTTGGTCTTTTTATAGTTCCCTTAGAAGAAGAATTTGGTTGGACCAGAACACAGATCAATTTCGCTTTAACGCTCGGGGTATTAGCTCATTTCCTTTCCCCTTTAATTGGTCGCACAATTGATATTTTTGGTTCTAGGTATGTCATGGCAGCCTCTTTAGGGGTCATAGCTTTGGGCTTTCTTCTGCGGTCTATAATGGCTGAGTTGTGGCAATTCTATTTCTTTTCACTATTGGTTTTTGCAGGAGCTCCCGGTACTGGATTGGCCACTGGTCGATTAGTACAGTTGTGGTTCCCGGCAACTCGCGGGAGGATGATGGGGTTCGTTACAGCTGGAAATAATTTTGGCGGGATGATTTCAATACCAATTTTAACCTTTTTTATTGCTCTTGGAGGTTGGAGATCAGGGTTCCTTTTCACAGCAGTTTTTCTAGGCATATTGGCGGTTATTGCTTTTATTTTTGTGCGGGACGGTATCCAATTTGTTTTGGAGGAACAGGATAAGCGGTGGGCACCCGACGGTCTTAAACAATATTCAGAAAGAAAAGTTTTGGATGGCTTGTCAGTTAGATCTGCATTGAGGACCAGGGCTTTCTGGTTCATTGCCGTTGGTATGACATTGCAACAGTTTGTCAGGACTACTTTGGTTACTCAATTGGCAGCGTACTTACAAGATATTAATCTTTCCGCAGATAAAATTGGTTTGTGCTTGTCTATTTTGGCATTTTTTGGAATAACTTCTAAGGTTGTGTTTGGTAGAGTCAGCGAGAGCACCACTGCTAGATGGGCATATGCCATGGTTGTAGGCATTCAGGTTATAGGTGTTGCTGCATTCATATTTTTGTCTTCAGATAGTTTTATTTTGATATTTATTTCACTGTCTGTTTTTGGACTTGGAATGGGAGGGATAGGTGCCCTTGGTCCGTTGGCAGTAACAGAACTTTTTGGAATGAAGAACTTTGGGACTTTAAATGGTTTAATTAGGCAGGGAGTTGTCATACCTGGCATTGTAGGACCATTGTTGGCCGGTGCTGTTTACGATAGCCGTGGGAGCTATGATTTGGCCTTTAAAATAATCTTGGGGTTTCTGTTTCTATCGTTCTTGTGCTTTGTTCTTGCTAGCCCTCCGACAAGAGATGAAGATCTCAAAAGCCGAAAGGCTAATTAGCCTAAACTCTAACAAATTTTTGGAGTCTGGCACCGTCCAAAGTTTCACCAACGTACAAGCTACCCTCAGAATCTATTCCCACAGCATGAGCAGCCACTATATCACCGGAAGTATGAGTGTCGGCTCCCCATCCACCTAGCCATTGGCCGTTTTTAGTCATAATTTTTACTCCAGAATGAGGAGTGACCACTGTTACTTCATCAGCATCGGGGCCCGTTCCTTGTCTCATCCCAAGCTCAGTAACATACATGGCGCCATCGCTGCCATGAAGAATTTCATTGGGTCTGTGTACTCCTCGCCATTCTGAAACATATTGTCCTGTGGATGTAAAAATCTGAATTCGACTATTTTCACGATCTGCCACGTAGACAAGTCCGGAAGGATCTACTTCGACGCCATGAGGGATCATAAATTGCCCTGGACCAGTACCTCTTTCCCCCCAAGATCCAATTAACTTGCCTTCTGGGGTGTAATGGTGGACTCGTGAATTTCCGTATCCATCCGCAACATAGATAGATCCGTCAAGCCCGAAAGCTATATCAGTAGGTTTATTAAATGGTTCACCACTCTGTTCAGGAGCAGGTTCATTTGGGGTGCCCAGTATCATCAACTGTTCACCTTCGGCTGTCCATTTTCGTACTGTATGATCACCTATGTCGGTGGTCCATATAGAATCAGCAGGGCCAACTTGTACATGATGTGCTGATGAGAAAGAACTCTCACCCCATGTAGTCAGGATATTCCCGTCTTTATCAAGAACGATCATAGGATGGTCGCTTCTGTTGTATGCAAAGATGCGATCTTGACTATCGACACATACGCCTACTACATGATTCCATTCCCAGCCGTCAGGTAAAGGAGCCCAACCAGGCACATTTTCATATGTATATTCACCATAACTTACTCGCAACGGTTTTTCTGCCATTTAAAGCTCCTTAAAGAATTCAACATAGCAATCGCTGTGATGTTTGAATCTCACTGCCATGTAGTGGTTTTACTAGGAACGAAACTATACTTTGTTACCTTAATCTATTCAATAGGTTGATTTTACTTAGGGTTCATTGACAGTGTTTTTGGTGAGAGATAGACTTTTTAGTATCTGAATTGGTCAGATGGAATGGTTAAGCAAATGAAGTTGGATAGAATTAAGGAGAACATAATGGCGAAATATAGTTGTGGCGATTGTGGAATGGAAGTGCATCCGATTACATGTGGTAAGTGTGGAACAGAACTAAATCATGTAAATATTGAGAAGGATGACGGAACAACGGTTGGAGTGGCAGAGTGCACCAATGGTTGTGGAAAGATTAAATCACCAATGTGCTGTGGGCATGACATGGCTGCCGCCTAATCAGGTGAATTTGAAAGAATCAATTGAATGGGTCGCCATAGGCGGCCCATTTTTTTATTAAAATTTACATGTTTGGTTATATAAATCAATATTCTTATGTATTGGTTTCTTTTTTTGTATTGACGATGTCATTTTTCTTGCTTTACCGTACTTTTTCCTTAAAAACTGCTTTATTATCTGCCTTAATCCTTCTAATTGCCGCATCCTTATTTCGCAGCTCCCTCACTACATCTTCCAACGAATTGAATACTATTGAGAATTGGAATTTCATACGGGATTCTGGAAGCCCTGTGGTGTTGTATTTATATTCCGATCTTTGAATTGGTTGTTTATCTATGAAACCTGCCGTTGACAGGTTAGAAAAACGATTAGGTCAAAA
>CAYPXS010000009.1:0-25525 GCA_964414725.1 uncultured Dehalococcoidia bacterium
AAATTCAGCAACTAATGTTTGGGTAGGTTCAGGGGCTGGAACAGGAAAATATTTAACTTTGTTTCTTTTTTGAGGGCTCGCTGACTCGATTTCTTGAGGGACCAATGAGGGCATTGTGGCAGCAATCGGGGTTACCGGCAGTAGTTGGTCATAGGTTTTATTGGGCACTGGTATTGGTGTTGAGGCTGGAGGTGCGGGATTTGGTTTTTTGGAGGCGTCAGCATTTGAGCAGGCGGCAGCAGCTAAAACAAATACAATGGTTAACGAACATGATAGTAGAATCTTTCTGATCAATTTATTTCCCTTTCTACTTTGAGACTTTTTGAATTTAGTCTTTAGCGGGAAAATAAATGGCCCACATACATTTGTGGGCCGGCGGGGAGGTTTGTGTATCAACCCGGCCTTTCCGCGAAGACCTAGATGATGGTGCTTAGTGGTTGACCGGACTTGCCTTATGAAAAGCCTACCGTTGCGGGACAGTGTCGGATTCTGACCGACTTCCTCTTTTAAACCCTACAGGGCACTTGCACCATGTTTATATTCAATTTTTAACTATCCAATAAGATCATGACCGGCGTGTTATTGTCAATCTATTGGAATTTATTCTTCCACGATTCCTTGAGGCTCTTCTATGTCAGTATCTAAGATGGAAATTTCTGTACCATCTTCCAGAGCCGGTGGAGGTGGTGACTCGGGTAGTTGCTCAGTGCCAAACATATTTTCCAGTTCGGCAACTCCCAATTTCTTTCTTCCTTCTTCTGTTGTGTCATACCTAGCAGGTATTAACCGACCAATTATCACATTTTCCTTTAATCCCGACAAAACATCTCTTTTGCCTGTGACTGCTGACTCGGTTAGAACCCTAGTAGTTTCCTGGAATGAAGCAGCTGCTAAGAAACTGTCCATATGTAGAGAGGCGCGGGTTATACCCAGCAATATCGGTATAGCAGTTGCAGGGTCTCCGCCTTCGGCGATTACTTCACCGTTTTTCTCTTCAAATGCTTTTCTATCCATCGGATCCCCAGGAAGGAATTCCGTGTCTCCCGCTTCATTGACTTGTACTCGTCTGAGCATCTGTCTAATTATTGTTTCAATGTGTTTGTCGTGTATTGGAACTCCCTGAGATCGGTATACCTTTTGGACCTCTTCAATCAGATATGATTGAACGGCTTCTCTTCCTTGGATTTCAAGGATTTGTTGAGGGTTTTTTGGTCCTGAAGTAATTGCTTGACCTGCCTCGACTTCATCACCCTCAGTTATTTCCAAGTGAGATGCTGCTGGTATGGCATATTCTCTTTGCTCTTCATCTGTCCATGTAATAGTTATTGTCGAACCATCAATTCCAACTGTTCCAGAATTGCGAGCGTGGATCACTGAATCATCTTCCGAGTCTTCGGAAGTGGCGATCGGTGTCCCAATTATCACTGTACTACCTTTTTTTATGGAAGGTTTATATCCTTCCAGGTTATATTCATCGACCAACTCTTCCGAATTGATTATGCGGGCGGTACGGCCTTCTGGGGTTTCAATTATTTCAGCCTTTCCTGAAATTTCCGACAGTACTGCGGCACCGCGTGGTGATCTAGCTTCAAATAATTCTTCGACCCTTGGTAGACCACTGGTTATGTCTGCTCCAGCCACACCGCCAGTGTGGAAAGTTCGCATTGTCAACTGTGTACCTGGCTCCCCGATACTTTGCGCGGCTATAATTCCTACGGCATCACCAATCATTATTGGTTGTAAATTAGCCAAGGAGAGGCCGTAGCACATTTTGCAAAGGCCCTTTTCAGCTTGACAAGATAATGGAGATCTTACCTCTACTACATTGACCTTCAATTCCTTTAGAGTGTCGATATCCTCTTCTCTCAAAAGCTGATTGGCTTCTATAATTACTTCACCAGTTTCTGGATTTGCAACCGGTGCAGCTGTATATCTATATTTGATCCTGTCATAGAAAAGATCTTTCAAGGTATCGTCGTGATAGTCTTCCACGACAATACCTTGAATCGATCCACAGTCTTCTATCGTGACTATGACCTCTTGGGCAACATCTATGAGTCGTCTGGTGAGATAACCACTATCTGCTGTTCTTAATGCTGTGTCAGCTAGTCCTTTTCTGGCTCCATGAGTCGAAATAAAATATTCGAGAACAGTTAGCCCTTCACGAAAGTTGGATTTTATTGGCCTGTCAATAATTCGGCCTCGTGGATTAGACATAAGGCCCCTCATACCTGCCATCTGCCTAATTTGTGCTATGTTTCCTTTGGCTCCCGAGTTAGCCATCATATAAATACCTCCGTAGTTAGGGAGGTCTTCCGCTATAACCTGGGTCAGTTTATCGTTCGCATCAGTCCATATCCTGACAGTGGCATTGTAACGCTCATCTTCCGTTATCAAGCCGTCCATGTATTGCTCTTCAAGCTGATTCACTGCCTGCTCAGCTTCGGCGACTATTTCCGATTTTTTCGTTGAAACTTTCACATCGTTAATTGCTATCGAAACACCTGATTTAGATGAGTTTCGAAATCCTAGATTTTTAATGTCATCCAAAACTACAGCAGCTTCTTCGTTCCCCAATAGTCTGAAACAGTGCCCAGTTATCTCTTTCAGTTTGTTTCTTTCTACCTCTTCGTTTACGTAGGGTAAATTCTTTGGAAGGACGTTATTAAATAAAATTCTCCCAACGCTAGTGTCAATTAGTTCACCTAACTCGTTGCGGGCATGTATAGGAGCTCTAAGAGCTATTGCACCTACTTCGTGGGCTAGTACTGCATCATCAAAACTAGCGAATTTTTTTCCAATGCCATGTGCGTTTTTATCAATTGAAGTCATGTAATAGCACCCCAGAACCATATCTAGGGAAGGAGTGACTATAGGTTCACCTGAGCTTGGAGCCAGCATGTTGAAAGTACTTAGCATCAGTTTTCTTGCTTCTAGTACTGCGATTCTAGATAGAGGTACATGCACTGCCATTTGGTCTCCATCAAAGTCCGCATTAAAGGCCGTACATACCAATGGGTGAACTCTTATTGCGCTACCTTCTATCAATACTGGTTCGAAGGCTTGTATACCGAGTCTGTGAAGGGTTGGAGCACGGTTTAGCAATACCGGACGATCCTTGACAACCTCTCCCAATATTTCCCAAACTTCCGATCGATTGCGCTCGGCTAGTCTTTTAGCACTTCTTATGTTGTGTGCGTACCCTTTCAAAACTAATCGATGCATCACAAATGGCTTAAACAGCTCTAATGCCATTCGTCGAGGTAATCCACATTGGTGTAATTTCAATTCTGGTCCCGCGATAATTACGGACCTTCCGCTGTAGTCGACGCGTTTCCCTAGCAAATTTTGTCGAAATCTCCCCTGTTTACCTCGTAGAAGATCTGACAAAGATTTGAGTTTATGGTTATGACTTCCTGCTACAGCTCTGCCTCTTCGCCCATTGTCTATCAAGGCATCCACGGATTCTTGAAGCATTCGTTTTTCGTTCCGTATGATAATTTCAGGTGCCTGTAATTCTATAAGACGACTGAGCCTATTGTTTCTATTTATGACCCTTCTGTAGAGATCATTTAGATCGCTGGTAGCGAACCGTCCTCCATCTAGCTGAACCATCGGTCGTAAATCCGGCGGTAGAACTGGTAAATTGGTTAGTATCATCCATTCCGGTTTGTTGGTGCTTTTCCGGAATGATTCAACTACACGGAGCCTTTTGATAGCTTTTTTTCTTCTCTGACCAGAGGTGGACTGCATTTCTTCTTGCAGTTCATCTCGAAGTTCATCAAGGTCTATATAATTCTGGAGTACATATAAAACTGATTCAGCTCCCATTCCCGCTTGGAATACTCCAGGGAAGTTGTCTCGGTTGTCTCTATATTGAGTTTCAGTTAACAATGTGGTTACCTGAATCGCTTCTAAAGAAGATATTTGATTTTCAATGGCATTCAGTATTTCTTCATACTCATCGTTATTCTCAGAGATCAATTCTTCAATTTTTTCATCTCTCTCTTTTTCTAGAGATTCGATTTCTGCAAGAGCTTCTTTCTTCTCCTTCGGAGATTTAGATCCATCATCCTCGGACTCGGAATCCTGATCTTCAGTAAGAAGTTGTATGGGATCTATTTGCGATTGGTACTCTTCAATTATTGTATTTTCAACAGCTTCTATTTTGGCGTCTCTCTCCACTGTTTTTTCTTCTAAGGTTGAGTGAAGTTGATCAAGTAACTGACTTTTTAATTCTTTATCGACATCAGTTACCAAATATTGGGCGAAATATAGAACTCGATCCAAGTTTCTTGGGGACAAATCTAATAGTAATCCCAACCTGCTTGGAGTACCTTTCGAGAACCAAATGTGAGCAACTGGTGCCGCCAGCTCTATATGCCCCATTCGTTCTCTTCTTACCTTAGAGCGGGCCACCTCAACTCCACACCGGTCGCATGTCACCCCTCGGAATCTTATTTTTTTGTACTTTCCGCAATAGCATTCCCAGTCTTTAGTAGGACCGAAAATTCTTTCGCAAAATAATCCATCTTTTTCTGGTCGTAGTGTTCTGTAATTAATCGTCTCTGGTTTTGTGACTTCACCCCAAGACCATCTTTGCACATCGTTTGGCGATGCTAGTGAGATTGATATTGCGTCGAAATCATTTCCTGGTTGGGCCATTTCAAATTCTCCGTAAATTTAGGGATTAGAGTCGGGAGGTTTCCTAGTCATCCCCTCCTGGTACAGGCCTGTCGCCTTCGACTGATTCAGATTCTTCATTGGTTTCATCTGTATCTATTTCCGAGCTGGTTTCCTCCGAATTGTCATTTTGACTTTCTTCATTGGCGTCGCTATTCAGGGCACCTTCTAGTAGGGCCAACGGGTCTGTTATTTCTGAAGACTCTGTAAAAAGACCATCTTCTCTTGATAACTCTTGTCCTTGCATCGCTTCTATATCGTCATTTTCTAGCTCTATAGAAAGTACGAGGCTCTGAAGTTCCTTCATAAGTACATGGAAAGACTGAGGAATTCCGGGTTGTGCGACATCCTCACCTTTTACGATAGCCTCATAAGTTTTAACTCGCCCTATTTCATCATCGGATTTGATTGTTAGCATCTCCCTTAGATTATGAGCGGCGCTGTAGGCCTCAAGTGCCCAAACTTCCATTTCTCCGAACCTCTGACCTCCTAGCTGAGCTTTACCGCCTAGAGGTTGTTGTGTGATCAAAGAGTAAGGCCCGGTTGCCCTCGCATGAATTTTATCTTCGACGAGGTGGATTAGTTTTAGCATGTATATGTATCCGACTGTGACCGGCTGGTCAAATAATTCCCCTGTTCTCCCATCGTATAGTGTGGACTTTCCGAGTACGGGGGCAGCTAACCCGTAATCTCTGTTAAGTACCAGGGCTTCTTCCATTAAATCGTCTACAGTCATTCCAGAAGTGTCTTTATTTGCTACTTCTTCCATCCATATCTTTAGGCAGGCATATCTAGCAGCGTCTGGGTTTGATTCCACGAAAATGTCCTGGAACTTGAACCCTCTTTTTTCAAGGAAATCAGAAATCATATCCAAGTTGACCATGCTCGGATCACTGTCGAGCACGGACCTAGCGGGAACTGCATCTGACTGTTCAATAATCCACGCTTTGGCTAGTTCATCTTCAATTGCCGAATCTTGAGCCCCGTCAAAAACTGGTGTTTTGGCATCAAATCCCAGTCTTTTGGCGGCCCATCCTAGGTGTGTCTCAAGTACCTGTCCAAGATTCATTCGTGACGGAACACCGATTGGGTTGAGTATTATGTCTACAGGCGTACCGTCCGGTAAAAATGGCATGTCTTCTTCCGGCAGGATTTTCGCTATGACACCTTTGTTGCCATGTCTACCCGCCATTTTGTCCCCTTCAGTGATTTTCCTAGTGTGTGCTATCCATACTCGCACTAGTTTGTTTACTCCAGGAGAAAGATCATCGCCGTTGTTTCTATCCAGAATTTTGACGTCGATTACTTTACCGCCCTGGCCATGAGGTACATATAGAGATGAATCTTTAACATCACGAGCCTTTTCTCCAAAGATTGCTCTTAAAAGTTTTTCTTCTGCTGAAAGTTCGGTCTCTCCTTTAGGAGTGATTTTACCCACCAATATATCTCTATTGGAAACCTCGGCTCCAACTCTGATGATTCCTTCTTCATCCAAGTTTCGAAGGCTATCTTCACCTATGTTTGGTATGTCTCTTGTAATCTCCTCCGGACCCAATTTGGTGTCTCTGGCTTCGACTTCATGCTTTTCAATGTGCACCGAAGTGAATTTGTCTTCTTTGATAAGTCTGTTGCTTAAGATAATTGCATCTTCGAAGTTATACCCTTCCCACGTCATAAATGCCACAAGGACATTTTGCCCTAAGGCCAACTCTCCACTGTCGGTAGATGATCCGTCTGCTAAAACGTCTCCCCGTGTGACTGTTGTTCCTTTGTCAATAATGGGTCTTTGGTTAATGCATGTACCTTGGTTACTTCTGTGGAATTTCACCAGGGAGTGCGTAACTTCTTTGCCGTCTTCATCTGTCACGATTATCTGGTTTCCAGTTACACTTGTGACAAGGCCGTCAGTTTTACTAACCATAACTTGACCGCTATCTTTAGCTACCCGCATTTCCATGCCTGTTCCCACAAGTGGCTTTTCAGGTTTTAGTAATGGCACGGCTTGTCTCTGCATGTTGGACCCCATTAGGGCACGGTTAGCGTCATCATGCTCCAAAAAAGGAATTAATGAGGTAGAAACACTAACTAACTGGAGAGGAGAGACGTCCATGAATTTGACGGCGTCCGTTTGTTCCATCCCGACTTCTTCGCCTCGTCTTGTCTCAATTCTATCGTTGATAAATTCTCCCGCCTCATTAATGGCTGAGTTAGCTTGAGCGATGTAGTAGTCTTCTTCATCATCCGCTGACAAATGCACAATGTCTTCCAAGTCTTTTGACACGTATGGTTTGACATTAATAATTTTATTTTTTTGAGCTGAAATCCTACCTGATGTTCTTACGGAAATTTGAGTACCTTTTTTGACGATGGTTTTCCCATCGTCGGCCTTGATATCTTCGGTAGGAGTATGGCCTATCAACTCTTCTGGGTCGCCATTGCCTACCTCGTTTAAGATTCTTCGATACGGGGTTTCTATGAATCCGAATTCATTGGTTCTAGCGTATGTTGCCAACGAAACCAAGAGGCCGATATTAGGACCTTCTGGAGTTTCAATTGGGCAAATTCTTCCATAGTGAGAATGATGAACATCTCTCACGTCAAACCCTGCTCGTTCTCGCGATAACCCTCCAGGTCCAAGAGCCGATAGTCTCCTTTTGTGAGTTAGTTCAGCAAGAGGGTTCGCTTGGTCCATGAATTGTGAAAGCTGTGAACCACCAAAAAATTCCCTTATTGCAGCCACTACAGGCCGTACATTGATTAATGCTGCCGGAGTGGTGCTTTCTGGATCTGGTTGAATAGTCATCCTCTCTTTAATTACCCGCTCCATTCGTAGGAGTCCTACCCTCACCTGATTTTGGATCAATTCACCGACAGCTCGAACTCTTCTGTTGCCCAAATGGTCGATATCATTGGCCTTACGCTCTGAATTGTTAACCTGGATGAGCCTTTTAAGTAAGTTTATGATGTCCTCTTTGGCAAGAATTCGATCTTCTAAGTTGCCATCTCGGTGAGCATTTTCGGCGCCTTTCAAGTTGCGATCCAATTTGTATCGGCCAACTTTGCCCAGATCGTATCTTCTGCTATCAAAAAATAGCGAATTTATTAACGACTTAGCGTTTTCTGCATTTGGGGGTTCCCCAGGTCTTAACCGCCTGTAAAATTCAACAAGTGCCTCTTCCTGGTTTGTGACACTTGAATCTTTATCAATAGTCGTCTGTAGGAAATTATGGTCAGGGTTCGTATCTACGTCACTGAATAACTCCAATAGTTCCTCATCGGTCTCGTACCCCAATGATCTCAGAAACGTTGTAACAGGAGTTTTTCTTTTTCTGTCGATTTTGACGTATATAACATCGCGGTTACTGGTTTCAAATTCGATCCATGCTCCCCGATACGGAATCATCTTCGCTGATGCAAGAGGGCGGCCTGTGGCCGCATCTCGATCCTCTGTGAAGTAGACTCCAGGAGACCTCACTAGCTGGCTGACTACAATTCTTTCGGCGCCGTTAATGATGAACGTTCCGGCAGTAGTCATTATAGGAATGTTTCCGACATAGAGACGTTGCTCTTTTATTTCTCCCATCCCAGGACCTGCTGCGTTAATCTGAAGGCTGACTGTTACGTAAAGAGCAGCTTCAAAAGTTTTTTCTTGGCTTCTGCAGTAATCTTCGCTGAATTTTGGCTCTTCAAACTCAAAATCCACAAATCGCAGAGAGAAGCGGGGGTTTTGCCCTTGATTATCTTCAATTGGCGAAATTTCATCAAAAAGTTCAGTCAGTCCATTTGTGGTAAACCACTTAAATGATTCTTTCTGAACGTCTATTAGGTCGGGTACATCCAAAATCGTTTCAATTTTCGAAAAAGATTTTGTTTTCGGGAAAACAACACTATTATCCTGCAATGCAGAAGAGGCCATCAGACTTACGCTCCTTCAGGGAAAGAAATATTCCTAGTTAGTACGGAAAAAAAGCTCTTCCAAGAAAGAAGAGCGGCAATTTAAAAACGCCAAAACAGTTGGATTAGTTAAAATGTTTGTGCAAACCAGCGCATGTGTAATCATACAGTCTACCATTCTAGCTATGATATACCATACTTGTCAATACTGCGGTAAGCTTTATTTTTCAAAGACTGAGTGACTATATCAGAGGGTTTATCGGCCTAAGGGAAAAGATGTGTATTTGAGGGAGAATAGAGGAATATTACACGCTGATTTTGATGCCTTTTACGCATCTGTAGAACAGCGTGATTTTCCTGAACTGAGTAATAGGCCTGTAGTTGTAGGTGGGAGCCCCAGTAAACGTGGCGTGGTCGCATCAGCCTCCTATGAAGCAAGAGAATTCGGCATAAAATCGGCCATGCCAATGAGTATTGCAGTGAGAAAATGCCCAGAAGTAGTAGTGGCATCACCTAGATTTTCAGTTTACAGGGGAGTTTCTCAACAAGTAATAGCAGTGTTTAGAGAGATCACTCCTCTCGTAGAACCATTGTCTTTGGATGAAGCCTATTTGGATGTTACAGATCTTATTCAAGGAAATGTTACGCCACCCCAAATCGCAAAAAAATTAAAAGATAAAATTTCCTCTGAATTAGGTCTTACTATCTCGATTGGGGTTTCCACTTCGAAGTCAGTATCAAAAATTGCTTCAGGAATTAATAAACCTAATGGCTTGACAGTTGTGAGGCCAGGATATGAAATTTCTTTTCTACATCCATTACCAATTGAGGTTGTTTGGGGGATTGGCCCCAAGAGCTCTGCTAGATTGCGTGATTTATCCATAAACACTGTGAGAGATCTTTCCCTTCAGTCCATAGAGGACCTTTCCGATATTTTTGGAAGCAATGCCTCCCACATTAAAAATATTGCCAATGGAATCGATCCCAGGCCGGTAATAACTCAGCGGGAACGCAAATCAATTAGTTCTGAAACCACTCTGCTGGTAGATACCTCAGACGCCGGAGATCTTACTGAGATAGTAATGAGGTTAAGTGGTCAAGTTGCTGATTCATTAATTCAAAAAGATATACGAGGTCGCACAGTAAAACTAAAGCTCAAGCGATCTGACTTCACCATTCTAACTAGACAGAAAACACTTTTAGAGGGGGTTCAAGTTTCATCTGAAATCACGGAATCAGCCTTAGAGCTTTTAAATTATCAATTGAAAAATTCAGATGAAAAATATCGTCTAATAGGGGTTGGGGTTTCAGGATTTTCGTCAGCTGAAAGCCTTCGCGATGAAATGCAATTGAGATTTGAAGGTCTTTAAAAACGGTTACAGATTCTCAATATTAATTGGATCTATTGGGTCAAATGGTTTGAATCCAAATACCCGTGAGTAAAAGTAGAATTCGGCTTCTAATGTTTTCTGTATGTTTTCCGATTTTCTGAAACCGTGCTGCTCTCCCTCAAATTCGAGGTAGGATACCGGGATACCTTTGGACTTCAAAGAAGAGTACATTTTCTGGGATTGATTTGGTAATACAATTTTGTCTTCTAATCCCTGAAACAAAATTACAGGGCAAGATAAATTATCTGTATGATTTATGGGGGATCGCTCTACATATTTTTGGGTTTCTTCGGGATATTTTCCTACCATCGAATCGAGGTATCTGGATTCAAATTTATGTGTTTCTTCAGCCAAAGCAGTCAAGTCACTAACGCCATAATAGCTTGCTCCTGCCTTGAAGAAATCGGTGAATGCCAGGCAGGCTAAAGTTGTAAAACCTCCGGCGCTTCCGCCCTTGATGGCTATTTTTTCGGGATCAACTAAACCTTCGGATACCAGATACTTTCCACCACTAACGCAGTCATCTACATCACTTATTCCCCAGTTACCATTTAGTGCTTTTCTGTAATTTGTTCCGTAACCAGTACTACCTCGATAATTGACATCCAATATTGCAAATCCTCTATTCGTCCAGTACTGAATACCTAAATTAAGGGCATTAGAAGTAGCACCGGTTGGACCGCCATGACTGAGTATTATGAGAGGCGGCCTTGTAGATTCTGGAGCTTCATAATTTACATTGAGCGGAGGGTAATAAAATGCATGGCATTCTTGTTCATCGGATGTCATATATTTCACTGGTTGTGGTTTCGAAAAATGAGCAGATTCTATTTCCGTTCCCGTTGATTCTTGTACTTTATTTAGTTTTGGGACCCCTTCGGGTTGATAAAGATACAAGGTATAAGAGGTGTCTGGTGATCCCGCAGCAAACAATGCTTTGCCTTTGTTGGCTTTCAGACCTGACCTATTGATCTCGGTGATTCCTGGAATGGCGTCGATGTCAGATAGCTCAAAAGTAACTGTGTCTAAGAGTCCGATTTTCCAAAATCCTAGTTCATTGTAAGAACATAGTATTTGACCATCGTTTATAAAATCATAGAATCTGACTCCTAGCGCCCACTGAGCTTGCGCGAATTCGGCTTCATATGGTGTGAGATTATGAGATACGCTATTCTCATATTTGTGGATGTTCCACCATCCTGAAATATCAGACACGTAGTGCAGTACTCCACTAGGTGACCAAACGGGGTGACAAATTGACTCTCCTTGCCCTAGGATTTTTCTGGCATTTCGAATTCCATTTTCTTCCAAATCAGCAATATAAAGTTCAGTGGAATCCCAGGGCATATTGGGATGATTCCATTGAATCCATGCTAGAGTTTTTCCGTCAGGACTTATTACAGGAGAAGAATAAAAATCCGCCCCGCTAGTAATCGGGGTGATTTCTCCGGCATTCGCAAGATTAACCGAGACTAATGAATTAACAGGTTCTCTTTTGCCGTCGTGCCTTTCGGCAACGTAAATAATGCGGGCATTTTTTGAGTCCATAACGCCATCAGCAAATCTGAAAGTAGGGTCATGTGTGACTTGAGATGGCTCGTCGTCCGTGAGGGTTGTTTTGTATACTTGCTGGTCTGAGAAGTTAGAAAAATATACTTCACATTTATGTACTAAAAACGCGCCGCCACCGTATTCATGAACACGAGTTCTGGCGTTGTAGGATTTGGGTAATATTTCATGTTTTGCACCATCTTCAGATTGATGCATTATTGTGTATCGGCCACCTTCCAAAGGTCTCATTTCTTGCCAGAATATGTTTCCATCAGATACGAAAACATCCCCGAGATTAATTGAGTCTGAAACAATTGATTCGGTGCTGATTTGAGATTCCCATGCACCGTAATAAGCTATTTTTTTGGAAGTCATCCAGGTATATTTCCTGAAGTTATGGCCTTAAGGTAACTGAAATAATTTTTTTTCCGATTTGTATTGATGGTCCAGTTTATTGGTATTAGTTGGTAACCATTTTCATAATCTCCGAATGCAGCGTCACCACCAGCTCCGGCGCCTGGGTCAAAATAGCCCCAACCTGCATAGGAGTTTATTGCGCAACTGAAATTATTTCTTTCCTTGTCGAATTCAAAATGATCATCTTCATTGAATAATATAGGCATATCATGCCAGGCTGAAAGTTCCCTGGTCTTTTTTACCATTTCAGAGATTCGGTTGGGCTCTGTGACGCCGTTCCCATGCATCAGTATAAAATCCGATGATTTTGCCACATTATTTCCAGGGATCGTATTGCCTCCGTAACTGGTCCCAACCAAAAGGCTTCTAGAATTTATAGACACTGACTTGGCTAATTTGATAAGTTCGTGGACTCTGTGTGGTTGCAATATTTCGTGTTCATATTTTGGAACGCTGCATTCATTATTAATCTCAACTACAACATTCTCATAACCACTAGAAAGTATCCATTCACAGGCATTACGTACGGCAGACTTTATCGCTTCCTCGTCTTGTAATCTTTCGTCTTGTCCGAAATAAAAAAGACCTAGTACCACCACCATTGATAATTGGTTTGTTTTTTTCAATATTCTGCTGAGCCTGCGGGTGTACTCAATTTTCAAGCTACCGTCAGGGGTGAACCCTGAACTATCCCAAGGTTGAGATTCGGGAGAAGGTAACCCTTTCCAAATCTCTGAATCGCTGACTGACATTCCTTTTCGCCGCATAAATTCTCGGAATTGATTTAAGCGGTAATACCCTGAAGGAGCTCCACCTTGTAGATTCACAGTTATGGCCGCTAATCCCTGCTCTCTATATTCAGGTAACATAGCAACAAACTCATCGGTATTTCTGTCCGCATCCCATTCACCAGTGTCAGGGTAATTCCAAATATCCCGAGTGTAGGGGTTTTCATCATCAAAAATTGCATTAACCATCCTAGCGTTTAGCAGTAGACCTTCAATGCTGTTACCTCGATATTTAATATCGGGGTAGGTTGGAATTCCATCAACTAACCATTTGTTCCCTTCAATAGATACTTTTGCCATTATTGTTCGCCTCTATACTCTTTACCTTGCCATTCTTCGGGATCCTCCCATGTCCGATCCTGGTAACGGCACTGTACCAGTTATTTCATTGGCCTCAAATTGATCTATTTTGTCTGCACCGTAGCCAAGTATTTCTCTCAGCACATACATATTGTCTTGGCCTAGGCACGGGGCTGGATTATGAATCACCTGACCATCAGAACTTTCAAATTTGAAAATTGGTCCGGTCATTGGATAAATCCCTGCGGATGGATGGTCAACTACTTGAAAAAAGTTCCTTTTATTCAAGTGAGGGTCTGCATATGAATCAGCACCACAATCTAATACAACGCCGGAGGCTATTTCTTTCGCCTGGAGTTTATCCAGTACATCATACCTATCCTGGCTAGAAGTCCATTCATTGATGATGCTATCAATACGGTCGTGATTTTGCTGCCTACCTGACAAAGTATCAAAAGCCTCGGAATTTATGTGATTATTTCCGACGATTGCTTTAAATTTAGACCAGTCTTTATCAGTTTTAATGCTGATTGCTATCCATTTGTCTTCTTCAGAGCATTTGTATACTCCTTGAGGAGCAAAATCTGGATGGCGATTACCTCTTCTTTTTCTGGAATCAGATTGCATTTGATTCTCAAGATATATTTCCCCAAGATGTGTCATAAATGACTCTGCCTGAGACATATCTATAAATTGACCTTTTCCTGTTTTTGTTCGATGAACTAGAGCTGAAGCAATCGCCATAACGCCGTTTGTTGCGGCTACAGCATCTGGGTGGTGGACAAGCGAATTGGAAGAGTGGTCCATATCCGGATACCCTCTCAAAAAGGAATGCCCTGTTATCGCATCAATAGCCATTCCCATACTGCGGTAGTCAGCATAAGGTCCGCTGTTTCCGTAGCCAGGCATTAACATGTAAATTATGTCTGGTTTGATTTCTCTGACTTCCTCGTAGCTGAGTCCAAAATTCTCCATTACTGTTCGAGCATAATTGCAAAAAACTACGTCACTTTGCGACACTAAATCTTTAAAAGCATCCAAGCCTTGCTCTGTTTTCAGATCAAGGGTAAGGCTTCTCTTATTTCTGTTTATAGCATTGAAATTGGACTGCCGGTTCCATGGGTCTTTTCCAGGGTCATCATCGGGGTATCCGCCTGCGTTGGAAGGGGGATTTATAGGACCTCTACCTATTCGTTGAATAGATTCAACTTTGATTACCTCAGCTCCCATGTCACCCATCAGACAGCCACAAAATGGACCAGCCCATATTTCAGATAGTTCGAGGGCCCTGATTGTTGATAATGGCTTACTTCCATCTGATTTCATATGATTTTTTCCGTGGTCATAATTTCTATTTCTTCATCTGATATCTTTAGGAGACTTTGAAGCACTTGGTTTGTATTCTGGCCCAGGGTAGGGGCAGGTTCAATTGGAGAGGTGGAGGTATTTGACAGTCGGAAAGGGTCGCCTGTCATACGTAACGTTTGTCCGGTCGGATGGGTTACATTTTGAAAAAAATCTCTCGCAATAAACTGTTCATTTTCGTGAACTTCTTCTGGCTGTAGAATGGGTGACCCTGGAACTCCAGCAGCTTGCACTGCCTGGAAAATTTCTTCCCGAGTTTTGTCATTTAACCAAGTTTGAAAGATAGCTTCCAATTCCTCTTTATTTTCAGACCGTTTAATGGTGTCATCATATTTTGGGTGGGTCATAAGGTCTTCTCGGTTGATCATTTTCGCAATATTCGGCCACATGCGTGGGCCTAAAGGGAGAAAACTAAAATAACCATCTTTACATCTAAAGGTTCCAACAGCATAGGGCTCTCTGGCACCAGAAGCAGAGGTTCGGGGTTGCGATCTTGGATCAGGTTCGCCAGCATATATATATGGAGCCCTTCTGCCTATCTGGTGAGGATGTCCTGCCATGCATTCTTGTATTGAAATGTCTAGCCAATCGCCCTGACCCGTGAGAGTTCTTTTAAACAGAGCGGACGCGGTTGCGGCGGCGGCGGCATTACCGGCGAAATATTGGGCTATTTCACCCGCGTATCGTAAAGGTTCCCTATCGGGGAGTCCCTCTCTATTCATCGCACCTGTCATGGCGAAAAGCGTTAATTCATCATATTCGAAATCTTTGTAGGGCCCTGTTTGGCCGTAAGGAGTGATTGAGGTGAAAATAATTGATGGATTGATATCTTTGATTTGCTTGTATCCTAATCTATTTTTGTCCCAGTGGCCTGGCTTCTGGCTTTCAATTACTACATCTGATACTTCCATCAAACTGGCTAATAGGGCTTGCCCCTTTTTACTGTCCAAATCCATAGAGATACTTTTTTTGCCAGCGTTTAAATGTAGGAATGTCGGGCTATCACCGACTTGATGGTTTTGAGTTGGACCTGTCCATTGCCTAAGGGGATCCCCTTTTAGAGATTCCACTTTAATTACTTCACATCCGTACAACCCGAGCGTTTTTGCACAGAAGGAAGCAGCCAACCTATCGGAAAGGTCCAAAACTATGATTTCTTCGAGGGCACCAAAAGGCATATTTCAGTAATAAACTCTAGCTAAAAAGTAAGTGCCATTGTCCATGCGGAGGTAAGTAGTGTCAAACATATGAACCTGGAAAAAAGCTTTGATGCTTATCCGGACTCAGTGTTTCCGATAGTTACATATTTTTCACTTTCATAATTACAATTCCTTGTTGGTCGTATATTTTCTCGAGTTTTCCATCGAGGCCACTATATATTTTTTCCAATCCTGTGGCTGGATAATATAGTTTTTCTACCTCTCCGACGAATATGTATTTGACCTGGTATTTGTCCAAAAGATCTTTTGCGATTTGAGAGCCGGGGGTTGTATAAATAGCGTCAACATCACTCATTCGAGCATTGATTTCATTTTGGTGTTCCCATCGTTGTTGTTGTTGGTGCCATTCCCAGCCGATGATCGTCGGTAGACCTGAATGTGTAGATACCCGACCGCCCCATCGATAAGATGGTGTTATTCCTTCCAGAATCACGGGCGATCCGTCAATGTTTTTCCGGATCCAATCGATCGCTGCCATATCAGCGGATAAATCTATGTCGCCTTTTTCGTCTTTATAAATAGAATTTTTGGTGAACGCATAGCCATCCAGAGTAAATCGTGTTTCAGATGAGGTGAACCGATCCTGTGTTCTGTCAATAGTTCCCATAGTTGTATAAATTAGACTGCCTGATGCAAATAGAGTTATGAGTATGATCCATGGAAAGAAAATAGCTGATTTGGACGTAAATTGGGTTCTGTTGAGTAAACGATATAGAAAGTAGGATGTTGTTATTCCTAGAATAATCCAGATTTGCAAGTAAAACTTGAACACTGTGTTCATTCTGTCTATATCTCCTTCAATGCGCCATATATCAACTCCAATAACCACAAAGAAAGCACCCATCGCTAGAAGGCAAGGGAAAAAAGAATCTGAATAAGAGCTTTTTGATTTCTTGAATGTGTAGAGGCATGTGGCAAATAAAAGAAAGATTATGAGTGCTGCTATCGGAATAGCCCCTCCGAATGCTCCAGATAATAGTGATATCACTACATAAGTTATGGCTAGCAATACAAGCAGGGTGATAAGTAAGAATTTAGGATGAGACCCGTAAGTTTTTGCTAAGAAATATTTTGGAGATAGGCGCATCCATAAATACTTTGTGAAGAACGGGTAGAGAGAATAGACACACCAGGACAAAATAATTATCAAAAATAGGCCGTGTATAGAGAAAAATTGAAAAAAGGTAGTTGTGTTAGTAGTGCTTTCTACCCAGTTGAAAAAGGTTACCGAATTCAGATGATAAGGAAGAAATAAGAGATAGGCTACAGTCAGGACATAAACAGATTTCCAGAATGTCCTGAAAAAAACTAATATGCTCAATCCACCAGTTTGTCTAATTTCTCGTATAAGCAGAGATCCAATTGCGACACTGGCATAGACGGGCACATCCCAAGTATTAATTGCTGCCAAACACCCCACTGCTAATCCTAGGAATGATAGTGTTGGTAACTGTTTTCGTAATACTTGCTTTGTCTTGTCAAGAGTTATCTGTAGGGAGAGGCCTACCACTAAAAGAGTGAAAGGAATAGAAATCAAATGTGCATGTAGATCTGCAAAAAGGAACGTAAAAAATGGGAACTCTGTTATTTCATGTCCCGGAGGGTCCGGATGCATCATTCTACTACTTCTCCAGTAATCAAAATCTGTAATGATGTTGGAACCAAATTTGATTGAATCCCATACTTGGTAGAGTCCGTCCAGATTGCCTATTAAACATACGAAAAACATAGAAAACACCCCAGCAACCGCAGGGGGTACCCTATTTGATTTTTGGTTTCCTATGATCAGGTTTCTTCCGATGGAATAGGCTGAACAGGAGGCTAACGCAAAGAAAGTAGCAATTGCTAAGTTATAGGCCACCGCTGTAGTTATTCCAGTTAGGTGGATTAAGGAAGCTACTACAAATTGACCCCAGTAATAATAATTTAGATATCCGCCTGAAAACCAAGGATCGTATGGCGGCATATAGCTTGATTTGACCACGGCATTTAAATATGCCAGGTCCATAGGTTTTTCTCCCCCTCTATACGGATGCCATAAATCAGGGTTCATCATTCGTATAAGGGTGAATATCAGGAACAATCCCAGAAATAAAGCTTCCAAGCTTAATATTTTTGGCCAATTATTTTGTAAATATGTATATATATCCCGATATTTTCTAGCAGTTATTGACATAGAGATTAATGAAACCGTGCCTATAGCAAGCCACAAGGCAGATTTTCCGAAGCTTAATAAATGCAAACTTGATAGGATCCAGGCCACAAAGCATATTGAGAGTATTCCTATAGTTTTGCCAAACAAATACCCTTTGTCGTCAAACCTTGAAAACAACTGATAGCTGATCGGAAACGTGATCAAAGAAATAAGTGTTAGATATCCGATCCAATGCAGGACATGGTATTGGTTTGACCAAGCTCCATTGCCCACTATATCCGACCATGTACCTCCTTGTTGTTGTCTGATTTGTGTTTCCTCAGACATCATCAAGTTGCGAGACTTTTCTTTGCTGGGGGATTGAATTTTGCTATCGCTTATAAAGCTTATCGATTTTTGTTCGATGATAGTTTTGAGCTCGTTTGCACCTAGTTTTTTTGTGTTAGAAAAAATGATTACTTTAGGGTGGTCGTATACCGAAAAACTTTCGTCAGCGAAACCACCATTGATACCAAGATTCTTATTGGTCAAAAATGCTTTGTCTATTGATTTGAGACTTGTCCTAGAAAAAGAGTCCTCATAAATGTCGACTTTTGCAAACGACATATATGAATCTTCTATATGGGCCGGTTTAAATCCCAGATCTCCAGAGAATAAAGCCTCGTAATATCCAGTCATCAGGGGATATCTTTGAGGAATTCTCGTAACCGTACCGTATAGGCGATTACTAAAAATTATCAAATAATCTGATTCTGCTAAGTATGTGGTTATTTTGTTTAGTTTGGGGGGGGTGTCAGGGTCATAAATTGGAAGTTCCCGAACATCATATCGCTCTAGATTAGGGAGACTTTCCTCCCAGTGTTCTTTTAGCAATATTGAGTCGTTTGGGACGTTTTCGGTGATCCACTTAGAAGCTGCCACCCCAGGGTGCTCTGTGTTGTATATGTTCTGGTAGGCTAACCCCAAAATAATTGTGGAAAGTATCATCAGGACAGATAGCGCGTATCCCATTAAGCGGATAAGTTTTTTAGGCTTACTTGCAATCTGCACTAATAGAACGCTGGCTAGTATTGCGAATAGCGGAATTATTGGCAGTAGATATCTTGTGAATTTGACTTCGAAACTGCCCACGATAAGTGCGTAAGGAATAATCCAAGATATGAGTAATAATTTTTCTAAAGCTTTTTCTCCTCTCAATAAGAAATTGAATATCAGGGTCAAAAAGGCGATGGCTGAAGTGATGAAAATCATCGGGATCGAATTAGAGGTAATTAATACAAGACCTAGCATAAGAAAAATGACGACGGTGAAGATTCCTAATTTCCAGTGTTTTGGGCATATTAGGGCCGATGATATTCCAAGTAGTCCAATAATTGTGAAGGGCCAGCCAATCGCCCATTTGCCCAATTGAAACATCTGATATAGGTAGGGGATGGTATCAATGTATTGTCTGGTATACGGATAGTCTCTAATTCTCCTCACCATTTCAGACTGTTCTTTGTTGTCAGCGATAAATTGGCTCCAATCTAGGAAGGCATAAGGTTCGGCTAAGGCAAAGGTAATTAACCCGATTAAGAAACCGATGCCAACATTTTTGCTCGCAATGGAAATAGGAAATCGAATTGTGCGGGATCCAAAGTAATAACTAATACAACCTATTATGTGTGCGAAGAAAAAGACACCTAAAATAGGAAAAAAACTTATTTTTGAAGCTAATCCCAACCCGATTAGTATTCCTGCTATTGCGGAGTCTCGTAAAGTTCCATTTTTCGCAACGCGGTAAAGGAAAAACAAGGACCAAACGGCAAAAAGAGTCACAAAGGTATCAAAGGCAAAGAAATTTGAAAGCTGAATATGAATTACTGAAAATGAAACTAGAATACTTGCCAGCAGGCTGACTTTATTTCCAAAACAGGCCCTCGCTAGCAGCGCTGTCCCAATTATGGTCCCGATATCAGCCAAAGTAGAAAGCGATCTGGCCATAATTCTAGAGTCGAATATTTCAGATCCAGTAATCAACTCCCAAGTTGATTGGATGATTTCTAATAGATAAATTGGGAAACTGCCGTATGGAAACCAATTGGGATTCCAAGGACTGTTCGCTTGATCGAATATTAATGACAAATTTGAATATGGAGGAAATTCTATTTCCCAGCTCTTCATCAATATGGCTCTTTCGTCCGGGTGGGGAGTAAAGCCAAATCCTTGGTCCCAATTTATTCCATTGAGTCGGAGAAGTGAAGCAGCAACCAATATGAATATCAAAGATACCCAATATTTCTTTTCATGACCGTCCATAGACCAAGTCATGAGTAGTTTCTTAGGCATATTTCTTAGTATTTAATAGTATATTGGTCATCGAGGTGACACTTTTTGGGAATAATTGACTGAGTTAATCATTGAGGTAAAATCCTGTAGCTTGTGATTTTTGTGTCCTTTTCTAAATTGGTAGGAGTAAAAGTATGGGAGTGGACAGAGATTATAAATGTAAGGTTATTAAACCAGACGATTTTAACGAATTTTGGGGATCGGTCCTAGATGAATTAACGGTAGTAGAACTCAATATCGAATGTGAGGAGGATAAACTCAGATCAGATGAAGATACCACTGTGTATCAAATTTTTTACGATAGTTTGGATCGCGTTAGGGTGTCAGGTTGGTATTCAGTTCCAAATTCTCCGAAACAGGGGTTGCCAGCTATTCTTTTAGTTCCGGGCTATCAGAGTGATCCTCCTATACCAAAAGACTGGTCGGCTAAAGGCTATGCTTGTTTATCTGTAAATCCACGAGGAAAAGTTAGAAGTAGGAATCAATTTGATCCGGGCTATCCTGGATTGCTTACCCACAGAATAGTAGATAGAAATACTTACTCATATCGAGGATTCTATGCTGATGCTTGGCGCGGTGTGGATTTTCTATTGAGTAGAAAGGAAGTAGATAGTAATAGAATTGGAGTTGCGGGTAGTAGCCAGGGGGGTGGCTTAACAATAACCACCTCAGCGATGCGGAAAGAGATCAAAGCTGCTTCTGCAGGCGCGCCTTATTTGTGCGGGTTTATGGATGCTATCAAATTGACGGACACTTATCCGTACCAAGAAATTAACGACTATCTTCACATTAATCCTGACAGATTAGCGGATGTGGAGAATACTCTAGCCTATTTTGATGGTATATCGTTTGCCGATCAAATCAGCTGCCCGATCATCATAAACTTGGGGTTACAAGATAATGTTTGTCCTCCTGAAACAGGGTATTCACTTTTTGAAACTATAGGAAGTAAAGACAAGAAATTATTTGAATATGATGGACATGGTCATGAGGCAGGAAGATATGTGCATTCAGGCATCATAGATCAATTTTTTGATAGGCATTTAAAAGGGTAGAACAAAAATGATCGATAACAGGCCATCAGACTTTGGACAATTTTGGTACTCATTGGGGAAGGAATTAAGTGAGATTCCCGTTAGTGCGGAGACTGAAATCCTTAATATGCGTTCAACTAACTTTGCAGATTTATATGGGGTGCATATATCTAGTTTAGGACCATACAAAATACATGGTTATCTAAGTATTCCAAAAGGAGAGGGACCCTTCCCTGTTATTTATTACGTGCCTAAAAATGCTAGCGTCTTGGAAATAATCCCACAGGGAACGTCTAATCAAATAAGAAGTAGGTATATCACTTTTTCATTAGCATGCCGAGGAATGAGGACGTCTGATAGCCCGTATTCGGCAATGTATCCTGGTCAATTGACGGACGGGATTGAGTCGATGTCCACCTATGTTTATAGAGGGATAGTTGCGGACACTCTTAGGGGATTAGATTTTTTGGTAACATGCCCTTCGATTGATAAGTCGGCGATCGTTGCTTGGGGGAATGATAATGCCTTGTTGGCCGGGGCCTTGCATGGAGCTGTCACGCACATAGTTTCGACTCCATCTTTCCTATACGACTCAATTCAACAAGCATCGAAGACTTCCACATATCCTCTTGAAGAATTCAACGATTACCTTAGGCTGAATTCAGACAGAAAGGATGAAGTGTCTGAGATTCTTGCTTATTATGATTTAAAATTCCACGCATCAGCAATAACGGCTGAGTCTCTTATCATGGCTGACTACGAAGGCGGCCTTCATGACAGTAAGACCATCGCTGACTTTACAGAATGTATGAGCGGTCCAGTTACGGTCCATGCTTCGGAACGTTCGAGTTACAGAGACGGCATGTTTACCGAAGAATGGATGACACAAAAATTGTTTGGACCTGATGTTGCTCCAATCATCCCTAGTCATTGGAAATCAGAGTAAACCATAGGAGCTTTCAGTGTATATTGGAGATAATTACATTCCCAGTGGCATTTCAGTTCCCCAATCTTTTATTGATGGACCTGTCGATATGGGTCTTATCAAAGAATTTGTTTCAACTGCAGAGGCCCTTGGATATAAAGGTCTGTGGGTACAAGAAAAAATCATTGGAGAAATATCTTCATTAGAGCCTATTAATCTTCTCAGCTACATATCTTCACTAACATCAACTGTGGATCTCGGAGTGGCTGTGATAATAGGGTCCACAAGAAATCCTATACTGCTGGCTAAGGAATTGGCTTCTTTAGATCAAATGTCTAACGGAAGGTTGATCCTGGGTTATGCATTAGGCGGCAACCCCAGAAACTATTCTCTAATGGATGGTCCGAATTCTAAAAGGGTGCGCCATTTTATTGAGTCACTAAAGGTTATAAAAAGCTTGTGGACTGAAGATTCTCCCAAAGTTGAAGGTGACTTCTGGAACTTTGACGGCCTCCCTATTTATCCAAAACCGTTGCAAAAACCCCATCCTCCAATTTGGTTTGGTGGTCGACATTCTGATGCTTTGAAACGAGCGGCAAAATATGGGGATGGATGGATGGGAGCTGGTTCGACAAGCTCTGACCAGTTTGTCGAGCATACAGCAATAATTAGAGAAGAATTAAATCATCTCAATAGATCTGAGGATGATTTCAAAATATCCAAAAGGGTTTATGTTGCAATAGATCGAGATAAGTCCAGAGCTGAAGAAAAGTTGAGGACTTGGTTTAAGGCGAATTATGGTAATCCAGATCTTGGATCACAGGTGTCGTTATGGGGAACCAGCGATGAGATTATTCCGCAGCTTCAGATATTGATCGACTCAGGTGCTGGTATGTTGATGTTCAACCCAGTTTTTGATCATATGTTTCATTTGGAAACCATAGCAGAAGAGGTGATTCCTTTTTTGACCGTTGACGGCTAGTCGTTTATCTTATGCAACCATGGATATCAAGCACTGACTTTTAGGTACCACAGACATGGAGGGACACCTTGACTACTGAAAATTTCGTTAATTCACAAATACTTGTTGATACCGAATGGCTCAATGATCACATAGATGATCCGAATATCAGGGTAGTTGACTGTGATATGTTCGATTCATACTCAAGGGCGCATATAAAAGGTGCTGTTGGGATAAAGGTTCATCACTATATCAAGCATCCGCTTTATCCTGAGGATTCCAAATCATATCCCTGGGTAGCAGAACCCGAAGTTGTAAAAGAACTTTTTGAGAGTATGGGCATAGGAGATAACACAACTGTAGTGAGCTATGACAGTGGTGGAAGTCTCTGGGCTAGCAGATTTTGGTGGGTGTTGAATTATTATGGGCACTCAAATGCAAAAGTGCTGGATGGGGGATGGAAAAAGTGGTTTGATGAAGGTAGGCCAGTATCAATAGAACCTTCTGTGCCAAGAGAAGTGACGTTTACTCCGTCTGCAGATGAAACACTGATATGCACTTTGGATCAAGCTGTTTCAAAAATGGATGATTCAAACGTTGTCTTCCTTGACGTAAGATCGGATGGGGAATGGGATGGGACAAATTCTAGAGGTAATTCTAGGTCTGGTCGGGTTCCTGGGTCTGTCCACGTGGAATGGTTGAACTTCATAACGGATGACAAATATCACACGATAAAGAGCCCGAGTGAGCTCAGAAATATACTAGAAGCCGTGGGTGTTACCCCCGAAAAAGAAGTAATAACTTATTGACAGGGTGGAATCCGTGCGGCGCACGGAGTGTTTGTACTTACTCTTTTAGGGTACGCGAATAAAAGAAATTATGACGGTTCGATGGGTGAGTGGGCTAATCGCACCGATACACCTTTAACAATGTAATTCTGTAGGGTTACTAGATCCTTCAGAATTCAAAAAGTGGAGATACCATGGGTAGATCGATTCATCATCCTGTTGGACTGATACACAATTCACCTTCGAATACCTTTAATGGGTATACCTTATTTAATACTAATGGTGGTAACCATGCCACGATGATTGATAATCTGGGACGAGTTGTCCACAGATGGAATTATGATGGCGGAATAGTCTATTCCTATCTTCTAGACAACGGGAACTTGTTGGCTCGAACCAAACCTCCGGAAGATGTGGATATTGTGAAAGGTCTGGGAGGCTCTTCCTCCTCGCTTATAGAGATGGATTGGGATTCAGAAATCCTGTGGGAATACAAAGATCCTATGTTGCATCATGACTATGCTAGGTTACCCAACGGGAATACAGGAGCTCTTTTATTCAAAGAACTGAATGAAGAAACCTCTCGCCAGGTAAAAGGAGGTCATCCGAGAGAGGACGACCCCAAAACGATATTGGGTGATGTCATAAGAGAGATTGGCACAGGTGGAGAGACTTTAAATGAATGGGAAATATACAAAGAATTGGATTTTGAGGAAGATGTAATTTGTCCTTTGGAGCATCGTAGGGAATGGACCCATGCTAACAGCTTGAATTTAATGCCTAATGGTGATTTTTTAGTAAGCTTCAGAAACATTAGTACCGTGGGAATAGTAAGTAGGGAAACAGGTGAATTTGTCTGGAAATGGGGCCCCGGAAATGTGTTTCATCAACATCATCCCACAGTTCTTGAAAATGGAAACATATTGATCTTTGATAACGGTAGCCATTCTCAAGGTATGGATAGGTCTAGAGTAATTGAAGTAAATCCTACGACCAATGAAATTGAATGGGAGTACACTGAAACTCCACCGCTCGCGTTCTATAGTTTTCATATTAGTAGTGCCGAGAGATTAGCCAATGGGAATACCCTGATTTGTGAAGGGGCTTTTGGTAGGATTTTTGAAGTTACGAAAAATGGGAGGGTTGTGTGGGAGTATATAAACCCTTTCTACGCTCCCGACCTGAGATCAGGTGACCCCACCAATATGGTGTTTAGGGCTCATAGATATTCTCCTGAACACCCTTCCTTAGAAGGAAGAGATTTGAATCCTGATATTTATAAAAATATTAATAGGCTATATGGTGGAGGAGAAATTGGTGACTCTTGAAATGGTTTAGTCACAGCTTGGTTTAAAAAGTAAAGTAGGTGAAAGGAGGATTTCATGAATTTGTTATTAATGACTGGGGGTAGACATCCATATGAGGAATCCACGCCAGTTTTAAAAGAATTTTTGGAGGGTGCTGGTCATAATGTCACAGTAAGGGAAGATGCAGATGCCTTAACTGATGGAACTTTAGGCAGGTCGGATGCTTTGATTTTCAACACTCTGAGAGAGGGAGATATGGCCCTAGATCCTGACCAACAGAACGCTTTAAAAGGCTATGTTAGCTCTGGCAATGGGTTTGTCTGTATCCACATATCAGGTTGCGTCCCAGATACATGGAATGAATATGGAGATATCACCGGGGGAGGATGGGTGATGGGTCAGAGTTTCCACCCTCCAT
>CAYPXS010000010.1:0-23217 GCA_964414725.1 uncultured Dehalococcoidia bacterium
CAATAACTGCATCCCATTCTTCTTCTGTCATATTGAATAGCATTCTGTCTCTAAGGATTCCAGCCACTGCGACAACGATATCCAATTTGCCGAAGTTGTCTAAGGCTGTTTTGATGATATTTTCACCACCGGACATTTCTGAAACAGAATCATAGTTAGCTACTGCGTCTCCCCCGGCTGCTTTAATTTCATTTACAACTTCGTCGGCCGGTGTGGCGGAATCTCCGCTGCCGTCCACGGCACCACCGAGATCGTTAACAACCACTTTTGCGCCCTCTTCAGCGAGTAATAAGGCAATACCACGCCCTATACCGCGACCTGAACCGGTTACTACCGCTACTTTATCTTTAAGAAGGGTTCCCATCTTTCTTACTCCTGACTTTTTTAATCTTAAAACCTATCTGAACCATTAACACTATTTGGGTGCCTGTGGTGGGGATGGGTTAACTAAGCCTTGAGTGAGATGCTGTGGAGCTAGTTCTCTAAGTTCCTCTACATCCCACCTTCCCTGTTTGAAAATAGTGCGAACTCGTCGAGGCAGGGAAAGCTTTGTAATTGCTCCCCCATAAACGAGGAAAGTCTGACCATTAACATTAGACGCCTGATCAGAGGCTAAATATGCCACGAATGGTGCTACATCCTCAGCTTCCATTTGTGAGGGTGGTGGTGCAGCTTCTCTGTCATCTGGCCTATCGGCTCGTAACTGTCTTGCAGAATCAGGTACAGATTGGGTCATTCTTGTATTTGCCCTGGGGGAAATAGAATTTGCTGTTACTCCATACCTGCCGAGGTCCTTCGCGGCAACTTTTGTGAAACCTGCAATTCCAGATTTGGCTGCTGCGTAATTGCCCTGCCCTGTATTTCCTATTAGGCCTGACTCAGATGCGAAAGTTATTATTCGCCCACTTCTTTGCTGCCGATACAAGATAGAAGCATACTTACAAACAGTAAAAGTCCCTTTTAGATGCACACGAATGACATCGTCCCATTCCTGCTCTGTCATATTGAAAATCATTCTATCTCTCAATATTCCGGCAACTGTTACGACAATGTCTAATTTCTCATAATTGTCCAAAGCGGATTTAACGATAGCTTCTCCGCCTTCCATTGTTGATATGTCAGTATAATTCGGTGTGGCCTCTCCTCCCGCAGCTTTTATTTCTTCAACAACTTGCTCTGCTGGGGTATTTGAACTACCTTCCCCATCTAATGCAGCACCGATATCATTTACAATGACCTTGGCCCCTTCTGAAGCCAATTGTTTTGCTACTCCTGCCCCAATTCCTCGACCAGCTCCAGTGACTATTGCAACTTTACCGTCTAGGTAATTCGCCATTTTTTTTCCTCCTGAAATTCGTTCGCAAGACAAAATTAACCTTGTCATTAGCGCGCAACCTCCATTGTGCCACAATTGGATGGAGATTGTCATAGTTGGTCTCTTATGCAGTCTCTGAACTAGAATACTGGAACAATTGTTCAATAAATAAATGGTAATGCTGTGCATATTGTCCTATATAGGCCTGAGATTCCCTACAACACCGGTAACATAATTAGACTCTGCGCTAATGTTGGTGCTGAATTGCACCTGATACATCCTTTGGGCTTCGAACTCACAGAAGCAAAATTAAGAAGAGCGTCTTTGGACTATTCTGATTTGACGGTGGTAACAGAGCATGAAAATTTGGAAGACTATTTAAAAAAACATCCTGAAAGAATTTGCTATGCTACCTCTGCTCGATCACGAAGATATTACAGTGATATAGAATTTGGAAGTAACGATTCCTACATATTTGGACCAGAATCTTCAGGTATTCCACCAGCCGTACTAGATACTATTCCTGTGGATAGACACCTACTTATTCCTATGAAACCAGGAAATAGGAGCTTAAATATCGCTAATGCCGTTTCAATTATTGCCTATGAGGCTTGGAGACAAAATAATTTTCATCAAGCTGGACCGCCAAGATCAGGCATCAGAATGAACAATTAGAAAGAGGGGATTATATTTATGGGACGCTCTAGCTGGCATTACGACCACCCACCGGCTTGCACTTGTGTTAGTTGCGTAGAGAAAAGACGAGCGACTGGTTCAGGTGGAATTATTCAGATGATTAAAGATTTGGTTTTACTTAAGAAGTTTAGGAGAAAAGGGTGAAGCAGATATCGCAAAAGCACATTGATGAAATGATTCAACATTCAAGGGAGGATGATCCTAATGAATGTTGTGGGATATTGGCAGGTCAAGGTGAAGCGGTGACTCATCTGTATAGAGTAAAGAATTCCACCCCTAGTCCATTTAGATACGTTATGGACCCGAAGGAACAGCTAGAAGTTATGAAAGACGCCGATGATAGAGGTTTGGATCTGATGTATTTTTATCATTCACATACTCATAGTCCTGCTTTTCCGTCTGATACTGATGTTAGGATGGCCGTGGAGTCAGGCTGGGTTGATTTCGGGTATGTGTTGATTTCATTAGAAGATAAAGATTCTCCCAAGGTAAATTTTTTCGTAATTGACTTCAATGGATCTGTTACCCCTGAAAAATATGCTGTAATTTAGCCTTTGGTTATTGGCTACTTAACATCACGGGGCCTTCACTATGGGTAACGACACCATCCGTTATCTCTATTGAAAGATTAACTCCTGGATTGGGGCTACCAGGAGTCTCTCCTAAAGGAAATATTTCAACCTTGGCTTTACCGGGATGCAGTTCCAGTGTCCCTACGGTTCCCAATCGTAGCTCTTTATGTTGGGGGAATGTGATACTTCCTGAATTTATTAACAGGACACCGTCTCTGTACTCTAATCGTTCTTGATGAGTATGGCCAGAGATCATGATCTGTACAGGTTTGGGAAATAATTTTTGAATGTCTTTGATTGGCCTGAATTGACCTTCAAGGCTATGGATCATCCCAATTGTCCAACCTTCAAGCTCGAGGATTTGAACCTCTTTCATCCTGGGATCAGGAATTGGATCATTATTACCTGTTGAGCATATTACAGGAGCATATTGTTCACACCAGTCCAGAACCATAGGAGAAGTTAAATCTCCCCCATGAAGAATCAAATCCACTCCAGAGAGAAATTTTTCGGGAAGATCACCTAATTCACCTAGGGTTCTTACTCTTCCAGGAAGATGTGTGTCCGTTATTAAACCAATTAGCATCCGAAAAACTATAGTTTCGATTATGCTAGTTATCAATAGGTTAAGGGGCAGTATATCCTTTGAGTTTTTGAAACCATTTGTATTTGAGTGCAAATATTACTGTCAAGATCCCATATTGGATTAGGGAGGGTATAACCGTCGATACCAACTCTAAACTTTCTTGATCCGCGATAAAAAGAGATGAACTCGGGATGATGGATTTTTCTAAGCCTACTATCAGATGTACCCATAAATTATTAGCAATATGAACTCCTACGGCTAGTTCCACTCCGCCATCAAACAGTGTTATCAGGCCCATGAACAATCCGACAAGGAAAACAGAAACAACATAAGGCAAAATACCGTAGGACCAAGGCTCTGGATTCATGAGGTGCAGTGAAGCGAAAATTGAGGATGTGACAATTAATATTGCTAGCCTTGATTTGATCAACAGAGAAAACCCTTGGATCAAATACCCTCTGAAGAAAGCCTCTTCCAATCCTGCTTGTACTGGTACGAGCACTAAGGCCATTATGGTTATCACTAATAAATCCGGTATATCACCCCGAAATTTTAGATCTGAGGAGCCTGACATTAAATTGGCTATAAGAGAGATTCCACCTAATAAAAAAAATACTAGTAGGGCGAACAAACTTCTTTTGTAATCAAATTGCAGTCGTTTAGTTAAAACCTGGAGTAAGTTTTTGCCATGTAGGATTTTTAAAAGAATATAGAAGCTTGCGGCTCCAACCACAAAAGTAATATGCATTAATAGGAAATTCGGAGCCTTTGAATTTCCTGCGATTACTAACGTTTCAAGATCGCATGTGTAGCTTCCTAGATTTACTACGTTAAGTATTCCGCAAAAGCCAACCAACGGAAGTGATCCAATTACTTGCCATACAACTACGAAAATGATTGTGAATACCACCCATATCCACCAACTGTTTTTGCCGAGTGAAGAGTTGTCCAAAAACGAATAATTTTGTTTTCTTAGATAGGTACCACAATTTTGGCAATAGGAAGCCAGCGTTGAAAGCAGAGGCTTACAGCACTTTGCACAGGAATATACATTTTCTCGAATTTCTGCAGCCATGATATGAGGGTATCGGACAATTAAATTCTGAACAATAAATTCGTGTTGCGAATATTGGTTTGACTGCTCAGGAGGCATGTGCTAACTTCACTTCGATTATTAATAGCATTTATTTGAGGGATTACTTATGGCACAAACTAGGGAAGCTGCAATTGTTGGAATACACGAATATCCGTTAAGAGTTGCGCCAGGCGTCAGCGCTTTGCAAATTAAGGCGGCTTCCGCCTCTAAGGCACTAGAGGATGCAGGCCTTTCATGGCAAGACGTTGATGCTGTGTATGATACCGGTTCTCATCAGAATATTGGCGGGCTTGGTATTTCAGAATATTTGGGGTTAAATCCGAGGTTAATTGATAACACCAGCGTCGGTGGAACTTCCTACGAATTTCAAGCGCATCATGCGGCTACGATGATAGCTTCTGGGAAGGCGAATGTTGCATTATTAACTTACGGTTCCACATCTCATTCTGATAGGAGAGCGATTGGAACAGCTGGAGCCACCGGGCAAGGCTCTCCTACACCTTTCAACAATATGGAAGACCCGTGGGGAATGACATTGATATCGGGGTATGGAATGGTAAAGGCACGCCATATGCATCAATATGGCACCACAAATGAACAATTTGCCGAGATTTCTGTAGCGACTAGATATCATGCGATGCGAAATCCAGAAGCGGTTAAAGCAATGACTGATCTTGAGTTTGTAGGGGTAAATGAAATCACAACACAGGACGTTCTGGACTCAAGAATGATTGCATGGCCTCTACATTTGCTTGAGTGTTGTATGGTTTCAGACGGAGGAGGAGCGGTAATCATAGCCTCTAAAGAAGTTGCGAGGAATTGTAAAAAACCGCCAGTATGGATTATTGGTGGGGCAGAAGCCACGAAATATAGAGAAAATGGCGGTGATATCACTGTTAGTGCTGGTGGGCAATCCGGTCCTAGAGCTTTTGAGGATGCCGGGGTTTCGCCTAGTGAAATGGATGTTTTGATGGCCTATGATTCTTTTTCCATAACTGTGATGTGCATGATCGAAGATTTGGGGTTTTGTAAAAAAGGGGAAGGGGGAGATTATGTTAGTCAGGGAATTTTAAAATTTGATCAAAAAGGAGGACCTGCTCTCAATACCGACGGTGGAGGTCTTTCATCAAATCATCCAGGCGAAAGAGGTATTTTCCTTTTGTTGGAAGCGACTCGACAATTGAGAGGAGAGTCAAATTCTCAAGTTGAAGATGCCAAATTAGCGGTGGCAGTTGGGAATGGTGGTCAGCTTGGTGCGAGGCATGCCACTTCGCCAACTATTCTTGCAGCAGACTAACAGACTAGGAGAATTAAAAATGACATTAAGACCTCAGCCAAGATTTCCTGAACCTGATACAGAACCTTTCTGGGAAGCGACAAAGGAGAGAAATCTTGTTTATCAAACCTGTGATAATCCCGATTGCACAGACAAAGTAATTTTTTATCCGAGAGCACACTGTGACACATGTGGTTGCCTAGAAACAACTTGGAATACTTCCAAAGGGGAGGGCGTTGTATATACATATAGTGTTGTTATGCAAAGTCGCCATCCTGCCTTTAAAGATCTGGGACCGTATGCTGTCGCCTATGTGGACCTAGATGAAGGATTTCGGATGATGACTAATGTTGTAAATGTGGATAATCCGATTGAAGATATAAAGATTGGTATGAGAGTAAAAGTAGTCTGGCAAGAACAAGGCGATGGAGAAATAGCCCTACCTATGTTTGAACCTGCCTAAATGTGATTGATTGGATAGAAAATTTAACAATCACGATATTCTGCATTCAAGACCAGTGTACGCCGAGTTTAGTTGGGGGATTTTATGCAGTATCACCCGGTGCCTTTAAAAGCAACTCTAGATTCCTTGCCTCCTATATGGCCCCAAGATTTAATACCAGAAATTGAGACGATTCTAGAAGCTTCTCCATCGATGGTTTTCATTTTGGATGATGATCCTACCGGGGCCCAAACAGTTTACAATGCTGCTTTTCTAACCCAATGGTCTCTTGATGTTCTTCTTTCTGAAAGATTTCAATTGGAAGAGGCGACCTTCTTGTTGATAAATACAAGAGCTAAAACTGAGGAACAAGCAGTCAAGATAAACACCGAATTGGGTATTGAATTCAGTCAGATAGCTGAACATTTAAAAATGCCGATATCGGTAATTTCTAGATCTGATTCAACTCTTCGCGGACATTTTCCAGCAGAAGTCGATGCCCTGGCGAAAGGAATGGGAAATTCCGACGACGGAATTATATTTATCCCATTTTTTATCCAGGGGGGCCGTTACACTATTGACAACGTTCAATATGTTTCTGATGGTGGTATGCTCGCTCCAGTGGCCCAAACTCCGTTTGCTAAAGACTCCGCATTTGGATATGAATCTTCTAACCTTTGTGACTGGATAGAAGAAAAAACTGAAGGTAGAGTTCCCTCTGAAGATGTAATAACCATTTCTATAGATGAAATTAGGATTGGTGGCCCCAATGTAGTCGAAGAAAAACTAAAGCAAGTGAACCGAAATGATATATGCATAGTTAATGCGGCGGATATGAGAGATTTGGATGTAGTTGCTTTGGCAATTTTGCGACTTCAGTATAAATACGGCAAGAATTATTTGATACGCTCTTCGGCTTCTTTTGTACGATCTCGTCTCGGGCAAAGGGAAAGACCGATCCTGACCAAAGAAGAAATGGGATATACCGATAATGGTGGAGCACTAATACTCGTGGGATCCCACGTACCCGGTAGCACATCACAATTAGAGAGCTTACTAGATTTACCTAATGTGCACGGCTTGGAGTTGGAAGTGGACAAGGTACTGAAAGAGGATATAGAACACATATATGGTGTGATTGAAAGAGCTAATATGCTTTTGAATGAATCTAAAGACACTGTTATATACACAAGTAGAGAGGTCATAACGGGTTCTTCACCTGAGGAGTATTTGAAGATCGGAACCATAATTACTGATGCAATGACATCAGTTGTTTCTGGAATTTCGGTTAAGCCCAGATATCTAATATCAAAAGGGGGTATGACATCTTCGAATATTATTGTTAACGCTTTGAATATGAAGAGAGCTACTGTTCCTGGGCAAATTTCTCCCGGAGTTTTGGTTTTAGAAATGGGAGCCGAATCAAAATATCCTGGATCAAAATTGATTCTTTTTCCAGGTAATGTAGGTGGGCCCACGGCAATCTCGGAGGTGATATTGAGGATGAGAAATTAGAGTATTAAATGATTACATCCTCCTTTGATATTTTGAAATGGGCCGACTCAAGAAATATTGCTATCGGTGCTTTTAATGTATACAACTTTGAAGGCGTTAAAGCTGTCGTAGAAGGTGCAGAACAAGAAGGCGTTCCGGTAATTATTCAGATGCATCCCGCTTCCCTGGAAAGGGGAAGCAGATCTCTTATAGCAATGGCATTGGAAGCAGTTCGCTTTTCGACGGCACCGATTTCTATTCATCTAGATCACATCGATAGCATCGAAGCTGTTGCTGAAGGTATTGAGGCTGGTATTACTTCTTTTATGCCAGATGGATCGACGTATGACTATGAAGAGAATATAGAATTCACCAGATTATGCGCTCAAGAAATAATAAACATCGGAGGCTTTGTGGAAGGAGAATTAGGACGCCTTTCTGGTACTGAAGATGGTGTGACAATTTCGGATTACCAAGCACTTTTGACAAATCCTTTATCGGTAAATGACTACATATCAAAAACCAAGGTCAATGCCCTGGCAATTTGTATTGGCAACATACACGGAAAATATGAATCGGAACCTAAATTGGATTTCCAAAGACTCTATAAAATCCGTGAAACAACTCAGCTTCCCTTGGTAATGCATGGTGCGTCAGGATTGTCAGATGAAATGATTTCGCAGTTGATACTTACTGGGATATCAAAATTTAATGTTAATACTGAATTGAGACAAGCATATATCTCTGGTATGTCAGAGGCGGTCAATCGAGATATCAATGATTTGTTGTCAATTATGAATTTATGCGTCAGTAAGATGAAAGAGATAGTCGTTCTCAAGATCCGACAGTATTCGTCACATCAACATTTATAGTGAGGGAATACTGGTTTGGAATCTAGTCATTGGCTTTGATAAAATCGGATATTCTCTCACCAATTAACATGGCTGCGACATTTGTATTAGCCCTAGGGCAATCTGGCAATATTGAGGCATCTGCGATTCTGAGATGCTTTGTACCGTATACGCTGCCATATTGATTTACAACTGCCAGCGTGTCGGAGTTTATGCCCATTCTGCAGGTGCCAGAAATGTGATGCATTGTAAGGACGTTTTCCAGCATCCAACTATCAAGTAGATCATTATTTCCTAGCACTTTTTCGGTTGGAGATATCCTGCTAACGACCATGTTTTCAAAGCTAGGAGCCTTCGCTATTTGGTCTGCAATTCTAACTCCCTCCCTTAATCTCTTTAAGTCATATTCTTGGTCTAATAAATTGTAATTAAGTAATGGTTGAGTATTGATGTCATTAGACTGGAGAGATATTTCCCCGGCACTTTCAGCAAGATATATTCCGACAGAAATCATAAGTGCGCCTGTATCACCTATTTCATGGCTGAAACGCATTATCATTATCATGTCGTTTTGATATTTAGAGCCCTTAGATGTGTACCGTAAAGCAACCTTTTGGGGCCCTATTTTTTGTTCCGGTTTGTTGAATGTGCTGTGGGGCTGCCATGTGGTGTGAACTGTAGGATGATCCCTAAGATTTTGACCGACTCCAGGTAAATCACTCACCATATCTATATTGAATTGGGATAATGATTCCTTTGGCCCTATTCCAGACAACATTAGAATTTGAGGTGTTGCAATTGCGCCAGCAGAAAGGATTATTTCTTTCCCCTCTACTTGGAAAATTTCCTCACCACTTGTCACCTCTACCCCCGTTGCTATATTTCCGTCGAATAGGATTTTTTGGGTGACACAATTTGCTCTAATGGTTAAATTAATACGATGCCTGCTTTGAGATAGGTAACCTAAAGCTGTGCTGAATCTTATTCCATCTGGGTTGTTTAAAGGGTATGGGCCCACACCTGTAGCATCAGGTAGATTATGATCTAAATTTTCAGGATAACCAAGAAATTGACAAGCTTTGTAGAATGCCTGCTGATCATCTGTTAAGGATTGCAAAGGATGTCTTTTAACCAAAATTGGTCCATCCTGTCCATGGAAGTCACCAGAGTAATCTAAGTCTGTTTCGATTTTGCGTAGGTAGGGAAGGCACTCTTCAAAGCTCCACCTATCATTTCCCCACTCTACCCACCTTTCAAAGTCTTCGGGAAGTGGCCTTAGAAAAACTTGTCCATTAATAGCACTAGTACCGCCCGTGACTTTTCCACGTGGTACGGGCATATCTTTTGATAATTTGGATGCGGTTCCCGTAAATTGCCAGTCGTGAAGGCCGCCGACAACGATATCTGGACCGGTTCCCCATCCATGTTTTAGGTCAGAAGGTAATTCTTCGAAGTTTGGATAATCTGGACCCGCCTCTAATAAGAGTACAGAGCAATCTGGATCTTCCGACAAACGGGAAGCTAATACTGCACCAGCCGAACCCGCTCCAATAACAATTTTGTCGTATTTCAATCTATTCCCTTACCGATTGTAGAAAGCAGATGCCAAAGCAAGAAAACCCGATGGAATATAGAATTTTCCTACTGAAGACACGCTGAGTATTATAAATACTATGAATATGGCCGACATTGCCCACGAATAGGACTTCCATCTGAGAATCAGTGTCCTCTGATTTTTACTAGTTGATTTTGCCATGACCGAAGACAAAAGACATATTCCTGAGAGTGCCCAAGGCAATATTATTACGAAAAGACCTTGTGGTCCCAATGCTTCAAATATTGTTTTATTCACTTGATATTGTTGGGTAAAATTACCCGAATTTGTTATTTGATCTATGTCACTCACCACGGGGAAAAATATTAGTAAAATCCCTGCGAGCATAGCAGTGATGTGAGCGCTTCCAGCCAGAATTGTTGATTTGTTAAATATTGTCATTGGCAATAAGTTTTTTTATTTCATGTATCAATTTTGGCAAGGAGTTTTCAGTAGGCCCCTTAACAGAACTGGCCGCAAATTCAGAAAGAGGAGTTTCTTCTGGGTTAATTTCTATTATGTTCCCCCCAGATGATAATACTTGTTGTGGAAAACTGGCGGCTGGATAGACTGTCGCGGAAGTACCAATTACCAAAATGCAATCAGCTAAATTGGTTTCATTTACGCAGCTATTTAAGATTGATAGGGGTATGGGTTCGCCAAACATAACAGTGTCAGGTTTTATAATCCCTGAACATGTTGGGCATTTCGGTGGCAGAATATATTGCCACTTTGGCAATATATTCTCGAATTCTTCACGATCCCATCTTAATTCACAGGTAGTGCATCTTAGTTTAGTTCTATTGCCATGAATTTCAGTAACGTTACTTGAACCAGCTACGTAATGTAGGTTGTCAATATTTTGGGTAATTTGGTGTTTTAGAATATCTATCTTTTCTAGTTCAACCAAAGCAAAATGTCCAGAATTTGGTTGTGCCTTTTCGATGGCGTTTCTAAATTTTGTTCTTTCAGGATCTATTTCCGAGTTTAGATTTTGATCCCACCATGCTGTGGGATTTGTAAGAAAATTTTCGTATCCGTTGTTGGAGGGTTCTCCTAATTTTGTCCAAAGCCCACCTGCTCCTCTGAAGGTTGGTATTCCACTTCCTACAGACAAACCGGCTCCAATTAGAGCTATCGTGTAGTTTGATTTCAATATTATTTGCGCTGCGGCCAATATTGATTTCTGATTGTTTCTCTCCATGCTAACTAGTTTAATTCTAAATTATTTTTACGGAACCATTTATTATTTGTAATCTATTGGATTCATTTGTGAATGAATTTGGAATGTTACTTGGTTCGGCAGTAGTAACAATGACTTGGTCATGATCTCCTATGTGATCTACTATTTGTTCCCTGCGTTCTTGGTCTAATTCAGACATCACATCGTCTAGAAGCAGAACTGGTTTTGTTTTTCTCTGATGATATAAGAATTCAGATTCAGCCATCTTTAAAGCTAAAATCGCTGTTCTTGATTGGCCTCTTGAAGCGTACTTGGAAGCGTCCATATCATTGATTTTAAAGAGCAGGTCATCTCTATGAGGACCTATATTTGTAGATCCTTGCGCTATGTCTTTTTTTCTGGATTCTTCTAATTTATGGATGAAGTTTTCTATACTGATGTCTTTTGAAAAATCGGCAGGACTCAGGTAGTGCATGGTCAACGTTTCGGAGCTACTGGCCATGGATCTATGGAACGGCAACGAGGATTCCTCTAGGGTTTTAATTGCCGTCTTCCGTTTTCTCGTGAGGAGAACCGCATTTTTTGCTAAAAGCTCATCCCAGTATTTCAATTCTTCATTAGACGCTGCATTTTCTCTTATAAGTTTTAAAAGGTGGTTTCTTTGTGTGTTTGCCTTTTGGTATTGTTGTATCGATTTCAGGTATTTTTGATCGATTTGTGAAAGTAATATATCTAGGTACCTTCGTCGTACTGATGGACTGCCATATATCAAATCGAGGTCACTCACACTAAATAGGACGGCGTTGACAATACCAACTAGTTCTGAAGATCTTTTAGGAGTGCCGTTTATTCTGATAAACTTTTGAGCTGTAAAGCCGTGAGAGTTTTCTGATGACTGGCATCTGTAATGAATTTCAAGATTTTCAGAACCTTGTAGGTGTTCAGTAACACATGCAATTTTAGAGTAGCTTAATTTTTCTTGCTCAAGGTGCATGACTGATAGGTTGTTTATTAATTCCCTGTCCGTGGTGACTTTTGTGGATTTGGCAATAGACATCATATAGATGGCTTCTAATAGGTTGCTTTTCCCGTGTCCGTTTGCCCCTTGAATGATTGTGGTCCCCAAAGGTAACGCGAGTTCCAATTCCTTGTAATTTCGAAAATTAAGGAGGCTTAGTTGGGAGATGCGAATGAGAGTTCTCCAGAGCTAATGAAGCGAGCTTTAATCCACTGTTATTGAAAGGATTTTAGCATGTTGATTATATTGTGTAAGTCAGATATATAGTATTGAAAATTATGGAATCTTTAGGAGATGGAAATTGATGAGATCGGTAGTTGCTCTAGCAGGTGGAGTTGGCGGTGCGAAATTAGCTCTCGGCTTTTCTCAAATATTATGTCCTAATGAGCTAACGGTGATAATAAACACTGCAGATGATGATAGGTTTTATGGGTTACATGTGTCTCCTGACCTTGATACCGTAATGTACACCTTAGCGGGAGTATCAAATGTGGAAATGGGTTGGGGGCTTCAAAATGAGTCATTTAGGACTTTAGGAAAGTTAAAGGAGTATGGTGCAGATGCTTGGTTTAATCTGGGTGATCTAGATCTTGCCACTCACCTTTTCCGTACCCAAATGATGGATGAAGGGAAAACATTGACGGAGGTCTGCGCGAAATTGACGGAGACTTTGGGTGTACGGCACAGGTTATTGCCAGCAACTGACGATCCCATAAGGACCACGGTCCAAACAGATGATGGAATCATGTCATTTCAAGAATATTTTGTGAAAAACCGATGTGAACCTGTCGTTAAATCTATAGATTTCGAGGGATCCCAAAATTGCCGGATCACTAAAGATGCCAAAGAATCTCTAATGAACATGGATCTTCTAGTATTTTGTCCTTCCAATCCCTTTTTGAGTGTTGCTCCGATTTTAGCGGTGCCTGAATTTCGAGAGATAGTTCAGTCATATCCAGGAAAATCAGTTGCTGTCAGTCCTATAGTAGGAGGGAAAGCCATTAAAGGCCCAGCAGCCAAAATTCTGCAGGAACTTGGGCATGATGTATCCTCTCTAGGAGTAGCTCGTCAATATGTTGGTCTTTGTGACACGTTTATCATTGATGAGATAGATGTTTCCATGAAACAGAGCATAGAATCGTTAGGTATGGAGGTTTTTGTGACTAAAACGGTTATGGAAACTAATCAAGAAAAAAAACAATTAGCTGAATTTATTCTTGATATAAGTGCATAGCTAAGTGGATCAATTCTCTATCCTGATACCAATGAAAGTTCCATCGGAAGGTAAATCTAGACTCATTGATGTCCTAGACGGACCTAGCAGAGAGCTATTAACTGTAGCCCTTTTGAGGAGGGTGCTGAAAGCATCCGCAGAGTCTACGGTGGAGGCTGTATACGTAGTTGGCGGTGGATTGGAAGTGGCTCAGGTCTGCCAACAGATGGGGGTCAATTGGCTTGATTCAAATTCAGGGGATTTGAATTTTGACGTTTCAGTTGGGATCTCTGAAATTAGCCAGATGGGAAATGGAACAGTGTACTTGCCAGGTGATCTTCCATTTGTTACTCCAGGTGATATAGACTCGGTGATTGAACTTTCTGATAACGGCAGTCTTGCCGTTTTAGTTTCATCGGAATCGGACGGTGGTACTAACTGCATTCTTTTTCCAAACCAAACTGACTTGATTCCTCTATTAGGTATCGATAGTTATAGAAAACACTACGAGTATGCAAAAGATCGTGGAATTCCTTTTGAAGTGATTCGCCCTGAAGGATTACTTATAGATCTTGATACTCCAGAGGATTTACGCAAATGTGAAAAAATAGAGAATGGATTCCTAAAAAATATGGGTATCATTTAAAAAAACTTTTCCAAGAATTGGTGCAGATATGACAAAATTGGGTGTGTTACTTCCTACTCGGGGTTTATTGATGGCAGATAAACCTCCGACTAATATAGATCAAATAATCGAAATGGCTGAAATTGTCGAGGCCGCTGGCATCGACTCCGTTTGGGTAGGCGATAGTTTAACTGCAAAACCAAGATTAGAGCCTTTTGCGGCCTTATCTGCTATTGCTTCGAGGACAAAGACCATACGGCTTGGTACCGCGGTGTTGCTCGCCTCTTTAAGGCATCCTGTTCAACTTGCCCACGTAGCCACTACTTTGGATCTGGTTTCTGAAGGCAGGGTTGTACTGGGAATGGGGGTAGGTGGTGCTTTCAACGATGCTCAAAGGCAGGAATGGAATAATGTGGGTGTCGATCCCAGAAAGAGAGCAGGCAGATTTGAAGAAGCGATAAAAATTTTCAAACCGCTCACTAAAGGAGAGTCAGTAACTTTTGAGGGTGAGCACTTCAAAGTTAAAGATGTGTCAATTAAACCGATTTCTCCTCAATCTAACGGTGTTCCTATTCTGATTGCGGCTCATGGCCGTTCCAAATTGGATAGACAGTACAAACGGGTACTTCTTGGAGATGGGTTAATTTCTATTTCGGATTTTCCAGATGAATATGAATTGGTTCTTGATAAAGTCTCTGAATATTATGGCCCAGGTGCTTCTGGTTTTACTAAAATGGAAAAAAGTTTTTATATGACAGTAAATATGGGAGATAACAAAGAAGATTTAACAGAGGAATCGGATCATTTTTTGAAGGCTTATTATGGGGTGAATATATGGCAGGAAAGATGGGGTCCTTGGGGATCGCCTGAGGAAGTTATTGCTAGGATAAAAACTTATGAGGATGTTGGTGCTGAAACCATAATAGTAAGATTTGCTTCCTACGACCAACCTAAACAGCTTGACTTGTTTTTGAACCGGGTAGTGCCCAATTTATGAAATAGACCACTACGCTTAGTTTCACCTTTTATCAATAAGTGATTCAAACTCTGTTTCCGTAATTATTTGCACTCCTAAAGTAGAAGCAGTAACAAGCTTAGACCCTCCATCCTGCCCGGCTAACAAATAATCAGTGCCTTTGGATATAGAACCACTAACTTTCCCTCCATGTTTTTTTATCAAGTCCTGTATTTCTGTCCTACTGTAGCTATCAAGTCTTCCAGTTACAACAAATCGCAGACCGTCCAATAAATTAGTGTTTTCGGATTGGGGAAGTGATTCGGACACCATGTTTAGTCCTGCCGACCGAAATTTCTCTATGATTCTTTTGTTATTGGGCTTGCTAAAGTATTCAGCAATACTTTCGGATATTTTTGGCCCAATTGAAGAGATATTGAGAAGTGTTTCCTGATCAGAGGCAATTAGTTCATCTATAGAAGTGAATTTGTCCATAAGCAAGTATGATATTTCTGATCCAATGTGCGGAATTCCTAGAGACGTTAGTATTCGTGCAGGAGATTGTTTTTTACTTTCATTTATTGCTCTTAATAGGTTATCTGCACTCTTTTCACCCATTCTATCTATCTGTTCGAGTTTTTCTTTTTGTAGAAAATAAATATCGGCAACATCTGCAATAAGGCCGTTTTGTATCAGGGAAATTCCTACTTTCCCCCCCATTCCTTCAATATCCATGGCGCCTTTGCTTACAAAATGTTCTACGAGTCTTTCTAGTTGCGCTGGACATGTCGAATTTGTACAGTAAATTCCTGCCTCATCTACCCTATCTACTAGTCCCACATTGCAACTTGGACACGAATCGGGCATCGAAAAAGGTATTTCATTTCCTGTTCTTTTCTCTTTGTCGCTTTTAACAATCTGGGGTATAACTTCTCCGGCTCGTTCGATTATCACCCAGTCGCCTATTTGCAGGTCTTTGGAGTAGATGTAGTCAGAATTATGCAAAGTTGCTTGTTTTACAATAACTCCCCCAACTTCAACAGGATCAAGTAAAGCATAAGGGTTTATCCTTCCTGTTCTTCCAACATTTAACCGTATATCGATGAGCCTAGTCTGCGCTTGGATGGCTGGGAATTTGTAAGCTATTGCCCACCTGGGTTCTCTTCCTATATTTCCTAGATGTTGTTGGTAATCCAGTCTGTTTACTTTTACAACTATTCCGTCACAGTCATAGTCAAGTGATGATAGATTTTGCATCCATATATTATGGTATTCTGCTACCTCACCAATGGTTTTTGCTAATGAATTATTTGCGTTTATTTTGAACCCCAAACTTTTGAGATAGCTCAAAGTTTCAAGTTGAGTGTTGAAGCTCATGCTGCTTTCAACTTGAGCTAACGAGTAAACGAATATATCAAGAGGTCTGGTGGCCGTTACATTTGAATCTAATTGCCTTAGAGAGCCGGCAGCTGTATTACGAGGATTAGCATAAGTTTGAAGGCCTTCCTGTTCTCTTAGCGTGTTGAATTTCATGAACTCGGATTTTGGAAAGTAAACTTCTCCCCTAACCTCAAGAAGATCAGGGAATTCTCCGTGCAAGCGCAAGGGTATGGTTTTAATGGTCTTTAGGTTTAGCGTCACATCTTCTCCCGTCATACCATTACCTCTCGTTGCTCCACGGGTAAATAAGCCGTGTTCATATAATAACGATACTGCCAGACCGTCATATTTAAGTTCGCAGGCCATCTCAAAATCAGTATCATCTAACATCGAGAAGTGTCTTTGATACCACGCTGATAAATCGTTGTCGGAAAATGCATTTGAAAGGCTAAGCATTGGGATTTCATGAGATATTTGTGAAAAACCAGTAAGAGGTGCGGCGCCCACCCTCTGTGTAGGCGACTGACTAGTGATCAAGTCAGGAAAACGGTTCTCAAGGCTTCGAAGTTCCAACATCATACGATCGAATTGCCCATCACCAATTTCAGAGTTATTTTCGACGAAATAAAGGTGATTATGGTGGTCGATGAGACCTCTTAGTTGAAGGATTCTGTTTATAGCGTCGTTGGTATCCATAATTTTCCAGACATCGACTTTATTACTTCATAGTAACTGTATGTGAAAAAGTGCTCAAGACTGTTTCACCACTAATGAATTTTTTTCCTTTGCTAGACTGCTAAAATATCAGAAGATATACTCATTGAGGAGACAGCTCTTCTGTCTCCTATTATTTTGTCAAAAATAGAGGCTAATAAATCACTTGCCATACGCTCAAAATATACAAAATTTCGTGAATCGATATCCTGCATTGCAGGCCATTGGTAATACACCAATGGTTCAGTTAGACCTTCCATGGGACATAGGGGCTACTCATATATCTGCGAAGTTTGAGCAATTAAATCCTGGTGGTTCAATCAAGGATAGGCCAGTCTTAAGAATGTTGGCTGAGGCAGTCCTTTCTGGAAATCTGAAGGAAGGAAAAACGATTCTTGATGCTACTTCTGGTAACGCAGGGATTGCATACGCAATGGTTGGTGCCATTCTTGGTTTTCCGGTTGAATTGGTGATGCCTGAGAACGCTAGTGAGGAAAGGAAAAAACGATTAAATGCTCATGGAGCGAGCCTCATATTTACTGACGCCCAATTGGGTTATGACGAAGCTTTATACGAGGTGAAAAGAAGATACGAACAGAATCCAGAGAAATATTTTTATTGCGACCAGTATAGCAATACCAATAATCCTTTAGCTCATTATGAAACTACAGCTGTTGAACTTTTGGAGCAAGCCCCTTTTATTACCCACTTTGTAGGTGGGGTTGGTACAGGGGGAACCATCAGTGGAATTGGACGAAGATTGAAAGAAACCAATCCTTCCATAGAGGTGATTTGTATAGATTTTGAGGAATGGCCTGGAGTGGAAGGACTAAAACCATTAAGTGAAGGTCATATTATTCCGGACACGTTTGATAGGTCAGTAGTGGATCGGATGATTAATGTTGATGTCGTTGAAGGATACGAAGTGTCTAATGAATTAGCAAAAAAGGGTATTTTTGTAGGCCAATCGTCAGGCGCCTATTTACTAGGGGCTAGGCAAGTTGCTGAGGAACTTACATCTGGGCATGTTGTTACTATTTTTAATGATATAGGCGAGAGGTATTTTTCAACTTCAATGTGGGGTTAGAAAATAAAGCACTGGTTTAAGGAGATTTCTGGGTAGGTTATAGCCTGGATAGGTATTGTCCTTGTATATCAATTCCCACGAGTCCGCTGTAGGCGTTCAAGAGCCGTGAGGTCACAGGGCCGGGTACTATTTTAGAATCACCCACTTGGGACCCGTTAATGGAGGACACTGGACATATACAAAAGCTGGTGGATGTTACAAATGATTCATCAGCGGTGTAGGCATCATATAGGTCAATATCTTCTTCTCGCGTCTCTATACCCAGTTCTTGCGCAAGTTCAATAGTGGTAGATCGGCTGATACCAGCCAATACAAATTGTTCTCTGGGGGTCACCACTGCACCATTTTTCACTATAAAAAAATTGCTTCCTGGGCCTTCACAAAGATTTCCGTTCATATCTAGAAGGATTGGCCATCCATCCGGATTTTTGTCTTTGACTTCGAATTCTGCTTGAACAAGATTTGCGTAATTTTGTATTTTAGCTCTGGGGCTTAAGACTTCAGGTGGTGTACGCCTAACGGAAGGTATTACGACGGGCATCCCATTCTTGTAATATTTCGCCCTGGCTTTAAAAGGAAGAGGAACAGTTTCTACGATGACTGTTGGAGTTTCCCCTTTCGGTCCGGAGACTCCTCTGGACACTCTCTGTGTAACCCAATAATCGTCGTCGTTGTCAATCAGGGGAAGATTGGCCTCAAGGACCTCCATGGTTATTTCAGCCATTTTGGAGTGATCCATTCCAGGGTCAAGTCGAGCATATTTTAAAGAGTTGTAAAAACGATCTAAGTGTTCATCAAGTTTGAAAATTTTATGCTTGAAAGTACGGGTAGTATCAAAAACAGAGTAGCCCTGCAAGAATCCTCGATCGTGAATAGATATGGATGCGTTTCTCTCTGGCACTATCTCGCCGTTTACGTAGGCCACTCTTTCCGAGGTCATAATCAATCTCCAGTATTACTTAGCCTTTGTTGATACCAATCAGGGTTGCCGATCATACCGCACGGGTTGAGGTTTTTCTATACACAGCCCATTAAATATCGAGATTCGTTACTTCTAAGGCATGAGTCTGAATGAAGTTCCTTCGAGGAGCGACTTCATCACCCATAAGTACGGTAAAAGTGTCATCTGCAATTACCGCATCAGCAACACTTACTTGCAGCAGCGTACGGCTTTCAGGATTCATTGTGGTATCCCAAAGTTGGTCTGAATTCATCTCCCCCAAACCTTTGTAACGTTGGATATTCACATTTCTTTTTCCTTCAAGTTGTTCCAGAACTTCTTCTCTTTCCCCCTCCGAATATACATACTGATCTTTTCTCCCTACAGCTATCTTGTATAGAGGAGGTTGCGCTATGTACAAGTGTCCATGATGGATTAGTTCAGGCATATGCCTGAAGAAAAAAGTCAATAAAAGGGTTCTTATGTGAGAACCGTCAACATCTGCGTCACACATGATAATCACTCTGTGATATCTCAGCTTTTCCACATCGAAATCTTCATCAAGTCCAGCTCCAATGGCTGTGATCATTGACCTAATAGCGTCATGTTCTACTATTTTGTCGGCCCTTGCCTTTTCTACATTTAATATTTTTCCCCAGAGAGGTAGAATCGCTTGGAATCTTCGATTCCTTCCCATTTTTGCAGTACCACCAGCTGAATCCCCTTCAACTAGATAAATTTCACATAACGCTGGGTTTTTCTCCGAGCAGTCAGCAAGTTTACCTGGCAGTCCACCGCCATCCATGGCGTTTTTACGGATAATTAACTCTCGTGCCTTTCTAGCCGCTTCTCTGGCTCTTTGGGATGTCATGCACTTGTCGATAATTGCCTTTGCTTCCTTAGGATTATCTTCAAGGAATATTTGGAGGGCTTCCCCTAGGACGGTTTCCACTTGAGTTCGAGCTTCTGGGTTACCGAGTTTGTTCTTTGTTTGACCTTCAAACTGTGGATCCTTCAATTTGACACTGATCACGGCAGTGATGCCTTCTCTGGTGTCTTCCCCAGCTAAATTTGGTTCGTTTTCCTTGATAAGTTTTGATTTTTTACCGAAGTCATTTAGTACTCGTGTTAGAGCTGATCTGAAACCCGTAACGTGGGTACCTCCATCCTCTGTGTTTATGCAGTTTGCAAACGCATAAACAAATTCGCTGTAAGAGTCGTTGTATTGAAGGGCCACTTCAACCTTAGTCCCTTCAAAATCTTTTTCGACATATATGGGCTCTTCGTGAACCACACCTCTTTTTTGGTTTAGACCCCTAACGAAACTGGAAATTCCTCCATCGAAATAGTAGGTAACTTCATTGCTAGGCCATCTGCTGGAATGCCAGTCACTCTTGAAAGAAATTTCTAAGCCCTTATTTAGGTATGCCATTTCTTTAAATCTATTTGAAAGGACGGCGAAATCATATACAAGGTCCCCAAAGATTTCGTTATCTGGCATGAATTCTATGGTAGTTCCGGTTGCATTGGTCTTGCCATTCGGATCTTGTTCCGAACTCATTTCAGTTTGTGTGATTCCTCTAGAATATTCCTGCCTAAATATTTTATTGTCTCGAGTTACAGCAACTTTTACCCACTTGGAGAGGGCGTTTACAACTGATGCTCCAACCCCATGCAGCCCTCCAGATACTGCATAGGCCTTACCTCCGAATTTCCCACCAGCATGCAATGTGGTCATCACAGTTTCCAATGCTGTCATTCCGGTGGTTGCGTGTTTATCAACAGGGATCCCTCGGCCATCATCTTTGACCAGAACAGAGCCATCTTCTTGGATCGTCACCTTTACAGAGCTACAATATCCACCCATAAATTCATCTACACTGTTATCTACGATTTCGTATATCAGATGGTGTAATCCTCTTTGATCAGTACTGCCAATATACATTCCGGGCCGTTTGCGAACCGCTTCCATTCCTTCAAGAACTTGGATATCACTCGCTGAATATTCGTCGTTATTTTCTGGCTTTAAAGTTGCCATGTGTGATTCTCCCTAAAAGCAGTCTTTTGGACTAGATATAAATCGATTTAAACTTACGCAGCTATTCTTCATAAAAATAGGGCGGAGGGTTGCCGTCTCTGAGACGTAAATGCGGACACTGTTGCCCAAGCTGAATGGCTGTTTTACCAACCAAGGAAAAGTCTCTAATTTCACGACCTTTATTCTAGCAGAATTGGGGCGCTTTACTCAAGATTAATTTGTTCCTAATTGTTATGAAAAAAAATTAAACAGAATTTGAGTATATTTATTCCTATTGACTTACTTGATAAAATCGTCACCTGCAGCCAATCTTTCGAAAGATGGTGAGCCTCGAAAACCAATTTTTGTAGTTATGGAAAATAAGTCATTCGGGGCCTGCTTTTATCTAAGATAGCGGGCCTTATTTTTGGAAAAATTATGAGTAATGGAATTACAGATGTTCCAGGTATTACGGTCGGACATTGGAGCGACCGCGATGCGATTACTGGATGCACAGCTATATTGTGCCCAAGAGGTTCTCTTGGTGGTGTATCAGTTCGCGGAGCTTCCCCCGGCACCCGGGAAACCGATGTACTGGATCCCATCAACCGAGTGGAAGAAATTCACGCAATTATGCTTTCAGGAGGGAGCGCATACGGTTTAGGAGTTGCCGATGGGGCAATGCGATATTTAGAGGAAAATGGGATTGGAGTGAAAGTGGGAGATAGCGTAGTGCCGATAGTGCCTTCCGCTATCTTGTTTGATTTAGGAATTGGTGATTCGAAGGTTCGGCCTACCGCTGAAAATGGATACCATGCCTGCAAATATGCTTCCGGCGATCCCGTTGAGCAAGGTTGTATAGGGGCAGGGACTGGTGCGACGGTAGCTAAGACCCAAGGTCCACAAAAAGCTGTTAAAGGCGGATTGGGTTCTTCCAGTATTGATCTTGGGGATGGCCTATTGGTGGGAGCTTTGGTTGCCGTGAATGCCATAGGAAGTGTGTACGATTCTGAAAATGGATTATTACTAGCTGGTCCTAGAAATGATGGTGGGATGTCCAATTCTATGGATGATTTAATATCTGGGAATTCGTTCAAATTACCGGATATTAACTCAAATACCACGATTGGAGTTGTAGCTACCAACGCTAGGTTAACCAAGGCTCAGGCTAAAAGATTAGCTGTAAATGCACACGATGGATTAGCTTTAGCGATTAGGCCCTCGCACTTGATTGGCGATGGGGACACCATGTTCGCGATATCGACGGGCGAGCAAGGAAATATCGATGCTTTTAGCGACATGAATCGCGTCATTGCTGGTGCGGTACAAGCTGTTTCAGATTCGATAAAAAATGCCATTCAGTTTGCTGAAACAATGGGAGGCGTCCCGGCGGTAAGAGATTTGTAAATGGGTATTACTGATGGCTTTCCGACAATCAAAAGTATCGTAAAGAAGATATCTACGATTACTGTAACGTAGTTTTAGAACAGAGCTAAATTTTTACTGAAAAATCGCCTTTATAATTGTCGCTGTGTCAGAAAATTAATTTGTCGTTCAGAGGTTGGTATTAATGCGTATATTGTTAACAAATGATGATGGAATCCACTCCCCAGGCTTATGGTCTATAGCTAAATCTTTGGAGGAAATAGCCGATTTGACAGTAGTAGTTCCTGACCGGGATCAAAGTGGTAAGGGGGCGTCTATGACTCTTACGAGCCCACTAACTGTTGAAAAGGTGCAGACTCCAAATGGTATGAAATGTCCCACATACACTGTAGACGGTACTCCAGCTGATTGTGTGATCATGGCGTGTGAGTCTTTGTGTTCTGAACCCATAGATATGATAGTTTCAGGTATCAATCAAGGCGCTAACATGGGGTTAGATGTTTTTAATTCTGGTACCTTTGGCGCGGCTCTGCACGGATACTTTCGGGGAATCAATTCTATCGCCGTATCTGTTTTCTACAGGCAGGATGTGATATATTCTGCTGCTGCCTTGCTGGGTGCTGAGATAGCTAAAATAGTGCACGATCAAAAGTCCGAATCAACAATTTTGCTAAACGTTAACCTTCCCGCCTGTGATTTAAAAGATATTAAAGGGGTCGACCTAACGAGTCTGGGGCCAAAGGCATATTTAGAAAATGTTGAAACGGTCACAAGTGG